>NZ_CP038436.1:1222880-1528600 GCF_004683965.1 Nocardioides seonyuensis
ACTCGTGTGGCTCCGTGTTGCGCGAACGCATCGCGGCCCGCCACACGCACCTGTGACGTGAACGAAGTGCGACTGGGGTGTGGAAGACGCTGAGTGTGAACACAGCCGCCGACACCAGTGGCAGCACAGCGCCTTCGCACATATGTTCGACGAAAGCCTAGGGTGGCGTGGTGAGGGTTGGGCAGTCGTCAGAGGTCGAGGTGCTCGTCGAGAACGCCTGGCGGTTTGGTGTGTTGCGTTCGTGGCGGCAGGACGATGGCGGCAACTGGTGGGGGATGGTTTCCTACGCGTCTCGGCCGGGTGAGAGCCGCCTTGATTCGTTTCCAGCGGAGCACGTCCGCCAATTGGTGTACTGCCCGTGGTGGCAGGGGCACCGAGATTGTCTCGGGTGGACTGGCTGCGCGAACGAAGCCTCGGCGACGTGAACAAGCCCCACCCCCAAGCAGTTTGGGTGGGGCTTGTTCGCTCGCGGGTAGGTCACCGGCGTCCCGAGGGACACCCGGTACTGGTGGGCATGTGACTGACTGCCTCAGCACCAGTGGTCGCGGTACTCGTTCCCGCAGAAGTGGCCGTAGACGCCGATGAGGGGCAGGTACTCGCACTCCGTGCACTCGATGTCGCCGACATCGTTGATAGCGAGGCCCTCGATGCCCAGCACAGCGCTACGCAGCAGCCAGCCGCAGTCGGCGAGAGCCGTCAGGATGGCACAGAACGCTGCACCAGCCATCCGGTCGCCATTCCGGTCGCGTAGCGGCACGACGACGCCTTCGTGACCGTCAAGTGCCGCCTCGACGCTGTCGGCGAACGCCTGGGCTTTGCCGCGGCTGGGGAACGGTCCGCGAACTGCCCCCGTCCCGTCGCGGGCGGTCACGACCACGACGTGTGCGGCCCCCTCTCCACTGCTGGACTTATCGAGTACGCCATCAACGACAGCCCAGGCACTGGCGACCTGCCACGACGCGAACTTCGCATTGTCATAGTCACGAGGGCAAGGGAACGTGATGGCCTCCTCAGGAAGATTGGGAAGCGACCTATGGGCAAACGTCTGTGCCTGGGTGAGTGTGGGGAAGGGCCCGAAAACCTCCCGTCCCGTGCTGGCGTTGACGAGGACTACCACCGCATTTTCGGCGGCGGAGCAGGAGCCCGAGACATGGTGGGTCATGGGAACGATGGGCGTGGAGGTGGTCACGAGTGATGTCCTTCTACTGGAGGGAGCGGTGGTTGTGGGTAGGTCAGGCGACGGTGGCCGAACGTGAACTCCCGCGGGCAGCGAAGACCCGTTCGCCACCCAAGAGGGGAGCCCCTGCAGGGCCCTTGACGAACGCGTGAATCCAGACGTGGCGATGCTCTTCGAGCGACGCGTACCACTGCCTCCGCCAATGACCACGAACGATGTGACGGTTGACGAGGGCACGTCCCGTGCCTCCCGACTCTGCACGCTGCTGGGTGGCCAGCGTGATGACACGCACCCCCGCGCTCGGGTCGACAACCCCGGCGCGCCGATGCCGACGCCGGTCGCTAGACGACAGAGGCTGCTCCCTGCGGCTTGATGTGACCGTGGGCTGCGAGAGAAGGGTCCAGAACGCCGCAGCCACGCGCTGGAAGAACAGGGGCACACTCCCGGCGTCCACTGGGACTTCGCCGTGCACGGTGCCAATCAGCGTGTCGACTTCCCACGCCACTGTCGTGAAGGGCGTAAGCCGTGGGGCGTCATCGGGCGCCGCGTTACCAATGGCCTCTGCGAAGTCGTTGGTACGGACCCACGCGGTGAGCACGACCGAGGCCCCCCTCCCGTCACGGAGCAGGGGATGGCCAGCAGGGAGGGTTTGCCACGCCAGCGCCTGAATCGGCGCGTGCGGCGCGATGTCGCTGCGGTCCGGAAGAGGCGTCTCGAACCACAGCACGCCTGGTTCGGGACCAGTCGGGATGTCTGTTGCGCGAAGGGGCTGGTCAGGCATCGTCGGCGCCGCAGCATCAATCAGCGACACCATCGAAGCGTCGGCGACGAACAGTTGGGCGGCGGCGAGTGCCTGCTCATCCGTGTTGGCCCACAAGGCCGCTTGCTCACGTGACTCAGGCAGCCACGGGTTGAGTCCCAGTACGCCATATCCAGCGAGCACCCCGGTGGAGCCCTGCAGGGTACGGACCAATCGACGTCGACCGTCAGCGGCGGCCCGCGCCATCACGTTGGTGTTCATGCCGAACTTGTTCCGCTCGCGGGTCTTGTTCTTGGACATCTTGCGTCTCCTTCTCGTGGTGTCCCTGGCTGGCTGGTTGCTTGCCTGGTGACGAGGAGAAAGGTGCCTCGGCCGAGTGGTGCTGGTCACGAATCCGGGGAAGTATCCGCAAGCCGGAGTTGTCGACGGCTGTCGTGCTCCAGAATTAGGTGAACCCCTCGCCTTTGAGGTGTTTCCGCAGGTCAAAGCCGTGCGGAACATCTGCGGAGTGAGTGGTTGTCACCCACGAACTATCCGTCGAAAGCCGCCATCCCCGTGTCTCTCTCGCCCGGCCGTCGCTACCCGCCCTCCCGAGTGCGCGCCATGTCATCTGGTCTCCAGCCCGACCCACTGGAGCCGCACCAGATAGACGCGTCGGCACCGGGGCAGGGTCGGTCGCTCGTCCGGAAGTCACCAGACGGGACCCGGTGGTGTCCCTTCTGCCAAACCACTCTGACCGGCCGTGCGGGTGCGTGCGATGACTGTCGAGACCGTCGACGCGCCGCTCACAGGGCCACCGAGGCGCAAGCCCGAGAAAGGACCAACGCTCAAGGTCAGACCGAACGCCTGTCCACAGAGCGCGCCATTGAAGACCTGCTCGGCGCTATCGACGGCGTGATGCTGGCTCTGAGCCGGGCCACGTCACAGAACAACCGCGGAATGCTCGCTTATGGAGACCGCACGATGCGCGACTGGGTCGACGCCATCGACCGGCTCGACGAGGTCACGAAGACAGCCCGCACGCTGCAAGGACGCCGCCCGTGACAACAACACGGCGCTATGCCACCTCCGAAGTACTGCGGCTGCGAATAGACCGTCATCCTGAGCCGTTGGAGCCGTTTGCCATCGAGACGATGGAGCATCCAGATGGGACACCAGTGCGTCGCGGCCGTGGGCTGACTCGACGTGCCGCCGACGGAACCCGATGGTGTCCGTACTGCCAGACCATCCTGACGGGCAGCCAGCGAGCCTGTCAGGAATGCCGCCAACGTCGGTCCGCGCACCTCGACTTCATCAGGCCCCGTGCCTCCCCGCGCCCAAGGCGACGGGACCCAGCCTTCGACGAGGTGGAAGACCTCCTGCGGGCCGTAGAGCGTTTGACCCGCACGGCACGAAGCCGCCTCACTTCGGGAGTAGACGGTGAGGAGGTCAAGTGGGGTGCACTAGAGGACGTGTTTATGGCCTGTAAGGAAGTTGAGGTCCTCGCGTCGCTCTGGAGAGACGGCGCCTGACTCTCACTCCTCGGAGACGCAGCAAGGGCCGCAACGACATTTGGGTTGCGGCCCTTGCTGCGCTTGTGCTCGCGGTTAGGTGAGGAAGTTGTCGAGGACGTCGGTGTAGATGTGCCCGTCAAGAGGGACCCCACTCGGGGTGAACACCGGTGCAGCAGCGAGGTAATAGATGGGCGCCTCCCCCCGCTCCGCGGCCCCGGCAGCAATCTCGCCCCAGTCCACGGCTTCCTGGCCCTCGAAGAAGATGCCGACCACGGTGCGCGCGCCTGAGTCCCACTCGACGAGCACCACGTGGGCAGTCGTAGCGGTGACAGGGCGAGGACCGGTCGGCTCGGGCACGTTGAAGGCGTCAGCGATGTCAGCGAGCATCGCGTCCGCCTGCGCGACTGCGGCACCGGGGAGCGGCTGCCCACACGACTGGTGCACAGCGGCAACTCCAATGCCCGTGAAGGTGATGCCCTGCTCTCGCGCGCGACGCATCGCAGCCGCCGACCACTCCCCTGCCTCCTGTTGGGTCGGAAACGGTCCGACGGCAGAGTGACGCCCGTCCGGGTGGTCCACGACCACCACGTGCGCCGCGGCCTGCTTGTCTTCCTCCCACTCCGCCTGGTCGAGCGACAGACCCAGAGCCCGGGTGTTGGTGGGCTTCGCCATCAGTGCCTCCTCGCAGCCAACCACGCACAGTGCGCAGTCGGACGAGTATGCGGAAGACCACCGACAGCCACTCTCCGTTCTTGCTGACCTTTCGACCTCGTGGGTGGCGCGATGACTCACGTGCAGACCAGCACAGCGCCGGGCTGGTGGAGGCATAGGGCCTCGTGAACAGAGCGAAGCGAGAACACAAGTCAGACCCGAGCAGCAACTGCCGAACATCAGGCGGCGTGGACGGTGGCTGAGCAAGCGGCACACCTCGCCGGACACCCCCTCTCACGAGCACCGCTCAGTCCAACACCAGCCAGCACGACACGGCCGAAGAAGCCGACACCCATGACGACGAACGACCAAGAGACCGCGACCCCGGACAAGCAGAACGACACGACCCCAAAGCAGGACGACAAGACACCGCCGCGCAGTCCTGGCAGGAAGGTGTGCGCAGCCATGGCCTCCGCCGTGGTCGTCTACGGCGCGGCGTCCGAAACCGGCGAACAGGGGCAGGACCTGCTGCTCTCGTCACTTCTCGCCGACGACACCACCAACCAAGTGGATGCCGCGTCCGCCGTTCTCTTCATCGCGTTGATAGCGGCGGGGACGTGGGCCGGTCGCCGCTTGCTGCTGCCGTGGTGGTTCCCTCCGAAGAAGTGACTGCAACATGTGCCGCCCGGTGGTGTTCGGTCGGGCGGCACATGTTGTGTCAGAACGGAGCCAGGAGGTCAGCCCCATCCGATACATCACCAAAGAGGTCCGCCTGTGGCGTTTCGACGCCCACCAGTTGGCTGTCGGGACAAAGGGTTGACCACGGCAACGGAAGTCCTCGACCGTCACCCTTATGCGGTGGCGGGCATACGCCCCGATTGTCGGCCTGCTTAGCCAGCCCGTGTGGTTCCTCACCTATCGAGAGGACCCGAGCCATTCTCAGCGTGTTCGAGGCTGCAGAACGCTCTTGCACGCTTCAATGACTCGGTGGGCTGTACGAACAACGTCGAACGAACCTTCGTCCTCACTGGCGACGAGCGCGACAAGCACCTGCGCGTCGACGTCCACGGCAACCGGGTCGCGTGGGCACAGTTCAACTGCGAGCCTGACAGCCGCCGCCTCGAACTTGCACACGTCGAGACGCTGCCGGAAGCAAGGGGACAAGGCCACGCAAAGAGCGCCCTGCGATGGATCACCTCAAGGTTCGCGGAGTTCCACGTCATCAACTCGCCCGAGGCCTTCAACTCTCCAGAAGGTAACCGACTGGTTGCGGCTCTGCGGGCGGAGGGTATGCGTATTCACGACTCAGGGTGTTACCGGTTCGGCCACGAATGTCGCTGCATCCTCTCCGAGGGCTGACCGACTGATGTGTTCGCAGACCATCGTCGAACGCGACACCGACCGCGCGGGGATCAGCACTCCCCGGTGAGCGCGACCTCGGGTCTCGCAAGACCAGTCCGCAAAAGTTGTCTCACTCAGGTTGTCCCTACGAGACAATGGTCTCCGAGATGGCTCGGTGACCAGGGGGACGATTTGCGGGCTGAGAAGAGGGTCACGGACGAACTGCCGGACTGGCAGACCTACTCGTCCGATGAGTGGCCAACCCTGCTCATAGGGAACGGCTTGAGTATCAACCTTTGGTCCGGCTTCGCCTACGACAGTCTGTTCAGCGAAGCCAGCGACCAAGGAGACCTTGCAGGACCTGCTGAGAGCATCTTCGACGAACTGGACACCACAAACTTCGAGACAGTCCTCGAATGCCTTCACCACGCCAGGATCGTCCTCAAGGCTCTCGGTGATGACGTCGCTGAAGTGGAAGCGACCTACGGCGAGGTGCGCGACGCACTTCTGTCGGCCGTCAGCGCCGCCCATGTTGACTGGAACGACTTTCCCGTCCCGACTCACACGGCCATCGCTACCAGCATCGCCGAGCACGACAACGTGTTCACCACGAACTACGACCTCTGCGTGTACTGGTCCCTGCTTCAGTCAGATCCCTCCGTGAACACCAAGGACTACTTCTGGAACCCCGGCCACGACTTCGACCCAGCCAACACCAACGCCACCGCCGGAACGACCCTCATCCACTACTTGCACGGCGCGCTCCACCTCTGGCAGAGCGACAGCACCGGCATTGACGGCAAATGGACCAACGCCGACGGCGGCAACCTAACGCGCGTGCTGCGGAACTACTCCGCGACCAGCGACAAGCGGCCGCTGTTCGTCAGCGAGGGGAACTCAGCCTCGAAGGTTCGAACCATCAGCCGCTCCGCCTACCTGTCGTTCTGCCTCGACCGGCTACGCGACGATGAGCAGAACACCGTCGTGTTCGGACACAGCCTGTCCACGCAAGATGAGCACATCATTGAGGCGCTCTTGGACGGCAAGCGCAAAAAGATCGCCGTTGCCCTACGCCCCTCGTCGAGGGCTGACGCGATCATCGCCACCAAGAGCCGCATCATCGAGGCGCTACCCGGCCACACGATCTTGTTCTTCGATTCGACGACGCACCCCCTCGGCGACCGCACACTTAACATCGGCTGAACCTCAAGATCCGCAACGACCTGCAGGAGCGGTGTTGAAGAAGCCAGTGCTGAGCCTCGACTTCGAGCCGGACGAGTATCTGTGCACCTGGCACATTCGGGATGGCGCAGGAGCCGTTCGTAACCTGTCGGGCGCTATCGAGGTCTCACCGATGGCTCCGCCGAGGGGGATCATCTACGGCAACATCCCGCTCACCTCCGACACGAGGCACGGCGAGACGTCGTTCGCCTTTCCGCAGAGGAGCGCATCGCCTGCAACGCACGCAACACTCGCAAATGGTGGCGAAGTCTTGGTGCTTGACTCGACCATCACCTGGTGGATGAGTCACGGCAACATCCGCGGCAGCGCGGCACTGCTCCGGCGAAAGAGCACTCTCTTTCCGTGGCAGCACAGTGACGTCCCCGAAGTACCCGACGGTGACGATCACCTTGTGTTCGACCGCGTCCGATTCCAGGTCGGGGCACTGGACGCAGTTCTAGGCTTCGCCCCACTCAAGACGATGAGATTCCCGAAGCCGGGCGAGGATGGTGAGCGGACTTGGGCGGCAACGGAAGCAGACGAGACCGCCGTTCGATGGACATCAGGCGAAGACGTTCTTGAAGCCCATTACCGGGGCAGCGCGAGCATCGCCGACCCCTATTCATTTTCGGTGCGGCACAGTCCGGTGATCACGGCCTCTTCTGCGCATCCGCTCAGCCTTCGTAGGCTCGTGGACGACTGGGTTACGCCGGTTCAGGCGATTGCTTCCATCGCGACCGGCACCAGCGAGCCCCTGACCTACTTGGCCGTTGAGTCGAACGTGACTGACGGCGAGGCGCACCGTTGGCAGGTGTTCGGGTCGGGCATCAGCCAAGATCCGTTCGACTCAAACGCCGAGTCTGTGCGTAAAGCGAACTCCGCGTTGCTGTGCGTGGCCGACGCCGTCGACCTGCTCGAACTCGTACAAAAGTGGCAAGGCTTGGCGGCTGACCACCACCCGCTCGTCGAGACGTACGCAGCGATGCTGCACGCTCGCGACCAACACCCTCGATCGCGCTTCCTGCTGCTCGTGCAGTCTCTCGAAGGGATGCACGGGCACGAGACGCAGACCGAGTTCGAGGGGCTGGCCAGTAACCACTCCGCGATGCGCGCCGAAGTGTTAGCCGAGATCAAGGCAAGCGTGAGCACGGAACACTTCAAGTACATCAAGAAGTACCTACTCAAACAGCCGTTCCGCAGTCTGGAGTCGGCGTTAAGGGCCACCTTCACTGACCTGCCGGTAGATCGCACGGATGCGCTCTCTCGTACGGCGCTAATCAGACAACTGATGGACGAGGGGCCATCGGGGATGACGCCTTTCGCCGCGGCTGCGAGGCTGCGGCATCTCCTCGCCCACGGGGTTCGAGGCTTCGACACCTCAGATATCAACCAGGTCGTGTCCGTATCGGAAGAGGTGGTTCGAGCACACGCTCTGCGGCTGTTGGGTTGCCCGGACTTTGTCTTGGAGCGGGTCTTGGACGAGTGAGCGTGAGCAGCGTCCTTAACGCGATCTACTCGTCGAAGGTTGTGTCGAACCATTCGATGAACTGAGCGACGGTTCCGATCTTGGCGATGCGGTCGTGGATGGCGCGCTGGTCGTGGCCGGGGAGGAAGTCGGCTCGGACGGGCTGGCCGCATCCGCACTTACAGTTGGTGAGGTCGAGCGGGTGGTCGACGTACTTGATCGGGTTCTGCGTGGATGGCATTGGGGCCTGCTTGCCGACGAGCGCGTCGTGGACCGGGTGGCCGGGCTTCAGGATCGCGCCGTGGATGGCACGGCGTGCCTGCTGTTCGCCCTTGGCGTTCGTCACGGTGACGTCTTCGAGCGAGTCGATCTCGATGGCCTGTAGGACGGTGTTGTTGAAGACGATGAGTGCGTGCTGTTCCTTGTCGGCTTTGGCGCCGAGGACCCAGGCGTAGCGTCCCGCTTCGTAGAGTTCGTCAGCGGTCATCGCGGTGACGGGCTTGTTGTGGCCCTTCTGCGTGAGGGTGATCTGCAGCATTGCGTGCTCCTGGTCGAGACTTGGTGAAACCGGACCCATAGGGTATCGCATACCCGCTCATCCCGGTCGCCCAGAGTATCGGCCTTGTCGATCCCTCGAATGGGCGTTCGGCGTATCGCGCGGCGCTTGCCCGTCGCGGTCGGCTCTGCCATAGCCTTCCTCGTGAGCACCACAAGGGGGAGACCACGTGATCGTTGTTGACGGCCGGATCGACCGAGAGAAAGTTCTCGAACTGCTGGCGGCGGGCGGCGAGCAGGAAGCCCTCGACTTCAAGGCGACTCTCGACCTCGCGGACACCGGAGCACGTCTCGACTTCGTGAAGGACGCCCTCTCGATGGGCAATCTCCCCGAAGGCGGCTACATCGTGCTCGGCGTCAAAGACGACGGCACCCTCGCTGTCAATGACGATCCGCTCGACCTGACTGGCCGCCCGTACGACCCGAGCAAACTGCGCGACCACGTGAAGAACTGGTGTGAGGCGCCGGTCAACATCACCTCTGCGCAGCACGACGTCGAAGGCCGCAACGTCGTACTCATCTACGTCTTCCCGAACCCGGACGGGCTCCCTGTACCCGCCTCCAAGACCGCGGAGGCACCGACCGCCGACGGCAAGATGCGGACGGTTTTCCGGCAGGGCGAGGTCCTACTGCGTGAAGGCCCAACCAACGTGCGGCTCCGCTATTCCCACTGGAACACGTTGCTCGCGAGGTACAGGCAGCAGGCCAGAGATGAGGCACGGCACGATGCCGATGCACTGGTCAACCGCGTGGTCCAGTCACTAGATGCCGCCCAGCCCGGAGGCAAGACAGAGATCCCGCTCGATGAGGCAATGAGTGGCGAGGCGCTGATCACCGCTGTCGGCGCTCTATTCGAGGCTGGAGCCACCGTGCAGATGCGCCGGTTCCTCAACACGGTTCGAGCGACGGCTTCAACGCCTCGCAACAACGCCGATCGTGATCGAGCGCTCGACGCCCTTGGTCTGATCGCCTGCCAGGCCGTCCTCTACGACCAGAAGGACACATACAACGCCGCCATCGAAGCCCTCTGGCGCGTGTACAACGCGGGAGGGTCGAGCCCTCAACACGTGCTCTCTACCGGGGCAGACAGGGACACCGGAGAACACCTACTCGCGGTGATCCTCCGGGTCTACGCCGTCGGCGCACTCGTAGTGCGAGAGAAGCGCTGGGGCTATCTAACGTCGCTCGTCCTTCGAAGCGTCGACGTGTCCCCCACCTACGGGTATGCCTCGTGGCTACGACACGGACTTGTGTACGCCGCGAGAGTCGACCTTCTGCAAGGCGACGAAGGAAGACACCGCGGCGGGCAGGCCCTGTCTCTGGCACGAGCGTTGATCGCGGGGCGCGCTCCCTTACGACCGGACTACGCCGTCGACGTTGCGCTCCCGCCAGCCGAGGACCTTGCCTCAGACGACTGGATCCTCAACTCGCTGTGCCAGTTCGACGTCTGGTGGTGCGTCCTCGCACGCGCTAGCACCGAAGCCGACGGCTTCCACGGCGGCATCTTCTACCCCTCGTGCGCAGCGTTCCATCAGTACCGATCGCAGCCAGCGATCGACGCAATCGCGCTGAATGAAGAAGCGCGACAACTGGCCTTCCCGGGGGTGCCAGATCTGACCACCGCAACCGCGCTAGCCGTGGTGGTCGAAGTGTCGGTGCGCGAGTCGCAGAACTACGGCGGGTTCTGGGTTGGCATCGATGAGAACCCACGAGTCACCGCCTGGGTCGCCGAGCACATCAACTACAAATAGTCGTCGCAGGCGGTGTCGGCGGTCACCAGTATCAATTGTCGTATGACCACCGAGACACCGGCATCGATCACCTGCTTTTACGCACGTGTGTCCACGGCGGCACAAGACCTCTCCCGTCAACTGGCCTACGCGGCTGACCTCTCCATCCCCGAGGACCGCATCTACACCGACCACGGCTACACGGGCACGAATCGTGACCGCCCTGGACTCGCCCAGGCACTCGCTGCGGTTCGCAGCGGCGACGTACTCGCCGTCCACTCGATGGATCGGCTGGCCAGATCGCTGAAAGACCTGCTAGCGATCTCGGAGACACTGCACGAGCGCGGCGTGAAGTTGCAGGTCGGCGCCACCATCTACGATCCCGCCGACCCCGTTGGGGTGCTTCTCTGGCAAATGCTCGGTCTCATCGGGGAATTCGAGCACTCGCTCATCGTCGCCCGCACACGGCAGGGCTTGGAGGTTGCCCGTGCGCAGGGACGCCTCCGCGGGAAGCAGCCCAAGACCACACCTGCCCAAGACGCACTAATCGCGTCGATGCTCGACTCAGGCGAACACACCGTCGCCGAGATCGGCGCCTTGATGGGGGGCCTCAGCAGGGCGAGTGTCTACCGCGCCCGGGATAGATACCGGAGCGCACATAGGGGTGAAGCGCTTTAGCCATTCGCAGCGCCTTGCACGCGAATCGCGTCAGCGAGCCTGCTCTGCCGCCAAGAAGAAGGCCCATGCCGTCGAGAGGGCATCGACTGAAGCCGCCAGCGAACTGTCCTTCGGCTCCCTCAGTTGAGTCCCATCAACCTCGTCATAAGGAGTTCCGGCCAACTCCTCAGACACCTTGATGCGTCGAGTCATAGGGTCGACGGCTATCAGAGCCAGGTCGAACAAGGTGTGAATGTCGGCCCGCAGGAGCAGCCCGTTGGGCACCGTGTTGGAGGCCGGTCCCCTGTAGGGCCGGATGTGCGCCGCTTCGAGCACGGCCGTGGCGGCAGTGCCTGTAACTGCACACGCGCCGCCGTACGCGGAGAGCAGCGCGGCACGAAACTGGCTCTGACCTCGCCGTGCGACGATCTGACGACTGACGCGTCGGCGCGCGTCGTAGTCATCGTCGGGCACTTCCTCTGGCTCCGAGTCGAGCGACTCTTCTGCGTCTGCGAGCAACACCTCGACTGCCGTCGCCGTGGCAGCCCAGAAGCCATCGGGCCGCACTCCCTCAAACGAGAAGAAGCCGTCCGCCCAGCCCGTCGGGACTGCGAGACCGAGAATGTCGTACTTGTCTCGGTTGTTGGTGTCCGGCACCCGCTCGCGCAGCACGCCGACCGGGATGCGGTCCTCGATGCAACGGAGCAAACCGAGGTTCGTGTACTCACGATCGCGCTGAGCCGGGTCGGAGTTCTCCTGGTGGTAGGCGAAGAACCAGGTGCCGTCGTCGCGGTCGTAGACGTCGCCGTCCGGGTAAGGGCTGTCAAGGTTGATCCGAATGCTGAGTGCGTAGTCGAGATCGCGAGGCTTGAAGATGCCCTTCGGCCTACTTGAAAGGTGAATGTCGGCGCGCAACGGCGGCGGGAACCCGGTCGTCTCGTCCTCCCGGTCCAGAAACCATTGGAGTCTCTCGGCGTGGAGTGGGGTGAGATCGGCAAGGTCGACGAGTGGCACAACAACCACCCAACACGAGGACAGCCTGAGATGCTGACGAACATCAGTATCAGTCCCGCTTGTCAGGGGTCAGGGGTCAGCGCAGGCGGGAGGCCAAGGCTCCTACGAGTGCTGGTGGTCATCGCGCCTCCAGCGGCCCCTAGGTCCACGTCCGTGACGCCTACGGAGGCAAGTCGTTCTCCGAGTAGGCGTAGTTCGTAAACAAGCCAGTGACCTTCAGGCTGGTGACGAGCGACTCCGCCCCAGCCGGTGCTGAGCATCGGCCGCCAATCTTTGATGTCTACAGATGTGGACACAGGAGTTCCGAGGACGTCGGTCCACTTCGGATCTAACCCGATGAGGTGGTCCTCAATCGGACCACCCCACATTCCTGGACCGCGCAAGGCCGCGAGAGTCGCCGCGGCGCGGAGTGCTGCCTCGTACGGTGGGTCCCGACCCTCCCATGCTTCCAGCAGAACGGCATGCGCTCTCGGATCTAGCCCGACTAGTTTGTGCCACTCCAGATGGTCTGGATTTGTGGCGCATCCCTCTAGACCCGCCTGACCGTCGGACTGCCGTTCGATGTGCTTCATAGATATGTAGTCGGCGCGGCACCGACTCGCCGTAACGCCAGCCGTCACCCTGCTGCTTTGACGACCTCATAAGAGGTTCGCAGTGCGAGCCCCGCCATGGATGAGCCTGGTGACTGCGAAGGGTTCACGCTGCGAACCCTGAGCAGGCCGACCTATGCATCGTGTCTCGCGACCTAGCCCTAGCCCCCTTAAGGGGGCTAGGGCTAATCCGCAAAGGCGACGGGTGGCGCACGTGCCTTCTCGCCCGTGTCAGAAGGGATTGCTTGGGCCCCGCCATCGGTCCGTGCCACGTGATGACCGTCGCCCAGATCCGCGTCCCGCGCGTCGTCTCGGTTGGAGCGCGACTGCTGCCGTGGGTGAACCCGTCGATGGCTCGCGCGCCCTGGCGCCCGAGGACACTCTTGATGGGGGGCCGAGCCCGCCCCAGCCACGCGAGGCCGCCTGGCACACCCCCGGGCGCGCCTGGCGAGGCAACCCGAGCACCTCGACCCCCCCGAACTGTCAGAGGGTCCGCACTGTGTACTTGTCGGCGCTTCGAGAAGCCGCCCGATCCGCGTAGTCCGCGGACTCGCGCTGCTCCCGCCAAGTTCGGAGGGCCGGGACATGGTTCACAGCACGCGGGAGCGACGCGAGCCGCGTGCGAAGCACACGCCCTGGGAAGATGACACTGTCTCCACCGTCGAGAATGCACAAGGCAGACGCCAGGCGACTGGCTTGCCATCCAGCAGCGTGAGCCGCTCTGAAGCCTGCCTCGTTCGCAATGATGTCGCTTACGGCCAAGTCCAGTCTCTTGGGACCATCGATCTCGGCCAGGTGAGAGGCGACCGCGCAGACCCAGGTGTCGAAGTCATGGACACCGCCTGCTGTCTGCCCATCCGCCGCAACTGACCCTGTCGTTAGCGCGGTGGTCAGCCGCTTCGACAGGGTGGTGATGTGAGGCTGGCTTCCCCCCTCGAAACGATCAATGCCTTGGGGCTGCGACCTGACTGCGCGTGGCTCCGCCTGGGGGGAAGCACCTGTCCCAGTATCTGTATCAGGACCTACCTCCTTCAGAGATCCGTCATAAGCGCTGGGGGTGCGGCCGCCAGAAGTGAGGGCGCCCCCTCCGCCACATGTCACTGGGGTCCCCACGCCAGATGTGGACGGGGTCCGCTCAGCCTTGGGGCCGATGCGCACCTCGCGCCTTCCACCTCGGGCAGAGCGCCTGGCGGCTCCTCCGAGCGAGTACCGACGGTCCCAACGAATGGTGACTTCGTAACGGTCCAGACCGAGATCGGGGCGGAGGACCTGGGTCGCCTCGAAGTAGCCAGGCGCAACCTGCAGAAGAGTTGACCAGTCGCGCTGATAGGTCCGAAGGGCCACCCCAACACGTTCGGCCTTGTCCGCCTGTGTCCGACTATTCGTGACCGTCAGCCCACCATCGGACCATTGGCCGGTCAGGATCTCCACGAGCAACGCGCGGATGACAACTGCGGTATCCGGACCATGTCGAAGGGCACTCACGTCGCGAGTTGTCCGGTCCCATCGGGACTCCCACACGCAGGACAGCGGGATCACCGTTCGCTTGTTAGTCGGCACCTTCGCGAAGACGGCAGTGAAAGGGAGTCCATTCGTGGCAGGTGGAGAGACAGCGAGTAGCCCAGCGTCTGCGTACTGCGTGAGCGCCGATGGCACCACACGTCGACCTTCGTCGCCATGCACGACTCGGCTGTCGAGCCGACCAAGCGACCCACCTCCGGTTCTGCGGATCAGTGCGGCCTTCTCCCAGGCGAACTCGCCAGTCGCATTGTCGGCACCGTCACGGGCGGCCACGACCGGAAGCAGTCGCTCGGGACGCAACTTGAGAAGAGACCGAGCGTCATCGTGGCTGAACCAAACCGACTCGCGGTGCAACGCGGCCTGTGCCGCTCGCTGTGCGGCGCTCAGCATGACGGCGGCTTGTCAGAACCGGCGCCTGGCATCAAGACGCCAGTAGCCCACGCGAGGTAGTGAATCTCCCAGAGGTCGCCTTTCCTGACGCCTCGGTAGTAGAGGCGTCTGGCCGTCATCACGTTCTCGACAACGACAGTGCAATGCAGGTGGTCCTGCGGATCGCAAGTCCGCACTCCCGCCTCGGCCACGACATCCCAGCCGTTCGGGGTGAGTCCCGCCCAACGCGGGCGGGGCGCCGGGCGCGCGCTCCGATCGAGGTACTCGAAGTCCACCACCGCATCGACCTTGACGCGAATGCCGCTCCCCCAGGGCTGAAGCAGAGGCTGCTGGACCGCTCGGAAGCGGAACCCGTCGAAGACAACTTCGGCGACCCCCTCAATGCAGTCGAACCGGCTTGTGTCGACAACCTGTCGTAAGCCGTCACCTACACCCGCGACCACGTGTGACCGGGCCATGGAACTGATCGTCGGGCTGTCAGCGCCCGGACCAGATCTACTTGACTCTGTTGTTTGAGTATCTCCACACACCTTGTGCTCCTTGTAGGTCACGCGATGTAGCGTCCGCGTCGCGGCGCTACCTGTCGGTGGTGGTATCGGCATGTTCAGATGAGGTGCGACCGGCCACCCGCAGTCAGGCTCGTTGATGGCCCACGGCTGCGTGTCCTGCTGCAACGAGGCTCCGTGAAAGCCAGACAGTCGCCAGTCGCCTTATGGCACTACGGGCGACCTGTGGGCCCCGCCAGCGACGAGTTCTACCCACCCAGCGCGGCATTTGAGACGGGCCTACATCTCAAGCCCCATGGGGTCGCATCGATGCTCGCTCCGCTGCTGGATCGGGACGGTAGCGTCCAGGCGCTCGGATGCCGATAGCGGGTTGGTCCGGCCCCGAACCGCGGGGCCACACCGCTGGGAGCACACCCCGATGGAACCCCTGATGACCGCTCAGAACGTCGCCGAAGTCCTCGGCCTGAAGCCCAAAACCCTCACCAACTGGCGCCACCTGCGCCAAGGACCGCGACCGACCTACATGGGCTCGCGCGTTGCCTACCGCCGCGTGGATGTCCAGCAGTGGATCGACGACCAGGCGGCGGGCACTGCCGCATCGGAGGGGTGGTCCTGATGGCGCGGGTGGCGTTGGAGCCGGGCGCACACGGTGAGCCCTGGTTTGAGCAGTGGTGGCGCGCGGGGTGCGCCCCGGCGGCGTCTACCGTCACGGAGACCGGGACGGTGCGAGCGCTTCCCGCAGTGGAGGCAGGAGTGAAGCGTCGCGTCCGCGCGGGCGAGACCCCCGGCCGCGGCCAGTCGTTCTTCGTAGCCCGCGTGCGTGTGCGGTCCGCGAGAGGTCGTACGAGCGAACTTCAGCGACAGGGCGACGGTAAGGAGGCTGCCCGTCGAATCCTGAGCAAGGCGCTGGAGACGTGGAAGGCGACCAACGGTAACGGTGGGGACACGATCCGCGGGGACTGGACCATCGAGAAACTCGCGGACCACTGGCTCACCTACCGACGCCAGACCGGACTCCTCAAGACAAAGGGCGACCTCGGAGTGTCGTCGCTCGCACAGATGGAAGCAGCGGTCCGCACTGGCATCCTCGGCGACCGCAAGGTCTACGAGAGTGGCGAGTGGGTCCTGCGTCGTCACTCCGACGGCATCGCACAACTGCGACTCGTCGAGGCCACCGGCGCCAGGTTGCAGACCTGGCTCTCCGACTTGGAGGAGTACCGGTCCACCGAGCAGATCCGTGCTGTCCTTTCACAGATGTTCGACCTTGCAGTACGCCGCGGCGCACTGGTGGCGAACCCGATGAACCTGGTGGCCCCCTCACGTCGCGACCCTCACGAGGTTGAGGCACTGACCCTCACGCAGGCGCAGCATCTCTGCACCATCGTCGACCCGGACTTCCGTCGCATCCCCGGCCGTCGTAAGCCCTCCCCTGACCTTTCAGAGATCGTGGCCTTCGCGCTCGGCACGGCGGCACGTTGCGGCGAGATCCTCGCGGTGCGCTGGATGGACCTCGCGCTAGACGGCCCAAACCCAACCGTGGCGATCTGCGGCACCCTGCTGGAGCCTCGACCGCCACACGTGCCAGTCCTGATTCGACAGCCGTGGCCGAAGGGCAAGAAGCCACGACGGCTCGTCCTTCCAGAGCCCGTGGTCGAGATGCTGCGGTTGCGCCACCAGCGCATCACCGCGAAGCGAGGGACACCACCCCATCCGTCGGAGACGGTCTTCGCCACCGCCAAGGGCACGCTGCGCCAGCCATCGAACCTGCGCACCACGCTCAGGACCGCTGTCGCGGACATCCCGGAACTCAAGGGCACAACGCCGCACACCCTGCGGCGCACGGTGGCGACGCTGCTCGCCCACGAGATCAACTCCGACGTTGCAGGAGCGCAACTGGGTCACAAGGGAGCCCTTGACGCCCCGACGACGATCACTGACCGGCACTACGTCGCCTCACGTAACTGCGCACCGGACTGCCGCGAGGTCCTGGACCTCTTCTTCGAGCCGTGGCCGGGCGAAGACGAGGGAGACGGACTGGCGGCCGTACTCGCCTTCCCGGCCTCCTGAGTCAACAACGGCGGCGCCAGACATCCGACACAGGGTTCTGGCGCCGTCGTCGTGTCCTACACGTCGCAGTCACACACAGTTAGCCAGCACCGGCCACACACCGCGACAGGGACTAGGGGTGTCGTGCCGCATCGTTCACAGGCAACCCACTCCTCTGGATACCAAGTCCAGGTCTCCTCCGTGGCGAACCGCGTCCACCCCTGCGCGCTGTCGAAAGTCCAGCGCGCCGCGAAGGCGGTGTCCTCGTTTACCTCGCGGAGGGTCTCGCGTTCGCGGGGTGACTCGACGGCGTGACGAATTGCTGGACAGTCAAGTGCCGAATGGAACACCCTCGTCGAGTACTCGGCGCGGCCTGCTGGCGGGAGGATCCACCGTGACGACAGGTTGTGGGCATACGGGGTCGAATGCACCGACAGGGGCCGCCAGTCCGTGTCGTCGACGTTCGTCACCGTGCTGCCTCCTGCAGCGCCTTGCTTGACTTCTCCGCCGCCTCAATCGTCGGCTCGGTGAGGAGTTGGTCTAGCAGCACCCACGCGCGGCGGGCCATAACGATGTTGCCGCTCGGAATCTCGGGGACGCGCAGTTTCGGGCCCAGGTCGTAGACAGCGTGCGGTCCGTACGATTCTCCCTTCTCTGGTCCTAGTGGGATGTCGGGCCATCGGTCTTGGAGAGCAGGAAGCACCGTGGCCGTCTCGACGCGGTTGACCTGTTGGAGTTTGCCGTCCCATCGGAAGCCCATCAGGATTGGCGGCCGTCGCGGCCAGTTCTTCCCGAAGGGATGGAAGTAGACCTCCTCGTCGAGGACGTACTCACGGAACGTGAGGGACCCCAGCCGGGTCTTGGAGATCGAGACCACGTAGACCCACTGCGAGTCGTACTGCCGCACGGCGGTCGCTCCCTTCAGGTAGTCAGTGAACTGTGTCAGCCACAACCGCTCGGTGTGACCTCTGGCCGACTTGTCACGCCGGATTGCGCGCAGTGACTCGCGAACGGCGTCCCACGGGAGGTGCACGACGGGGGCCCCGCCCACTTCGGTCGGGAGTTCACGTGCCGCCCAGTCCAGCGACGAGTCAGACAGGGACACCAGGAGTGCTCTCTCGACACCGCTGAACCGCCCCACGTACTTCCCCAGTTGGGTCTCACCCGGCTGGAGCCAGCCCTTCTTGGCCTCCACAACGACCAGTGCCTGAGAACCGAGTTGCAGTTCGAGGTCGGTGCGACCTTCCGCGTCAGCGGACTCCAGGGACACGGACACGTCATCCGGGTTGCCGGGCATCCCCAGCCCCCGCCAAAGACTGGCGCGTAGGGCGGGCGACACCGTCAGGGTCCAGCCCAACGCGGCAGTCAGGTCGACCTCGCCGCGGCCTAGCAAGTCGAAGACCGAGCCGACCTCGGTCCCGTACTTCAACAGCGGCTGCTGCACCGCCCCCACCTGCCTATCGGTCTGCACTGCGTCGCCGCGAGTCTAGGTAGCCATTCGGCCTCGCTGGGTCAAACAGCGGGACTCTCGGCCTGCACCGTCAGCAACCAATCACCGGGATAACACCGGGATTGGCGAGATCGGAGGGCCGCGGGGAGGCGATCCGAAGGCCGCGGCAGGACGACGACGAGTTTCACGGCAGGGCGGCCCAGTTTGCGTAACCGCAGGTCAGGAGCCTGCAGGGAGGAAATTGAAGAGTCCCCCGGGGTCTCGGGTCCCCGGGGGAGGCGGAGCCGCCTGTCGGAATCGAACCGACGACCTAGTCATTACGAGTGACTCGCTCTACCGACTGAGCTAAGGCGGCGCGCTGCCCGGCTTGTCTTGTGGACTCGCCGGGCAACGGAGGGAGGATATCCGACGTGTCGGATACGCGCGTAATCCGGTGGCCGGTGATGGGTGATCCCCCTGACCTCCGGCGCCTGACGGTGGCGGCGCACGACATGCCGTACGACGAGGATGGCGGCAGACAGCATCGGTCCGGGTGATTTCGATGTCGTGTGCCGCCAGGGTCAGCGGGCCGATGTCAGGTGCCGCCAGGGTCAGCGCGCAGCCCGAGCGGCGGCCTCGGCAGCGGCCTCCCGCCGCAGCTCGGCGAGCTGCTCGCGCAGGTCGGGATCCGACATCACCAGGACCACGAGCTGGCAGTCCTTGGGACCGGTGGCACCTGGGACGCAGAGCGAGCATGCGTCACCAGGACGCACCGGGCACTTCGGTACGGCGTGGTGGTGTCGAGGCTCGCGACCCGCCACCTGCGTCAGCTCAGGCGGTGACGAGAACCGGGGAGACGGGAGCCGACGCGGTCGAGAGCAACGAGATCTCCGACGACTGCTCGGCGCCGCACCAGCAGGTGAAGGTCGCCTTGGCGCTGCCGTCGGCGCCGACCACCGAGGTCATCTGGCTGAAGAAGATCAGCTGGGTGCGGTCACAGGCACTGCAGTGGTGGGTGAACATCGGGGCCTCCCTCGGGATCTGATTGACGACACCACCAGTATCTCGACGTCGAACTAATAGTGGTAGCCGATCTTTCCTCTGACATCTCTAGGGATCGCCTATATCGTTGAGGAATGTTCTCGCTGCACCAGCTCGCGTGCTTCATGGCGACCTACGAGACCGGGTCCATCACCGGTGCCGCACAGCAGCTGGGCTACGCACAACCGAGCGTGAGCGAGCAGATCCGCTCGCTGGAGAAGTCGCTGGGCGTCGCGCTGTTCCGCCGCGCCGGGCGCGGCGTCGTACCCACCACCGTCGGCGAGACGTTCCGCCCGCATGCCGAGCAGGTCCTGGCCGCCGCCGAGGCGGCGCAGCAGGCCGTGACATCGGTGCGCCAGCTGGAGACCGGCACGATCCGCTTCGGCATGTTCGGTACGGCGCGGCTCTACGCCGGAGCCCAGCTGATCGCGGACGTCCTCGAACGGCACCCGGGAGTCAGGGTCGAGCTCGTGGGCCAGAACTCCAGCGACGTGCAGGAGCACCTGCGGCGGGGATACATCGAGGCAGCCATGATCGCGACCCCCCAAGCGCGCAGCGAGGGCATGGACGTCACGCCCGTCGCGCACGACGAGCTGGTCTACATCAGCACCAACCCTGACGCGCTGCGCACGCCAGTCACCGCGACCCAGCTCGGCCGCGCGCAGCTGGTCATGCCCGAGACGACCTGGCGCGCGGAGGACTCCACCCGCCGGCTGCTGCGGCGGATGCTCCACGAGACCGGCGTCAACCCACAGACCCGCATCGAGGTCGAGGACGTCGAGACCGCGGTCGAGCTGGTGGGGATGGGCCTGGCCGACTCGGTGATCCCGCGGGGCGCCGCCCGCGAGCTGCTGCCGCGCCTCGCGCCGCAGGCCGGCATGGTGTCGCTGCGGCCCAGGCAGTACGACACCATCGCCATCGTGCACCGCGCCAACGCCACCCTGTCGCCGGCCGCACGGCTGATGATCGACCTGGCCACCAGGCGGATTCAGGCGATTGCCGAGCCGGTCTGACGAGGCGCTGCCCGAAAGGACGCCCGGTAGGTCGTGGGTGCCACGCCCAGGGCGCGGTGGAAGTGCCGGCGCAGGGTGGTGGCGGTTCCCATGCCGCAGCCGGCCGCGATCTGGTCGATGGAGGCATCGGTGCGCTCGAGCAGCTCCTGGGCACGGGCGATCCGTTGGTGGTGCAACCACTCGAGCGGCGCCACGTCGAGCTCGGCCTGCATCCGACGTGCGAGCTGACGGGTGCTGAGATGAGCGTGGCCCGCCAGGTCCGCCACCGTCAGTGGTCGGTCCAGTCGGCTCCGAGCCCAATCCAGCGTGGGCGCGAGACCGTCCGCCGCGCGCGGCTCCGGAGGAGGAGCGATGAACTGGGCCTGCCCGCCGTTGCGATGCGCAGGGACCACCAGCCGCCTGGCGATGCCGTTGGCCGCCGCGGCACCCAGGTCACGGCGCACGAGGTGGACGCACAGATCGAGTGCCGCTGTCTTGCCGGCGGAGGTCAGCACGTCGCCCTCGTCGACGTAGAGGACGTCCGGTCTGACCTCGACCTGGGGATAGCGCCGGGCGAGCTCGTCGGCGTGCATCCAGTGGGTCGTCGCGACCCGACCGTCGAGCAGACCGGCGGCCGCGAGCACGAACGCCCCCGTGCACAGGGCCGCGATGCGCGCTCCGCCCTCGTGCGCCGCACGCAACGCCTCCAGGAGGAGCGGGTCCGGGTTGTCGTCCAGGTCGTCGGAGGAGGGCACCACGACACTGTCGGCACGAGCGATCTCGGCGTAGTTCGCCGTCCTCACGTGCGGCAGCCACGGGTGGGCCAGCCCGTCCGCCGTGCACGCCACGACGTCGTACCACTCACCGGTCGAGGAGAGCTCGGCGCGGTCCACGGCGAAGATCTCGGAGGCGATCGCCACCTCGTAGAGCATCGCCGCGCCGTGCATGACGAGGGCGACGCGGTGCATGTCGCAAACTGTACGACAGGTGTCGTTTCAGACGCTCGTCCGACCGCGCCCGATCGCCCAGGATTCACGGCATGACCACTTCTGACCACGTCCTCGTCTACGGCGCCAGCGGACACACGGGGCGATTCGTCGTCGACGAGCTGCTGCGCCGGGGCCTCGTTCCCGTGCTGGCGGGCCGCAGCGCTGAACGCCTCGGAGCAGGCCCCACCCGGCACGCAGGGCTCGAACGCCGGGTCTTCGGCATCGACGACGCGGACCTGGTCGGTGCGGCACTGACGGGCGTCGGCGCCGTCATCAACTGTGCCGGACCGTTCATCGACACCGCCCTGCCCCTCGCCCGGGCTGCGGTCCGGTCCGGCGCCCACTACCTGGACGTCACCGCCGAGCAGCCCGTGGTCCAGGCGCTCTACCGGGAGCTGGAAGACCCGGCCCGTGAGGCTGGTGTAGCCGTCGTGCCCGCCATGGCCTTCTACGGCGGGCTCGCAGACCTGCTCGTCACCGCTGCGCTGGACGGGTCGGAAGAGGCGGACGAGGTCGACGTCGCGATCGGGCTGGACCGATGGTGGCCCACGGCCGGCACCCGGATCACCGGGGAACGCAACACCGCCACCCGCCTGGTCATCCGAGGTGGGGCACTGACCGCACTCGAGGAGCCGACCCCGACGAGCACGTGGTCCTACCCCGCTCCCCTGGGAACGCAGTCGGTGGTGCAGCTGCCGTTCTCCGAGGTGATCACCATCGCTCGCCACCTGCGCGTCGGCGAGCTCCGCTCGCACCTCAACACCGCACCGCTGCACGAGCTCCGCGACAGCTCCACACCCCCGCCGACGGCCACCGACGAGCGGGGTCGCTCCGACCAGCAGTTCGTCGTCGAGGTCGTCGTGCGAACCGGCACCGAGACGCGCCGACTCCACGCAGCTGGGCGCGACATCTACGCGGTGAGCGCGCCGATCGTGGCGGAGGGCGCGGCGCGGCTCCTGGCCGGCCGACACCGTGGCGCCGGAGCCGGCGCCCCGGGTGAGGTGTTCGACGCCGCGGACGTGCTGACCGCGTTGGAGCGGCATGCCGACCTCACCGTCACCACGACGTCGCGCGCGGCCTCACGCAGCTGATCTGCCGCCCGTCAGCAGCTGGTGGGGTTGTCGGGGACTGTCCCTTCGATGAGGTAGTCCTCGACGAGGGAGTCGATGCACTCGTTGCCGGAGTTGTAGGCGGTGTGGCCGTCGCCGTCGCGACGGACGAGCACCGCCGACTCGAGCTGGTCGGCAAGCGCGACCGCCCACTTCATCGGCGTCGCCGGATCGCGGGTGGTGCCGAGGACGAGGATCGGGGCGGCGCCCTCGCCGCGGATCTCCAGCGGCTCCTCGGTGGACTCGACCTGGATCCCGCTGCAGCCCATCAGGCCCCAGGCGAACACCCTGCCGAAGGTGGGCGAGGCCTTCTCGAAGGCGGCGAACTCGTCCGGCACCTCGGAGGCGGGGATCGCGCTCGGGTCGTCGAGGCAGTTGATCGCGTAGATCGCCTCCATGCTGTTGTTCTCGTAGCCGTCGGAGCCGCGCGATGCGTAGTAGTCGGAGAGCTGCATCAGCGCGGCGCCGTTGCCGTCGAACGCCGACGTCAGCGCGGTGCTGAGGAAGAACCACGAGTCGCGGCTGTAGAGCGGGGTGACGATGCCGTAGAACGCGTTGCCGACCCGAAGCTCGCGGTCCCCGGCCTTCAGCGGCTCCGCGTCGACCTGGTCGAGGAAGTCGCTGATGCGCTCGAGCCCCTCCTCGACCGAGTCGCCCAGGAAGCACCGGTCGGTCGAGTCGAGGCAGTGCTGGACGTAGGCACGCAGCGCCGTCTCGAAGCCCGCGGCCTGCTCGAGCGCCTTGGTGCGGAAGTCGAGCGACACGTCGACCGCCCCGTCGAGCACGAACCGACCGACCCGCTCAGGGAAGAGCTCGGCATAGGTGGCGCCGAGCTGGGTGCCGTACGACGCCCCGAGGTAGGTCAGCTGCTCCTCGCCCAGGGCAGCACGCAGCACGTCCATGTCGCGCGCGGTCTCGATCGTGGTCACATGGGCCAGCAGCTCGCCGGTGTTCTCGGCGCAGCCCTCGCCGAACTCCTCGACCGAGCGGATTACCTGCTGCTCCTCGGCGGCGGTGTCAGGCTCGGGATCGAGGGCGACGTAGTCGTCGAGCTCGGCGTCGCTGAAGCAGTCGACCGGACTGGAGCTGCCCGTGCCGCGGGGGTCGAAGCCGACGATGTCGAAGCGCTCGAGCAGCGGACGGCGGAAGACCAGCCCACCCGCGGCGGCGTAGGTCGTGCCCGGGGCGCCCGGACCGCCGGGGTTCACCACGAGGGAACCCACCGGCTTGCCGCCCGCGGGAACCCGCAGCAGGGCCAGCTCGAACGTCTCGCCGGCAGGATCGCGGTAGTCGACGGGCACCTCGAGCCCGGCGCAGTCGTGACTGTCGTTGGACCTGCACGGCGCCCACTCGATCGACTGAGAGTAGAAGCGCTCCAGCTCGGGCTCGGGCGGCGCCGTCACCGAGGGCTCAGGTGAGGCCGAGGGGGTGCGGACGACGCGGTCGGCGCCGTCCTGACCGTCGTCGTCGGCTCCGAGGCTCTCGACCACGACCATGCCGACGGCCACCACCGTCACCAGGAGCAGTGCCAGGACGGCAACGGCCGCCACGACCTTCTTCATCGAGATGTCCCCCTCAGGACCGGGCCGAGGCACGCGCGCCGGCGGGACTGGGCAGCCGCAGCGCGACCGCCATCGACTCGAGCGCCAGCTGTGGCGGCACGTTGAACTCGAGCATCTGCTCGCGCGCGGTGAAGATCGCGTCGATCATGCGCAACAGCTGCTCCGGTGTCGCGGCGCGCGCGAGCGTCGCCACGTCACCGCGGATCTCCTCGTTGACGAGCTGCCCCGGCGCGCCGACGCCGAGCGCAATCGCGTCGCGGTAGACCGACACCAGGTCCATCAGCGCCCGGTCCACGACGTCGAGCACCCGCCGCTTGCCACGGGTCTTCTGGTTCTTGGCGAGGGCCGCCAGCGCGGGGGCGTACTCACGCGGGCGTCGCCCTCGCTGCTCCACGCCGAAGGCGACGTCGAGGTCGGCCTTCTCGCGGGCGTCGAGCTCGCCGGTGATCGCCTCGGCCTCCTCCTTGGCCACGTCGTGGAGGAACGTCGCCGCGGCCATGGCGGCACCCAGTGACTTCAGCCGGGCAGGGAGCTTGACGATCTCGCTGCGTCGGTTGCGGGTGTCCTCGTCGGTGGCCAGCGCCCGGGCGCGGCCGATGTGGCCCTGGCTGGCGCGCGCCGCGTGGGCCGCCAAGGGTGGCGGCACCTCCATCGTGCGGACCAGGAACTCGGCGACGTCGGCGGCCGTGGGAGTGGTGAGCGTGACCAGCCTGCACCGTGAGCGGATCGTGGGCAGCACGTCCTCCACCGTGGGGGCGCACAGCAGCCACACGGTGCGGGCGGTCGGCTCCTCGATCGCCTTGAGCAGGGCGTTGCAGGCTTGGTCGGTGAGTCGGTCGGAGTCCTCGACGAGGAGCACCTGCCACTTGACCCCGGCGGGCGCGAGGGCTGACTGACGCACGAGCGTGCGGATCTCGTCGACCCCGATCGAGAGCTTCTCGGTGCGTACGACGTTGACGTCCGCGTGGCTGCCCATCTTGACCGTGTGGCACTGGTGGCAGGTCCCGCAGCCGGTGCCGGACTCGCACTGCAGCGCCGCGGCGAACGCGAGCGCCGCGTTGGAGCGCCCTGACCCCGGCGGACCGGTGAAGAGCCAGGCGTGGGTCATGCCGCCGCCGCCGCTGGCCCGGCGCAGCGTCTCGATGACGGGACGCTGGCCGACGAGGTCGTCCCAGACGGTCAGCCCTGCGCCGCTCAACGCTGCTCCAGCAGGGGCGCGACGCGTGCCCTGATCGCGGCGGCAATGGCGTCGACAGGCTGCCGGGCGTCGAGGACGAGGTAGTGGTCGGGGTCGGCGCCGGCCAGCCTGAGGAATCCCTGCCGGACGCGCTGGTGGAACTCCAGCGACTGGCCCTCGATCCGGTCCCTCTCGGTGAACCGGCCGAGACCCGCCTGCGGCTCGAGGTCGAGCACGACGGTGACGTGGGGTCGGAGGTCGCCGGTCGCCCAGCGGTTGACCTGCTCGACCTCGCTCACCTCGAGCGTGCGCCCGGCGCCCTGGTAGGCGAGCGCGGAGTCGACGTAGCGGTCGGTGATGACGACCTCGCCCCGGGCGAGCGCCGGCAGCACGACGTGGTCGACGTGCTCGGCCTTGTCGGCGGCGTAGATCAGGGCCTCGGTGCGGGCGGAGAGCTCACCCGTCGCGGGGTCCAGGACGATGCGGCGCAGCTCCTTGCCGACCCCGGTGTCACCGGGCTCGAAGGTCAGCAGCACCGTCAGGCCCTGCTGCTCGAGCCACTCGGCGAGCAGGCGCGACTGGGTCGACTTGCCGGCCCCCTCGCCGCCCTCGAAGCACACGAAGAGGCCCTGCTCTGCGAAGACTCCTCCGCCGGACCCTGGGGCGCTCACGCGCACACCCTACGGGGGCGCCCCGACAGCACCACGCACGTGCATGCCGAGGCACACCACCGCCTGCCCGGGGCCTCTGACGTCAGGGGTTGAGGCAGTCGGGGAAGTAGTCGCCGGGTCCGACTGCACCGGCAGGGATCCCGCCCCCTGGCGGCAGGATCTTCACCCACTCCACGCCGTCGAACTGTCGTAGCGAAGGCGTGATCGAGCCCGCGACGGTGACGGTGGAGCCCCCGCTGTCGCACCCGCCACGCAGCCTGACCCGGGCGACGCCCCCGGACACCGTGAGGCCCTCGTAGGACTTGGCCCCGGACCTGACCAGGCGCAGGCCCTGGCGCCGTTCGCGCCGCGTCGGACCGGCGAAGACCCGGTCCATCACCCCGGTCGCGGGAGTGGTGAGGGGAACCCGCCTGCGCCGGGGGACGAAGAACGGCTCGCGGTTGTCGACGAACCTGTCCTCGTCGAGGAAGTACACCTTGCGGTCGACCGTCGGGAAGGCAGCGCGTACGGCGACCACGACGCGGCTGCGCCCCGGCTGCTCGACCACGTCGTACGTCGTCTTCCTCGCCAGTCCGATGCCGTAGCTGGTCACGCCCTCGAACAGGCCGGAACGGACGACGTTCATCACGTTGGGAGAGGAGAACGCCCGCCGGACGGGGGCGGTGCCGACCGCGGACGTCTCCGTGGTGTGCATGCTGACCTGGAGGACCGCCTGACCCGCGATCCGGATGGGCAGCCCCGAACCGTCACCCCGCAACCGACGGACGTACCGGGCGTTCGACGTCGAGGGCACCCCGGAGTCGAACTGGAAGATCACGCGGTCCACGCCGGCACGATGCACGGTGCGTACGTCGACCAGCTGGGGCAGGGATTCCGGCGCAGCCGCACCTCCCGGGGCAGCGGCAGGCGCCAACGCACCGGCCACGAGGAACGCCGCACACGCCAGGCGGAAGCTGTCCACGCCCCCATGGTGCCACCGCGGAACCTCGCGCGCGACGACCTCCTCGAGGGCTATCGCCCCAGCTTGCGCCTGAGGTGGGCGACCTCCTCCTCCAGCGCCAGGACGTGCCGGATGCCGACGAGGTTGAGGCCCTCCTCGAGCAGGTCGCCGATGCGACGCAGGCGGTCGACGTCGTCGGGGCTGTAGAGCCGGGTGCCGCCGGCAGTGCGGTCGGGCTGGATGAGACCGCGGCGCTCGTAGACGCGAAGGTTCTGGATCTCCATGGACGCCATCTCGGCCGCTACCGAGATGGCGAAGACCCCTCGGGCGTTGCTCGCCATCGCCACCCTCCTTCCGCGACACCACCGGACTTGCGTGATCTTGAACTGTGGGCTATAAGAAAACTGTAACGAACAGTACAGGTCGTGGACCGGCCGGTCCACCCGGACACAGACCCAGGAGGACAGTGATGTTGATCCGAACCACCGATCCGTTCCGCGAGTTCGAACGCCTTGGCCAGCAGCTTCTCGGCACCACGAACCGTCCTGCGGTGATGCCGATGGACGCTTGGCGGCAGGGGGACGAGTTCGTCATCGAGTTCGACCTGCCCGGGGTCTCCAAGGAGAGCGTCGACCTCGACGTCGAGCGCAACGTCCTGACGGTGCGCGCCGAGCGGGTGGCCCGCAACGGCGACTGGGAACCGCTCGCCTCTGAGCGACCCAAGGGCGTGTTCAGCCGCCAGCTCGTCCTCGGCGACAACCTCGACCTGGATCGCATCGAGGCGACCTACGAGGAGGGCGTCCTGCGACTGGTCGTCCCCGTCGCCGAGCGCGCCAAGCCCCGCAAGATCGAGATCAGCAGCTCGGGCACCGACGGCGACCGCCCGGCCGAGATCTCGGCCTGAGCGGCTCATCCGAGGGGCGCGGGAGCCACGCCCTTACGCAGCGAGCGCGGCTCCCGCGACACCCCGGTCCTGAACTTCCACTCGCAGGAGTGGAAGTTCAGGCGCTGATCAGGCCGTCCACGCTCAGCCTCGGATGAAGTTCCACTCGAGCGAGTGGCAGTTCAGGGGGAGGTACGACTCCCTGCGCCTCAGGCCCGGGAGCCGCCGGCGATCACCAGCGCGAGCAGGAAGGCCCAGCCGCCGGTCAGGCGACGGCTCCCCTCGCGCGGACGCCCTGTTCCCAGCGGCCCGCCGAGCACGAGGAAGGCCGTGACCCCGCCCCACCCGCCCAGCAGCACCAGCCAGAGCCAGGCCGCACGAGTGGCGCGCCACGGCTCCGGACCACCGGCAGCGAGCATGACGGTGGACAGCCAGGCAGCCAGGCCGGTGACTGCCACCCACTGCGGCACCTCCCAGGACAGGAAGTGCCACACGCCTCCGCCCCGGTGGTCGACGTAGGTCAGTCGTACGTCCGGGTCGAGAGCGCGCAACCACTCCACCAGCGCCTCCGCGCGGTAGCTGGGCAGTTCCTCCGCCCACGTCTGCACCGAGCCGTCGCCCGCCCCCTGCACCACAGCCACCTCGGCGAAGCGGTCGACGAAGCGGCCCTCCCAGCGAAGCGTCGCCAACGAGTGTCCGGTCGACCCCGGTCCGGGCAGGCCGGTGACCTCAACCGCGGACACCGAGCCCTCCGCCAGTGCTGCCTCGAGGTCGTGGAAGGACGACTCCTTCTCACCGACGAGCCCAGCGGCGAGCAGCACCGCGAGCCAGAGCAGCAGGAGCAGCCGGCACGAGAGGCGCCAGCGGCGGTCGAGCCAGCCGTCGTGCTGCTGGGTGGGTCTTCCCACCTGCGGCGCGTCGATCGCCATGTCAGCCCCCGCTCGTCCGTGGGTCGAGCCTAGGGCTTCAGGACTTCTTGGCGGCAGCCTTCTTGGCGGTCTTCTTCGCCGGCGACTTCTTCGCGGTCTTCTTGGCCGGCGACTTCTTGGCCGTCTTCTTCGCGCCCTTCTTGGCCGTCTTCTTGGCCGGGCCCTTCTGGCGCCGCTCCTCGAGGAGCTCGGCAGCGCGCTCGAGGGTGATCGACTCGACCGTGTCGTCCTTGCGGAGAGTGGCGTTGTACTCGCCGTCGGTGACGTACTCGCCGAAGCGACCGGCCTTCACGACGACCGGCTGGCCGGAGACGGGGTCGTTGCCGAGCTCCTTGAGCGGCGGCGTGGCAGCGCCGCGCCCGCGGGCCTTGGGCTGGGCGTAGATCGCCTTGGCCTGGTCGAGGGTGATGTCGAAGATCTGGTCCTCCGACGTCAGCGACCGTGAGTCGCTGCCCTTCTTGAGGTAGGGCCCGTAGCGGCCGTTCTGGGCGGTGATCTCGGTGCCGTCCTCGTCGACGCCGACTACGCGCGGCAGGTCGAGGAGCTTGATCGCCTGCTCCAGCGTCACCGTGTCGAGGGTCATCGACTTGAAGAGCGAGCCCGTCCGCGGCTTGGCGGACTTGGGTGCGTCCTCGGGAAGGACCTCGGTGACGTAGGGACCGAAACGGCCGTTCTTGGCGACGATCTGCAGGCCGGTGTCGGGATGGGTGCCGACCACCTGCTCCTCGCCGGCGGGGTTGGCGAGCAGCTCGCGCGCCTTGGCGACGGTGAGCTCGTCGGGCGGCAGGTCGTCGGGGACGTTGGCGCGTACGGCGGCCGGGTTGCCCTCGTCGTCGGGCCCCTCCACGTAGGGGCCGTAGCGACCCACTCGCAGGTTGATGCCGTCCTCGGGGTTGCCGACCGGGAAGGTCGCCATCGCCTTGGCGTCGATGTCGCCGAGCTCGGTGACGAGGGTCTTGAGGCCGACCACGTCGCCGCCGCCGAAGTAGAACTCACCCAGCTCGGTCGCCCGGTCACGCCGGCCGCCGGCGATGTCGTCGAGGACGTCCTCCATGGTGGCGGTGAACTCGTAGGAGACCTGCCGGGGGAAGTGCTCCTCGAGGAGCCGGACGACCGAGAACGCCAGCCAGGCCGGCACCAGGGCCGTGCCCTTCTTGTAGACGTAGCCGCGGTTGAGGATCGTGCCGATGATCGAGGCGTAGGTCGACGGGCGCCCGATCTCGCGCTCCTCGAGCTCCTTGATCAGGGTCGCCTCGGTGTAGCGCGAGGGAGGCTTCGTCTCGTGGCCCTCGGGGGTGATGGAGGCGGCGGACACCGCGGCGCCCTCGGTGAGCGCGGGAAGTCGCGTCTCGGCGTCGTCGCGCCGCTTGGACGCGTCGTCGATGTCCTCGACGTAGGCCTTGAGGAAGCCGTGGAAGGTGATCGTGCGGCCGCTCGAGCTGAACACCACGTCACGCCCGTCGGAAGCAGCGCCGCCGAGCCGGATCGTCACGGTGTTGCCGACGGCGTCCTTCATCTGGGAGGCGACGGTGCGCATCCAGATCAGCTCGTAGAGGCGGAACTGCTCACCGCTCAGACCCGTCTGGGCAGGGGTGCGGAACGAGTCGCCCGCGGGCCGGATCGCCTCGTGCGCCTCCTGGGCGTTCTTGACCTTGGAGGCGTAGGTGCGCGGAGCGTCGGGGAGGTATTCGGCGCCGTAGAGCTCCTGCACCTGCGCCCGTGCCGCGCCGACCGCCGCGCCCGAGAGCGTCGTGGAGTCGGTGCGCATGTAGGTGATGAATCCGTTCTCGTAGAGCCGCTGCGCCACCGACATCGTGACGCTCGCGCTCATGCCGAGCTTGCGGCTGGCCTCCTGCTGGAGGGTCGTGGTGCGGAACGGCGCGTAGGGAGAGCGGCGGTAGGGCTTGGACTCCACCGAGCGGACGTCGTACGACGTGTCGGTCAGGCCGGCCGCGAGTGCCTCGGCGTCGGCGCGGGTCAGGTGGAGTCGCTCGGCCTTGCCCTTGAGCTCGCCGGTGTTGTCGAAGTCGGCGCCGCGGGCCACGCGGACGTCGTCGACGCTGTGGAGCTTGGCGGGGAACATCCGCGGGTCGTGGCCGGTGCCGGCGTCGAAGGTGGCGTCGAGGTCCCAGTAGGAGGAGACCTTGAACTTGATGCGCTCGCGCTCGCGGTCGACCACGAGCCGGGTCGCCACCGACTGGACGCGGCCGGCGGACAGGCCGGACATGACCTTCTTCCACAGCACCGGCGAGACCTCGTAGCCGTAGAGGCGGTCGAGGATGCGGCGCGCCTCCTGCGCCTCGACGAGGTCGTCGTTGATGTCGCGGGGGTTCTCGACGGCGGCGAGGATCGCGGGCTTGGTGATCTCGTGGAAGACCATCCGGTGGACCGGCAGGCCCTTCGGCGGGTTGAGCTCGTCGAGCAGGTGCCAGGCGATCGCCTCTCCCTCGCGGTCCTCATCGGTGGCGAGGTAGAGGGCGTCGGCCTCCTTGACCAGCTTCTTCAGCTTGGCGATGTGGCTCTTCTTGTCGCGCGGCACGACGTAGTAGGGCTCGAAGCCGTTGTCGACGTCGACGGCGAGGCGCCCCCACGGCTTGTCCTTGATCTTGGCCGGGGTGTCCGCCGCGTTGTTGGGCAGGTCACGGATGTGGCCGATCGAGGACTCGACCACGTAGTCCTTGCCGAGGTAGCCGCCGATGGTGCGTGCCTTGGCCGGCGACTCGACGATGACGAGCTTTGCCACTTCCACTCCTGCTGCGACGGTTGAGGTGCCCCCTCCTGCTGCCTTGCTACAGGGCTGGGACGCGGCAACCGTAGCGCTCCCGGAGCAGTTCTCCACCGCAGCGGGTGCCCCAGAGGGCTAGACCGGCCCCCTGGGAGGTGCTCCGGGAACGTCGGTCGACTCAGGCCTCCGGGGGCTTGAGGGGGTCGTGGCCCAGTGACATCAACAGGTGGCGTACGTCGTCGTCGAGCGCCGCCGGCTCCAGCTCCTCGCCCCGCAGCGTGCGGACCTGGTCGACGACCTCCTGCATCGTGGCGACGTCGTCGTCGGTGAGGTCGGTCCGGCGCTTGCCCAGGATGTCGTGGACGTGCTGGCCCAGCTCGAGCTCCGGCAGGTCCGCGCCGGGCTCGGTGTCCTCACCGGCGGCCTCGGTGCGCAGCCACTCCGAGAGCTCGCGCGAGGTCATGTTGACGACCGTGTGGAACTCCTGCCACAGGTCGTCGCTGACGATGGACTGGGCCATGTCGTGTCCTTTCTGTTCGCGTGGCTGCGGGGTACCCACTGCGACGTGGGCTGCACCCCTAGCCCTCGATGTCGAGGAATCCGTCTCCGACCAGCTCGCGCACGACCGGCAGGTAGGTCCCCCGCAGGTCGGCCTCGTCCCGCTCGAGGAGGCCTGCCAGCGCCCCCAGCAGCTGGCCGGTGGAGAGGTCGCCGTCGGACGCACCGACGAAGCCCGCCTCGACCGTGTCGGCCGTGCGCGCCCTGCGGAAGCCGCGCTGCTGCCTCAGCACGATCACCTCGGGATCCGCCTCACCGGGCGCGCCGAGGGTCTCCTGCCGGACGTCGGGGCGTACGACGGGGTGGGCGGCCAGCAGCGCGTCGTCGGAGGTGCGGGCCAGGGTCGTGACCGCCTCGCCCCAGTCGTGGATCGCCGGACCGATCGGCTGCTCGACGTCGTAGGGCCACTCCAGGAGGTCGTGTCGCCCGGACCCGCCCAGCCGGACGTTGATCCAGCCGAACCCCACGCCCTCGATGCCGGTCTCCTCGAGCCAGGAGAGCCAGGTGTCGTAGCGCTCGGCGTAGTCGGGCCCGCCGTGGTGGCCCGAGTCCTTGAGCCACAGCTCGACGTAGGACGCCGGGTCCAGGGTCTCGCGCTGCACCACGAGCGCGTCGCAGTCGGCGCGCAGCCACGAGCCGAGCCGCTCGTCCCAGGGCCGGCCCTCGACGATCGCCCAGTTGGCGAGCACCTGCAGCCAGCCGCCGTCGGTCAGGTGGTCGGGGCCGGTGCGCACGATGTGCTCGACGACGCGATCACCGGGCAGGCCGGAGTCGCGGTAGACCAGCCGCTCCCCGGTGGCCGGCGAGATCACGAAGGGCGGGTTGGTGGCGATCAGGTCGAACCGCTCACCGGCCACGGGATCGAAGAACGACCCGTCGCGGACGTCGACGTCGACCTCGTTGAGGGCGGCGTTGAGCCGCGTCATCCACAGCGCGCGCGGGTTGACGTCGGTGGCCACGACCGAGGCCGCGTGACCGGCCAGGTGGAGCGCCTGGACACCGCAGCCGGTCCCGAGGTCGAGCGCACGGCCGACCGGCTCCCGCATCGTGAGCTGGGCCAGGCTCGTCGAGGCGCTGGAGATGCCGAGGACGTGTTCGGCACCCACGCGCACGGGTGCTCCGTCGAGCCCCGGCGTCAGGTCGGAGACGACCCACAGGTCGGTGTCGTCGGCCTCGTAGGGTCGGCAGTCCAGTCGAGCCGCGACCTCGCCGACGCTCTGCTCCAGCACGCCGGCGTTGCACAGCCGGTCCACCAGCCCGGGGAGGGCTCCCTCCGCGGCCTCGTGCGTCACGGGGGCCTGGAGCAGGAAGAGCCGGACCAGGGTGTCGAGCGGCGAGCCGGAGGTCGTACGACGCAGCCCGGGGAGGGTCTCGTTGCGCCCGAGCGCCCGGTGGGCGTCCTCCCCCAACGCCGCGGCCACCGTCTCGTAGGTGAAGTCGGCAGCGACCAGGGCGGCCCTCAGGCGCGCGGCCCAGTCGGCATGAGCGGGGTCCATGGACCCAGCCTTCCACGATGCGGGGATGCCGAGGGCTGCCGCACTGGTCCGGATGCCCGCCACCCGGAGGGCCGGTGCCACACCGACCCTCCGGGGATGACGATCAGACGACCTTGAGCGTGAGCACCTTCGACGTCGAGCCCTTGACGGAAGCGGATCCCGCGAAGACGGCCTTGAGCTTGTGCGTGCCCTTCTTCAGCTTCTTGAGCTTCACCTTGAGCACGCCCTTGCTGCTGGGCGCGAGCTTGACCTTGGCCACGGCCTTCTTGCCGTCGTAGATCGTCACGCTGCCCGTGGCGAGCATCGAGGCGCTCACCTTGACCACCACGACGACCTTGCCCGCACGCTGCTTCTTCTTGCCCGTGACCTTCGTGGTGGAGCTGACGGCAACCGGAGCAGGAGCAGGCGCCGGGGGGACGGGCGACGTGGGAACAGGTGCCGGAGGCTGCGTCGTCGTCGGCGGGGTCGTCGGCGGCGTGGTCGGCGGCGTGGTCGGCGGCGTGGTCGTCGGCGGGGTCGTCGGCGGCAGCCCTGCCACTGTCATGCCGTCGGAGGTGCCGCTCAGCTGCTCGAACGTCACGGGCGCGCCACGGCCCTCCTCCTGGACGTAGTCGCCACGCTTGGCCACCTGGCGCACGCTGATGACCTTCCCGGCGTCGGCGGCCGTCAACCGGTACGACGTGCCGGTCGCGCCGCTGATCGGCTCACCATTGCGCAGCCACGTCGTGGTGGCGGCGAACGGAGCGAAGACCTCGCCCTCCACGGACAGCTCAGACCCGACCTCTGCGGTCCCGGACAGCTTCGGCCTGGCGGCGTTGTCGGCGCAGTCCAGCGTCAGCAGCAGGTCCACTCGCGGCGGGTTCACCTGCATGGCCGGCGACACCGCCGAGCTGCAGCCGTCCTTCTCGGCGCGCACCTTGTACCAGCCGGCGGTCACGTCCCAGCGGAAGCCGCCCGACTCGTCGGTGATCGACGGGTTGGTGCGGTTGTCCGCGGACATGATCGTGGAGCCGTTCGGCACGGCCTCGAAGGGACTGTCCGACGTGGTCGCCCGCAGCAGGGTCACGGTGACGTCGTCGAGCGGACGGCCGTACTGGTCGGTGACCACGCCCGAGGGGTCGATGTAGACGAGGACCTCGGTGGGCGGCTGACCGCACTGCGGGGCGATGTTGGTGAGGATGGTCGCCTCGCCGGTGCGGTTGGCGAAGGCAGGAATCTCGGCGACGTAGACGACCCGCTCGTCGGAGAGGGTCTCCTTGACCGTCATCGTCCCGGCCATGTCACCGAAGCCGCTCGCGAACCTGACCCGCCAGCGGGGGTCGGCCGTGGCACAGCCCGTGACCTCGAGGGTCTGGGTGGTCCGCGGGGTCAGGGTGATGCGGTCGTCATGGGTGCCGATGGAACCGGGCATCTCCACGTTGGGTGGCGGCGTGGGTGCCGCAGTGAGCACGACGGTCGCCGTGGCCGAGCCCGAGGCCGGAGTGACGACCTGGACGGTGGCGTCCTGGAGGTCATCGGTCGCCGAGAGCACCGTGACGTCGTACCTCGTGCTCGGCAGCGCCCAGCCCGTGAAGGTGCCGTCTGCGGCCGTACGTCCGCCCGGCAGGCAGGTGTAGGTCGCCTGCTCGCACGCGAACCACACGAGTCCGGGGAGCGGAGTCCCGTCGGCGCGCTTGGCGACTCCGTCCAGCGCCACCCGCGTGACGCTGCCGTCGAGCACCGGGCCGACCGTGGCCACGGACGAGACGCGGCGGTAGAGGTCGTCGGTCGCGAAGACCCTGACGCTGACGAACGCGCCGGCGTCCTCCGGCTTGAGGGTCAGCCGGTCCGGAGCGTCGGGGTCGGACTGGCGTACGACACCAGCGACGCGCCACACGTAGCTGAAGACCGGGTCGGCGTCGGCCGGGGTGACGGCGCCGGGGACTGCGGTGAGGGTGTGCCCGACCTGCGGCGTGCCGCTGATCGTCGGCGGCGTGGCCTGGGCCAGGTCGGTCGTGGCGGCCACCAGCACGGCAGCGGAGCGTGCCTCGACCGGCTCGTGACCCGCACGGGTGGCCGTGACGCGAGCCGTGATCTTGTTGCCGCCGTCTGCCGGGATCACCGTGTAGGTGTCGCCGGTGCCGACGAGGCGACGACCGTTGCGCCACCACTGGGTGGTGAACACCAGGTCGTCGACGGTGCCGCCCGGCACGTCCCACTGACCCGGGTCGACCGTGAGGGTCTGCCCGACCTCGGGCGTCTCCGGGGAGATGGCAGGGGCAACCGTGTTGGTCCCGGCCGAAGGCCCGATGAGCGTGGAGAAGTAGCGCGGGTAGCGCGCGGTCTCGTGGCCCGGCTTGGTGGCGGTGACCTCGACCATCCCTCGGGTGCAGTCGGGCGGCAGCGTCACCGTCGGGGTGCCGCCCAGCGTCCCTAGACCGTTCCAGCACAGCCAGTTGTACGTGTGGGTCAGCCCGGTCGCGAGCTCGCCGTCGAGTGCCCAGGTGCCTTCGTCCACGGTGACCGTCCCGCCGGGCCACAGGTCACCGCTGATCGCGGGGTGACGCTGGACCCTGGGCGCGGCCTTGAGCGGTCGGAAGCCGGTGAAGTGGAACGTGTACTGCCCCAGCTTCTCGGAGTTGAGCTTGTGGTGGATCAGACCGGTCTCGGTGTTGTCGTCGCTGTAGGCGCCCGACACTCCGGCTCCGGTGAAGACGTGGAGTCCCTCAGGAGTCCCGGAGCCGTCGTTCCACCCGGCCCGGGCCGTGAGCCCGGTCGCCACCTTGTCGTAGTTGTAGGTGACGTCGATCCCTCCGTCGCTGGTGGGCTCGAGCCACACCTGGACGAAGGAGTTGCCGGAACCGTGGGAGAACCGCCACATGACGCAGGAGCGTCCGTCCGCGGCCTTCCCGCCCGTCGGCATCCAGAAGTTGCCCATGTTGCCTTCGTGGAGCGGCGCCAGCATGGGGGGGCCGCCGAGCTGCAGGGGCTGGCCGCCGTAGACGTCCTGGGATCGGCCGATGACCCCCGAGCCTGCAGCGAGCTGCTGGCCGCCGACCGTGATCAGGTTGCCGTTGGGGAGGCTCCCCAGGCAGGCGGAGTCCCTCTCGCCGGCGACCGCGCCGACACTTCCCCAGTCGCGCGTGGCGACGAGGTCGCGGACGAGGTCGGTGGCGTCCGTCGTGAGTGCCTGCTGCGAATACGTCAGCCAAGAGCCGGACACCGACAGCGTTCCCACGCTGTTGGCGCTGGTCCGTAGCGCATAGCCGCCTGCGGCATCGGTCGTGGAGACGGTGCCGAACGGCGTGCCCTGGATCGAGAAGCCGACGTTGGCCCCGGCCACGGGTGCACCACCTGCTTCGGTGACCTTGCCGCTGATGAGCACGCCGCGCTGGAGGGTGACGTCCGCGGTCGTGACCTTCTGGTCCTGGGCGAGGTTGATGACGTTGCCGCTCGCCGGGGAGGTCGGCGCAGCTCCACCGAGCCACGTCGCGGCGTGCTTGGGCGGCACCTGTCCCGAGGGCCCGGAGATCACGGAGGGAGTCACCAGCACCGCGTAGGCGCCGGGCTGGACGCCGGTGAACCGGTACGTCAGCGGACCACCTGAGTACGACCGGGAGCCAGGTGTGTAGGAGTAGGAGTTGAGGTACGACCCGCCCGGATAGTCGGTCCATCGGGCGAGGGTGACGTTGACATGCTCGTCGAGCACCTGCCCGGCAGCGGGTCGGATGGTCCCGGAGATGACCCCACCAGGGCTGTCGGGAAGGGGCTGGAGGACGAGGTCCGGCACCTTCGTCGGGCCGCCCTCGACCGGAAGGGTGATGCGGTCCGCCGCGGACATGTCGGTGACGTTGCCCAGCCAGGTCTGGAACCCACCCAGGGACGATTGCGCCGAGACCGTGTAGACGGCGCCCGGGGCAAGCCGACCGACGCGGTAGGTCCCGCCGGGAGCGAGCGTGGTGCCGCTCACGCCCTGCCAGTTCTCGAGCGCCGCGTCCCACCGCCACACGGTCACGCTGCCCTGTGCCGGCACACCGTCGGGGTGGACGACCTTGCCGGACACGGACGCGCTGGTCGGAACGGGGAGCACGACGTCGTCGACGACAGTCGTCGCACTGCCGCTGGCGACCGAGAAGTCGGCCGCCTCCGCGCGGGTGCTGGATCCACCGAGGAAACGGGTCACCATGTCCTGGCTCGCACTCAGGGTGTAGGCGTGCCCCCAGGGCAGATCGGCGCGGTAGACGCCGTCGTCGTCGGTGATGACGCGGTCCCGGCGGCTCCACCAGGAGCTTCCGTCCTCGGTGACGCGCTGGAACACGCTGACATGTGCGTCGGCGACCGGCCGTCCCGCCTCGTCGAGCACTCGACCCGTCGCGCGGGATGACGTACGGACCAGTGTGGTCGTGCCGACGTCGTGGATGACTCCGGTGGTCGCGGTGACCCGTCGAGCGCTCGCGAGCTCGGTGCCTCCGCCGAGGTAGGCGGTGGCGAAGCGACCTTCGGAGTAGAACTTCAGCGTCAGCTCGGTCCCGGGCAGCACCGGCCCGAGCTGGAACCTGCCGGCCTGGCTGTCGGTGCTGCCGGGCCACCAGTAGGACTCGCGCTCCACCAAGGTGCCGTCGGCGAGATGCTCCACCGTCGTGACAGTCACTCGCGACACGGGCGCCGTACCGTCGCTGACGAGACCGGTGATCATCGCGCCGCGGCGCATGCGGATGTCGGCGACGGCCAGCGAGTCCTGGCCGGTCGGCACGACGACCGAGGCAGCCTCGGCCTGGTCAGTGACATCGCCGAGCCAGGTCGCCATGAGAGGCGCCTGCCCCTCGATGGTGGCGTAGCTGTTCGCCATGACGGTGAGCTGCCGGTCACGCACGGCGTTGTCGAAGCGGTAGCGGCCGCTGGCGTCGGTCTGGGCGTGGTCGATCTGGCGCCACGTCCCCTCGCCCGTGCGGCGGTAGAGCTGCACGAAGCTGTAGCCCATGGGTGCACCGGCGTCACTGAGCAGGCGCCCGGTCACCTCGACCTCGGCGGCGTCGACCATGGTGAAGTCGTCCAGCTGCTCGGTCGCGCCATCGGCCACCGACACCGGCGTACCGGCCCCACCGCCGTGGTAGCGGGTGGAGAACACACGGTAGGCGTCCTCGGGGCTGGAGAACCGCACGAGGTAGCTGCCGGCCGGGACCTTGAGCGAGTAGTGGCCGTGCCTGTGGGCTCCACCGGCGTAGGTGAGCGCGGACGCCAGCGGCTCGGCGAGCGGGTCGGAGGCGGGGACCGCCTCGACCTGGACGTTGTCGATCAGGTGGCCCTGGGGTCCGCGCACGAGCCCGCTGATCGTGGCGTTCGCCTCGGCCGCCGGATCGATCCCCTGGACCATCGGGTCGAGGGTGACCGGCTCGTCCAACGCCCTCGCGCTCGACGGTGCTGCAGCCAGCACCACCGCCATGCCGGAGAGCAGGAGCAACAGGGCCAGAGAACGCATGAAGGCGCGGCGCAGCAAGGACAACACGAACCCCGTCAGTCGGTGCCTGCCCCCACTGGGCCGGCCACGCCGCGAAACCTAGCGGCGCCAGGGCATGCGCCGTGGCGGCTTGGCAGTGTCGCCCGTTCTACAGGTGAAGAACCACCCCAACGGGCCATCCCGCCTAGTCCGGTCGGGTGCGCCGCCCGATGGATTTCCACTCCCTCGAGTGGGAGTTCACTGGCCACCACGCTCACAGACGCCGAACCGGGCTGGACTTCCACTCGTGTGAGTGGAAATCCAGCCCGGAGGTGGGTACGGCGTCAGGCCGGGTGCGTCCTCTGCATCGACGACGAGCCGGTGTTGTCCCCGTCGTCGGCGATGACCGTCTCGCGTCGCTTCGAGATCATCACGGCGCCCACGATGATCGCCGTCGCGACCAGCGCGATGACGATGCGCAGGACGTCGTTCTGGTCCTCACCGACGCTGAGGGAGACCACCGCGCTGGCGATGAGCAGCGAGACGAGGTTCATCACCTTGATCAGCGGGTTGATGGCCGGGCCGGCGGTGTCCTTGAAGGGGTCGCCGACGGTGTCACCGATGATGGTCGCCTCGTGGGCGGCCGAGCCCTTGCCGCCGTGGTGCCCGTCCTCGACGAGCTTCTTGGCGTTGTCCCAGGCACCGCCCGAGTTGGCCAGGAAGACCGCCATCAGGGTGCCGGCGCCGATCGCCCCGGCGAGGAACCCTGCCAGCGCAGTCGCGCCGAGCCCGAAGCCGACGGCGATCGGTGCGAACACGGCCAGGATGCCGGGCGTCACCAGCTCGCGCAGCGAGTCCTTGGTGACGATGTCGACCACCTTGCCGTACTCGGGACGACCGGTGCCCTCCATGATCCCGGGGATCTCGCGGAACTGGCGGCGGACCTCCATCACCACGGCGCCGGCAGCCCGGGCGACGGCGTTGATCGCCAGGCCGGAGAAGAGGAACACCGCGGCGGCACCTAGCAGCACACCGACGATGACCGCCGGGTTGAAGACGCTGAAGTCGAGGAGGTAGGCCTCGTCGAGACCGACGTTGGCCTCCTCCAGCGACTCGAACACCGAGGTGGCGTAGGAGCCGAACAGCGCGGTCGCAGCGAGCACGGCGGTCGCGATCGCGATGCCCTTGGTGATCGCCTTGGTGGTGTTGCCGACGGCGTCGAGCTCGGTGAGGATCTGCGCGCCCTCGGGGCTGACGTCGCCCGACATCTCGGCGATGCCCTGGGCGTTGTCGGAGACGGGCCCGAAGGTGTCCATCGCGACGATCACTCCGACGGTGGTCAGCAGACCGCAACCAGCCAGTGCCACCGCGAACAGCGACACCGTCAGGGCGGCGCCACCCAGGAGGTAGGCACCGAAGACGGCCGCACCGATGACCAGCGTCGTGTAGACCGCGGACTCGAACCCGACCGACAGTCCGGACAGGATGACCGTGGCCGCACCGGTGATCGAGGTCTTGCCGACGTCCTTGACGGGGCGGTGCTCGGTGCCGGTGTAGTAGCCGGTGAGCGCCAGGATGCCCGCCGACATCACGATGCCGATGACGACGGCCGCCGACGCGATGAACCGCGGGTCACCCTCTGCCCCGGCCAGGTCCTCGGCGATGTTGGTGAACTCGGAGAAGCTGCTCGGCAGGTAGACGTAGGCCAGGACGACGCTCGCCACGGCAGCGATGGCCGAGGAGAGGTAGAACGCCTTGTTGATGGTCGTGAGGCCGTTCTCGGTCGCCTTGGGCTTGGTGAGGTAGACCCCGGCCACGGCCGTGAGGGCGCCGATCGCCGGGATCAGCAGCGGGAAGACCAGGCCCTTGTCGCCGAAGGCCTGCGAGCCGAGGATCAGCGCGGCGACCAGGGTGACGGCGTAGGACTCGAAGAGGTCGGCCGCCATGCCGGCGCAGTCGCCCACGTTGTCGCCCACGTTGTCGGCGATGGTCGCGGCGTTGCGGGGGTCGTCCTCGGGGATGTTCTGCTCGACCTTGCCGACGAGGTCGGCACCGACGTCCGCGGCCTTGGTGAAGATGCCGCCGCCGACTCGCATGAACATCGCCAGCAGCGCGGCACCGAAGCCGAAGCCCTCGAGCACGTGGGCCGCCTCGTCCTGGAAGAACAGCACGACGAGGCTCGCGCCCAGCAGGCCGAGGCCGACGGTCAGCATGCCGACCATGGCTCCGGTGCGCAGCCCGATCGTCATCGCCGGCTCCCGGCCGGTTGTCTCTGCGGCGGCTGCGACGCGCAGGTTGGCTCGCACGGCGAGGTTCATGCCGAGATAGCCCACTGCGGCGGAGAAGCCCGCCCCGACGAGGAAGAACACCGAGCGGAAGATCCGCACGGTCATGTCGTCGGCCGGCAGCACGAGCAGCGCGAAGAACGCGACCGCCGCGAAGATGCCGAGCGTGCGGAACTGGCGTGTCAGGTAGGCGTTGGCGCCCTCCTGCACCGCTTGGGCGATGGTCCTCATGTTGTCGGTGCCCTCGCCAGCAGCCATCACCTGGGACCGGAACATCGCAGCCATGCCGAGCGCGGCGAGCGCGATCACGGCGACGACGATGACCAGGACCAGGTTGGTGCCTGCGAGCTCGGGCTCCACGACTGCGGGCAGGATCCCCGTCATGTACGGCCTCCAAGGTTGAGTCAGCGAGCAGTGCGCCGGAGTCTACGCAGACGTGACGCGGGCCACACGGACCCTGTGACGTAGGTCACACGGCGTGGCGCTGCTCGCTCGCGAGCCGGAGGAGATCAGCCGGCAGGCGCGGAGTCGACCGAGTCCCGGATGACGAAGACCTTCGCCAGGCCGGTGATGCGGAAGATCTTCAGGAGGCGCTCCTGGGTGCAGATCAGCTCGAGGGAGCCGTCGTGCGCGCGGACCTTCTTGAGACCCCCGACGAGCACGCCGAGGCCGGTGGAGTCGAGGAACTCGACACCCTCGAGGTCGATCACGATGTCGTAGGAGCCCTTGCTGACGAGCTCGGTGATGCAGTCGCGGAGGTTGGGCGCGGTGTAGACGTCGATCTCGCCGCCGACCGCCACGACGGCGCGGCCGTCCACCTCACGAGTGGCAAGCGTCAGATCCACGTCTGCTCCAGGTCCCCGAATGTGATTGCTGCATGTGTGTGTACCGCCCGAGCGGCTAATGATCGCAGATGTATCAAACCACGAGTGGCCGGGCTTCGCAGGCGTCCGCACAGGTATGGACCGTCGCGGTACCCGCGACGGTGTCGGGGCCGTTTGCGACACTTCGCCGAGTGACCGACTCCCACGCACGCTCGCCACGCCCGGTGGCGACGCTGGTGGACCGCCTCACCGCGGTTCCCGGGCGGGAGGGGCGGCTTCAGCACCTCGAGGTGCTGCCGCCACGCACGGCCACGACCGCCGACTGGCCCGCATGGGTGCCGGACGACGTGCGAGACGCCTACCGGCGAGCGGGCGTCGTACAACCCTGGCGGCACCAGGTCGTCGCGGCCGAGGCAGCCCATGCCGGTCAGCACGTTGTCATCTCCACCGGCACGGCGTCCGGCAAGTCCCTCACCTACCAGCTGCCGGCGATCTCGGCGATCCGGTCCTCGCGCGGACGTCGGGGCGAGCGCGGCGCCGGCGTGCTCTACCTGTCGCCGACCAAGGCCCTGGCCCACGACCAGCTGGCGGGGCTGCGCTCGCTCGGCCTCGACGTGCGGTTCGCCGCCCACGACGGCGACAGCTCGCGCGAGGAGCGCGACTGGACCCGCGACTTCGGCGAGTACGTCCTCACCAACCCCGACATGCTCCACCACTCGCTCCTGCCCGGCCACGCCCGTTGGGCCTCCTTCCTCGGGTCGCTGCGCTACGTCGTGGTCGACGAGTGCCACCACTACCGCGGCGTGTTCGGCGCCCACGTGTCGCACGTGCTGCGGCGCCTTCGCCGCCTCTGCGCGATGTACGACGCCCACCCGACCTTCGTGCTCGCCTCCGCCACCGTGGCCGAGCCCGCGACCACCGCCTCCCGGCTGACCGGGCTCGACGTGCTGCCGCTCTCCGGCGACGACTCCCCACGCGGTCAGGTCTCGCTGATGCTGTGGGAGCCCCCTTTCACCTCCCACTCCGGCGAGAACGGCGCGCCCGTGCGCCGCGCCGCCTCCTCAGAGGTCGCCGACCTGCTGGCCGACCTCGTCGCGGAGGACGTGCGGACCCTGGCGTTCATCCGGTCCCGGCGCGGTGCGGAGCAGGTGGCGCTCACCGCACGCGAGCACCTCGGCGAGGTCGACGCGTCCCTGCCCGACAAGGTCGCGGCCTACCGTGGCGGCTACCTCCCCGAGGAACGCCGCGCCCTCGAGGCAGCCCTGAGGCGCGGCGACCTGCTCGGGCTGGCGGCCACCAACGCCCTCGAGCTCGGCATCGACATCAGCGGCCTGGACGCCGTCGTCATCGCCGGCTTCCCCGGCACTCGTGCAGCGTTCTGGCAGCAGGTGGGCCGGGCCGGGCGCGGCGCTCAGGACGCCCTCGGGATCCTCGTGGCCCGCGACGACCCGCTCGACACCTACCTCGTGACGCATCCCGAGTCGCTGATCGGTGCCCCGGTCGAGGCGGCCGTGTTCGATCCCGCCAACCGTCACGTCCTCGGTCCCCACCTGTGCGCGGCTGCCCAGGAGTCCCCACTCGTCGAGGCCGACCTGCCGCTCTTCGGGCCCAACGCCGGTGAGGTCCTCCACGAGCTCACCGAGCTCGGCCTGCTGCGCCGTCGTCCGCGCGGCTGGTTCTGGACCGACCGTAGGCGGGCGAGCGAGCTCGCCGACATCCGGTCCGCAGGGTCGACGGTGCAGATCATCGAGTCGGGGACAGGTCGCGTCATCGGGACGGTCGAGTCCGGCGCTGCCCACAACACCGCCCATCCCGGCGCGGTCTACGTCCACCGCGGCGAGACCTGGCTGGTCGAGTCGCTCGACCTCGAGCACGGCGTCGCCGTGATCCAGCGCGCCGACCCGCCCTACTCGACGACGGCTCGCGAGGTCACCGACATCACCATCACCGCCACCCGTGAGCGCCGGTCCTGGGGTGGGTGCGAGCTCGCGCTCGGTGAGGTGGACGTCTCCCACCAGGTCGTGTCGTTCCTCAAGCGCCGTCAACCCGGGGGCGAGGTGATCGGCGAGGAGCCGCTCGACCTCCCCGAGCGGGCGCTCCACACCTCGGCCGTGTGGTGGACGGTTCCCGACGACCTGCTCGCGGAGGCGGGCCTGGCGCAGCTCGACCTGCCCGGTGCGGCCCACGCGGCCGAGCACTGCTCGATCGGCCTGCTTCCGCTCTTCGCCACCTGCGACCGATGGGACATCGGCGGCGTCTCGACGGCGAGGCACGCCGACACCGGCGTCCTCACCGTCTTCGTCTACGACGGCCACCCGGGTGGGGCGGGGTTCGCCGAGCGCGGCTTCCACGCTGCCCGCGAGTGGCTCGCGGCGACCCGCGAGGCGATCGCGAGCTGCGAGTGCCCGAGCGGCTGCCCCTCATGCATCCAGTCGCCCAAGTGCGGTAACCAGAACAACCCCCTCGACAAGGAGGGCGCCATCCGGCTGCTCGACGTGCTGCTGGCGGGAGCGCCTCGCTCCTGAGGCTGGGACAGCCTGGTTCGACTCCCGGGATGGGAAGCATTGTCCTGCGCGCCCCGACCCCCTTGGAGAAACTGCGGCCGCGCGGGGGGTCGACGTACGACGTCCGACGAGGTTGCCGCGCCGCCGCCGCGGTGCCACGGTGGAGCGATGAGCGTGCAGAGCATCTGTCCGAAGCTGGTGGTCGAGGGTGCCGACAGCGCCCTCGCGTTCTACTGCGAGGTGCTCGGCGGGCGTGTCGGCTCGCGGTTCGAGCACCAGGGCAGGGTCGTCTTCGCCGACGTCCGGGTCGGTGACGGTGCGGTGGTCCAGGTCAAGGACGCCGACCAGACCGACACACCCGGCAGGGGCGTGATCGTGGACGTGCTCTGCGACGACCCGGACGAGGTGATGGCCCGGGCCCTGGCCTCGGGAGCCGAGGAGGTCTTCCCCGTCGCAGACCAGCCCTACGGTGCCCGTCAGGGTCGCTTCCGCGACCCGTTCGGCCACCAGTGGATCGTCGGGACCGCGATCACGATGAGCCACGAGGACGTCCAGGCGGCCCTCGGCGGCGGATGACCCCCGGCCACCGCTGGCCACCTCCGTCGTCGCGCCAGGTCACCTGCGAGGGCTAGATTGCCCGACATGGTGATCATCGGGCTCGTCCTCATCCTCGTGGGTTCCGTCGTCATCTTGGCGACCGTGTCGTCGAACGACCCCGGCAACGGCGGGGAGATCCTCGGTTTCGGTGTGACGACGCTGGAGGCGTTCCTCGTCGGTGTCGTGGCCGGTGCCCTGATCCTGTGGGGGTTCTCGATCCTCAAGTGGGGCACGAAGCGGAGCTTGGCCCACCGCCGCGAGCGCAAGGAGCTCAACGAGCTCAACGAGAAGCTCGAGCGGGTCGAGGCCGACCGCAAGCGCGAGGACGACGGCGCCTGATCCCGTCTGTGCTCAGGCCGGACCCGCCCTGGCCCCAGCCACGACGTCGACCTCGCGCCCGAGCCACTGGGCGCCGGGCACTCGCACGGCCACCCGCACCTGTCGGCCGGCGACCACGCACTCGGTGAGGTCGGTCCCGTTGGCTCCCGCAACCTCCGCGGCGGCGTCGCACGCGGAGAACCCGTCGCCCAGCGCCGTCGCCCCCGCCAGTGCCGCGAGGTCGGCGCCAGACTGGGCGACGCGCTGGCTCCGCACCAGCCCCACGCTCGCGGCCAGACCGACCACCACGAAGCACAGCAGGCCCACCATGGCCAGGACCAGGACCGTCGCAGCACCCGCCTCGCCCCCTGACGTGCGGTCGCTGAGGCCCGGGGTCACTCCTCCACCAGCGCCACCGCATCGGCACTGACCCTGACTTCGGGAAGGTGGGAGAACAGCCCACCGGGGCCCTTCACCTTCGCCGACGCCGTGACCACGACTCGACCGCCCTCGAGGCTCACCTCGACGTCCGTACCCTCAGGGGCGACTCGCTGCGCGACGACGACCGCAGCGACCTGGTCGTCGCCGCGCGCGATCGCTCGCGCCGCCTCGCGGGACGCGTCGATCACCTGCACCTGCGCGGCACCGGCCGCCAGGAGCCAGACCATGCCGAGCGCGACTGCCAACAGCAGTGGCAGGCCAAGGGCGAGCTCGGCGGTGACGGCGCCGCGCTCACCTGCACCGCGGCCGGCAGCCGGCGCGGCACGCATCAGCTGATGCCGAGCAACGACAGCACGTGGTCGAACAGGGTGTTGAGCAGCTGGTCGCCGAAACCGCCGGTCAGCAGCTTGTAGAGCAGTCCGGCGAAGCCGGCACCTGCGGCGGTGCCGACGGCGTACTCGGCCGTGGTGATGCCCTGCTCAGGGCGTGTGGGGGTGAGGTGGCGCATGTCGTCTCCTGTCACGTACGACGCCCTGGTGGCGTCGACGCGACGACTCTCACGGGAAGCCTGGGTGAGCGCGAGCGGCAGCCGCTGGGGCTGTGGACCACGCTCTAGAGCGCCCACCTGTGGACGGTTGTGGACCCGCCCCGCCGCTCACGTCGTGATCGAGGCGAGCAGAGCGGCCACGCTCGGCACGATGCCCAGGAGCATGAACGCGGGCAGCAGGCACAGGCCGAGTGGCACGGCAGCGACCACCCCGACCCGACGGGCGCGGTCCTCGGCGGTGGCGGCCGCCTCGCGCTCCAGCTCGTCGGCGAGGCGCTCGACGGTCTCCGCGACCGAGGCACCGGTGCGCTGGGAGCGGACCAGGGCCTGACCGAGCGGGCCGAGCACCTCGTCATCGACGACCAGTCGCCAAGCGTCCGCGGCCCCGAGGTGGGCGTGCGCCTCGACGGGCGCCAGGCGTCGCGCGGCCGCACCCGGCAGCCCGCACGGACCGTGCGCAGCCCGGTGAGCGGGTCGGCGCCGGAGCGGAGGGTCGCAGCGAGCAGGTCGACGAGGTGGGGCAGCTCCCTCACGGCGGCCTCGCGTTCGCGCCGCGCACCAGCGGGCTCCGCCCTGGCCAGGATGGTCCAGGCGACGACGGTGCTGCCGACGGCGCCGATGATCCCCACCACCCCTCCGGCCACGACCCACGCTCCGGCGCCGGCCGCGAGGGCCACGACGGGGCGCAGCCGGGACGCGCCTGCCCTCGGGACGACGGGCCGCACGGGCAAGGGTGGCCGCCCGGGAGCCGGAACGGCCAGCCAGGTCGCAAGGCATGCGCACATGACGGCCGCCGCGGTCACCACGGGACCGCCCGCTCGGCGATCAGCTCGATCCAGCCCAGCCCGAGGGCTGTGAGGAGGCCGCCGGCGACCAGGCAGCCGATCCCCACCGGGGTGGTGAGCAGGAACGCCCACGGATCGCCACCGGCGCCCGAGCCCATCGCGAGAACGGCCACCGGCAGCACTGCGACCAGGCGGGCCGTCGCTCGGGCAGAGGCGAGCTCGGACTCCACGACCCGGCGCGTGCGACGCCGTGCACGGATGCCGCGCGCCACGCGCTCGAGCGCGCGCGCGAGTCCGTGGCCGGAGTGGTGGGCGACCTGCCAGGCGGCGGCGACGACCCGCAGGTCGCCCGCTCCCGGCACGGTTGCCGCCACCCGTCGCAGCGCCGTGGGCACGTCGCCCCCGAGGACGAAGGCCTCGGAGACCGGCGCCAAGGGAGGCCACCGGCCACTGGCCAGGACGAGCGCCGCACCGGGGGGTCGACCGGCCGTCAGCTCGGCTGCCAACAGGTCGCAGACGTCGAGCACGGCACGTGCGGCCTCCGCGGAGGTACGACGACCGCGCAGCAGAGACCGCGCCCGCTGGAGCGACGACGGCTCCGGACCTGTCGGCAGGCGCATCGGCGACCGACCCGGCCCGGCAGGACGCAGCCTGGATGGACGCGGCCCCCACCACAGGGCCGCGGCGCTCGCGGCCAGGGCGGCGACCACCAGGTCGCTCACGCTCGCTCGGCGATGGCGGTGGCGAGCAGGTCGGCGCCGGGCCCCTCGCCGAGGGACTGCCCGATGGTCACCGCGGTCACCATCGAGACCAGCCCGTCGGCGGACCGCACGGGCACCGCCAGCTCGCGAACCCGGCGTCGGCCGTCCCGGTCTCGGCCCAGGTGGACGACGACGTCGAGCGCCGCGCCGAGCTGGCTGTGCGCGGCCTCGCGCGGGAGACCGGCGGCGAGGGCAAGCGCCTCGACCCGGGCCGGCACGTCGGCCGCGGAGTTGGCGTGGAGCGTGCCGCAGCCTCCCGCATGCCCCGTGTTGAGGGCCGCCAGCAGCTCGACGACCTCGCCCCCGCGCACCTCTCCCACGACGAGTCGGTCAGGACGCATCCGCAGCGCTTGGCGCACGAGGGTGCGCAGGGTGATCTCTCCGGCGCCCTCGACATTGGCCGGGCGGGCTTCGAGCCCGACGACGTGGGGGTGGTCGGGGCGCAGCTCGCTGGAGTCCTCGACCAGGACGAGCCGCTCCCGTGGGTCGGTCGTCGACAGCAGTGCGGACAGGAGCGTGGTCTTGCCGGTTCCGGTGCCGCCGGTGACGAGGAATGCGAGCCGGGCCGCGACCACCTTGGCCAGGAGCCTGGCGCCGTCGGGGGGCAGGGCGCCGGAGTCGACCAGGTCGTCGAGGGTGAACCCGCGGTCGCGCACGAGTCGCAGCGAGATGACCGTGCCGGGGCGGGAGGTCGGAGCGAGCACCGCGTGGAAGCGGGTCCCGTCGGGCAGCCGGACGTCGCAGTGGGGCGTGGCGTCGTCGATCCGGCGCCCGCCGGTGGCGGCCAGTCGTTGCGCGAGCCGCCGCACTGCATCGTCGTCGGGGAATCGCACCTCGGTGAGCTCCAGCCCTGTCGGCCTCTCCACCCAGACCTGGTCGGGCCCGTTGACGAGGACGTCGGTGACGTCGGGCATCCTGAGCAGCGGCTCGAGGGGACCGGCGCCCAGCACGTCGCGGCGGAGCGCGTCGTGGACCGCCAGCACGGTGGCGTCGCCCACCGGCCTCCCGGCTGCTCGCAGGGCTTCGGCCACCCGGTGCGGGGTGAGCTCTCCTGATCCGACCGCCAGTCGCGACCGCACCTCGTCCAGCACGTGTGCCGCCACCTGGGTCACGCCGCGGCACCCGTTCGAGCGGTCCCTCGGCGAGGAGCACGCGGTGTGGTCCAGGGCAGGAGGATGCGGACCGCGCGCGCGAGCGGACCGCGCCGGGACGTCAGCGGACCGAGCCCGAGGTCGACGGACTGCGCGATGCCACGTTGGTGACCGAGCTCGTGGACGACCTCGAGCCCGGTCGCCGCGGCGGCGTCGTGGTGGCTCACGTCCCCCGGCCGCAGGACCAGGCCGGCGGGTGCGTCGAGGCCTCCGAGAGCAGCGACCAGCCGCGCGGTGGACGCCACGCCGGCGAGCGTCGCCGGGGCCACGACGAGCACGGCGTCGCACCGGCCCACCAGCTCGATGGTGGTGGCCCCGCCATGGCGGGCCAGGTCGACCACGACGAGGTCGTGGCCACGCCGGGCCGCCGACAAGGTCTCTCGCAGCGTCGTCGGGTCCAGCGAACCCCTCGCGCCGGACCAGGTGAGCACGCCGGGTCCGTCGCCGCGCGGCACCGACTCGCGCAGGGCCCGCGCCCCCAGCCGACCGCTCGTCGCGTGCAGCTCGTCCCACCGGACGCCGGGACACTCCTCCAACCCCAGCAGCCGGTCCAGGCCCGGGCCCAGGGGATCGGTGTCCACGAGCAGCGTCGGACTGCGCTCGCCGCCCGCCTGGGCGAGGGCGCAGGCCAGGGTCGTGGCACCCACGCCGCCGGCCCCGCCGACGACGCCGACGAGGCGGCCGTCGGCGGCCGGCTCGCCCACGTCGGTGAGCAGCTCGACCAGGTGGTCTCCCGCCGCGGCCACGTCGAGCACCGACTCGGCCCCGAGCCACACGGCAGCGCGGAACACCGCGTCCGGAGGCGAGATGCCCACGACGTGCACGTCACCGCGACGACCCGGCCCCACGGCCGCCAGGTCGTCGGCGACGTCGTCGCCGACCAGCACCACCTGGGCCGACGACCACTCCGCGAGGGCATCGACCGGGTCGTCGAGCACGCGCGGCTCGATGCCGGCCGCAGCGGCCAGTCGGCTGACCTCGGCGTGAAGGGCGGGGCATCGGGTCAGGAGCAGTGCGGTCATGCCGCCGAGGCTCCCGCAGAGTGACGACAACACCGAGGGGCGTCGTACGACGCTGTGGAGAACTTGCGGTCGACGCGCGCTGTGGACGACAAAAGGCCCGAAAATCCGGGGGTTCGCGACCTACGATGGTGACATGTCCCGCCCCACCGCGGCGTTCTTCGATCTCGACAAGACGATCATCGCCAAGTCGAGCACGCTCGCCTTCTCCAAGCCGTTCCAGGCGGGAGGCCTGATCACGCGCGCCGCGATGCTCCGGGCGGCCTACGCGCAGTTCGTCTTCGCGGTCGGCGGCGCGGACCACGACCAGATGGAACGGATGCGGCAGTTCATGTCGCAGATGTGTGCCGGCTGGGACGTCGCGACCGTCCGCGAGATCGTCACCGACACCTTGCTCAACGTCGTCGAGCCGCTGGTCTACGCAGAGGCGGTCAACCTCATCGAGGAGCACCGTCTCGCCGGCCGCGAGATCGTGATCGTGAGTGCGAGCGGTGCCGAGGTCGTCGGCCCCATCGGGGAGATGCTTGGCGCGGACCACGTCATCGCGACGCGCATGGAGATCGTCGACGGCCACTACACCGGCCAGATCGACTACTACGCCTATGCGGAGGAGAAGGCCCGCGCCATCGAGCAGCTCGCTCGAGAGCGCGGCTACGACCTCGCCGACTGCTTCGCCTACAGCGACTCCATCACCGACGTCCACATGCTCGAGGTGGTCGGTCATCCCTTCGCGGTCAACCCAGACAAGGAGCTGCGCCGCATCGCCGCCGAGCGGGGTTGGTCGGTGCTGGGGTTCGTGCGGCCGGTCGCCCTGCGCACGAGGTTCCAGCTGCCCCCGGCCCGTCCAACCCTCGCTGCCCTGGCGGTCGGCGGCGCCGTCGCCGCGGGCGGTGTCCTGTGGGCGAACAGGCGCCGCAACCAGGCCGGGGTCTGACCGGACACCCAGCCAGCAGGGGGAAAGTCAACCCTTGAAGGTGCTGCGGGGCCGGGCTAGAACTGGTGTCAGAACTCCACAGTGCAGCACGTGAGCCGGGTACCCACGCGGCGATCCACCCATCCGATGGGGCGCTTGTCGTCGGGATCTGCCCGAGGCAGCAATTGAGAAGAGCACGCTTGGTAGCCCGCACGTCTCACGTGTTCGCGACGGCACCCGATCCACGCGAGCGGGTGCCGTTCGCATGTCACGTGCGCAGCGGCGAGGCGTCCGCCCCGGCTGCGAAGGCCTCGGCCGCATAGAGCGCCCAGGCGTGCACGCCGCTCGGCCCGCCGTCGCGGTAGGCACGCAGGTTGGACTCGTACTCCTTCCGCAGGGCCAGGTGACCCGCCTCGGGAACCACGAGCGACTTGGCGTCGACCCCCCGCGAGACCAGCACCAGCCGCTCCAGGGCGCGCGCGACGATGCCGTTGTGGGAGGCGAAGGGTGCCGCCGTCGCGACGTCGGCGTGCGCGACCGCCGCGACGAGCAGCGCCGGCGCCGACGTGTCGCTCAGCAACAGCTCGGACACCCCGCGCAGACGGTCCGCCGAAGCGGCGTCGCGTGGCCGCCCGAGCTCGTCAGGCGCGAGGGAGGACGAACCGACGACGGCGTGCAGCCGGGCGATCGCCTGCAGCGGGGCGGTCTTGAGCAGCGGCGCGAGGCCCAGCATCGAGGACGACAGTCGCACCGCGTCGTTCGCGACCTGGTCGCCGGCACCGGCGCGGACCTCTTCCAGCGAGGAGGCCGATCCCTCGAGCACCGCTGAGGCGTGGGCGCCCAGCAGGAGCGACTCGGCGGTCGTCTCGGGTGTCGTACGACGAAGGCCGCGGTCGCGCAGCAGCACGTCGATGCCGTCACGGGTGGCGGCGTAGGCAGACGGCACACCCTCGAGTTCGGCGAGCCAGGCCAGCGGGTCGGTGGTCACGGGAACAGACGCTAGTAGCCTCGGGGCGATGAGCGACGAGCAGCCCACGACCGACCCGAGCGCCCCGACGCAGGCGCAGGCCGAGGAGGCGCTGTCCTTCGGCTCGGTCGCGGACGCCTACGACCGCGGGCGCCCCGGGTATCCCGCCGAGGCTGTGTCGTGGCTGGTCGACGGCGAGGCGCTGACCGTGCTCGAGCTCGGCGCAGGCACCGGCAAGCTCACCGCCGAGCTCGTGGAGCAGGGGCACGCGGTCTACGCCACAGAGCCCGACGAGCGGATGCACGAGCTCCTCGTCGAGCGTGTCCCGGGCTGCAGCGCCAAGGTCGCCGGCGCCGAGGAGATCCCCGCCAACGACCGCTCCGTCGACGTCGTGGTCGCCGCCCAGGCGTTCCACTGGTTCGACCACGAGCGCGCGCTCGCCGAGATGGCGCGCGTGCTCAAGCCCGGCGGCCACGTGGCCTTGGCCTGGAACGTCTTCGACCGACGCATCCCGTGGGTGCGCAGGCTCGCCGACCTGATCGGCGAGCACGGTGACAGCTCGGCCTCGCACTCCGTGCTGGAGGAGAGCGACCTGTTCGACGAGGTCGAGCGCAAGGACTTCGCCCACTGGCAGGACGTCGACCGCGAGTCGCTGGTCGACATCGTCGCGTCGCGCTCCTACGTCGCGGTGCTCCCCGGCCATGAGCGTGAGGCCGTGCTTGACGCAGTGCGTGCGCTCTACGACGAGTACGGCCGCGGCCACGACGGCATGCAGCTGCCCTACCGGACGGAGTGCTTCCGGGCGAAGGTGGTCGACCCAGACGAGCCTGCACCCCGTGGCGAGGACGAGGCATCAGACGAGCAGAAGATCGTGAGCGACGGGACCGACACCCACATGTTGCTCATCGACTTCCGCTGACGACGCTCGGTTCGGAGGAGCATGGGTACGACAAACCACGGCGGGGACTCCTTCGTGGTCGGCTGCGCCCTGGTCCTCGACAGTGCCGAGAACCTCGAGCGCTTCATCACCCTCAATCTCCGCAAGGGCCTCGACCACCTGATCGTCTTCCTCGACGACCCGGACAACCCTCTTCCGACCTGTTCCTCGGACCCAGGCCTGGTGACGGTCGTGCGACTCGACGCCGAATGGTGGGGCGATCAGCGACCCGAACGGCTGAACCGGCGTCAGCGAGTGGTCGCGAACCTGGCCCGCGTGGCGTTGACCCGGCTCGGATGGGCGGACTGGCTGGTCTTCCTCGACGGTGACGAGGTGGCCCTGCTGGATCGCGACGTCGTGGAGTCGATTCCCGCGGAGCATCGTGCGTTCAGGCTGTTCCCCCTCGAGGCCGTCAGCGACTCCCGCGCCGGCGACGGCCTGTTCAAGAAGCGGCTTCCCACACGCAGGCTGCGGCAGCTCGAGCAGGCGGGGCTCATCGGCGAGGCGACCAACGCGTCGTACTTCCACGGGCACGCCACCGGCAAGATCGCCGTCCGGCCCGCCATGGACGTGCGGTTCCACGTGCACACGGCCACGGACGAGGAGGGCGAGAAGCTGCCACGGTTCGAGCATCCGCGACTGCGCCACCTCCACTTCGAGTCCCCCTCGCCGGAGGAGTTCGTCCGGAAGTGGACGGCCCTGGCCGAGTCCGGCTCCGACATCGCGCTGTTGACCTGGAGACGTCAGATCCTCGACGGCTTCCGTCGGATGCCCGGTCTCGCGCCCGAGGAGAGGGAGCGACTGGCGCTCGAGCTGTACGACGAGCACGTCCGCGAGGACGCAGAGCCCCTGGAGCGGCTCGGGGTGCTGACCCGGGTCGACCTCGACCTGCGCACCCACGAGCCCGCTCGGCTCGACGCGACGCGGGTGGCTGCCCTGGCAGAGGAGCTGACACTCCTCGCCGGGATCCCCAAGAGGCTCCTCTTCCCGGGTGTGTCCACGGCCCAGCTGCTCGCTGCACTCGACTGACGCCGAACGGGCTCAACGCCCCAGCACGCCCCCGTGGGTCGGCGGCGGCCGGTCGTCGAAGCGCTGCATGGCGGCGTCGAGCTCGGCTCCCGCGGCCTTCATCGCCACGTTGACGAGCCGGTGCCCGCCGGGTGTCTCCTCGGGGGCGACCCAGAACTCCTCCCAGCTGGTCAGCCCGTCGGCGACCCGCCGGTTGAGCGAGCGGAACTCCAGCGGCGCGTCGTCGGCTCCGGTGATCGACTCGAGGAGCACGGCGATCGACGGGTCGAGACCCTCCTCGCGCTCCCGCTCACGGTCCTCCTCGATCAGGTGGTCGAGCTCGTCGAGGAAGGCGAGCATGCGGAGCTCGGAGTCGTCAGCAGTCATCGTGCGGAGCAGCTTGCTGGTCTCGAGCTGCGGCGAGGGGTCGGAAGCGTCGAAGGTGTCCATCACTCGGCTCCTCGCGGCTTGCCCTCGGCGGGCGGAGCCCAGTAGGGCGGCGGCAACGAGTTGCGCCAGCGCTCGTATGCGTCGTAGTAGCGCTTGCTCGAGACCCCGGGCTCCGGTGGCTCCATCCGGTTCTTGGTGTAGTCGGGCTGGCCGGTGATGGGGTCGCGAGGGACGTTGAGCGCCGGGTCACCCGGGATGTAGGGCAGGTGTCCCATTCCCGGCGGTGGTGTCACGCAGGCCTCTGCCCACGAGGGGTGGACGTAGCCGCTGTCGCCGATGAGCTCCTCCCCGGCGTCGTCGACGCCCTTCTCGGCCTCCTTGCCCTCCTCGGTCTCGGAGAAGTCGGGGGCGGCCGAGTCGAGGACGTCCTTGATGCTGCTGAGGTCGGGCACCTCGATGCTGTCCAGCGGGACGCTGAGGTCGACCTTGGGGAGCTGCTTGACCATCTCGGTGACCTGCTTGAAGGCCTCGAGCCGGTCGGCCTGCGTCTGCGCCCAGGTCTCGATCTCGTCCTTCATCTCGAAGCACTTGTCGATGGCCGTGATGCACCACTTGACGTCGTCGACGACGTCGGTGATCACGGAGAGGCCGTGCTGGGCGAGGTCCTTGATCAGCAGCGCAGCCGATGCCCAGCCGCCGAGGAACCGCTTGCCCACCACCTTGGCGAGCTTGAGCAGCTTCTTGCCCATCTGGATGAGGGCCTTCTCGACGCGGATCGCGATCTTCTCCGAGACCTTCGCGATGGAGTCGAAGACCGCAGAGCCGGCGCTGACGGCACCGCCGACCGCCTTCATCACCACGTTGTAGACGTTGAGCTGTCCCGCGAACGCCAGGTTGGCCTTGCCCTCGAAGGCGAGGACCGACGTGACCGAGAGCCTGGAGAAGTTGTCGCCCCAGTCGCTCATGCCCTTCTTGAGGATCTTGCAGGCGGCGCCGTTCTGCTGGATCCGGTAGTAGTCGCCGGAGAGCGGGAAGACGACGTAGTGGTCGAGGCTCAGCTCCGTCAGCCTCGGGAGCCGTTCGCTGCGACCGGCCTGCTCGAGCCAGCCGTTGACCTTGTCGATCCCTTCGTTGCACTTGTCGCGCACGGTGTCGAAGCCGTCGCGGATCTCCCCGTAGGTCTTGTCGTGGCCCTTGACCTGCTGCTTGCCGTCCGGCGGCGCGGTCAGGACGGAGGCCACGTCGTTGAGGTCTCCCAGCTTGAAGGCCATCAGCTGTCGCCTGCCAGGTCGATGAAGGCCTTCAGGTAGGCCTGCCCCTGGATGCCGTCCGCCTCCTGGATCTCCTCGGCAGTGAGGGCCAGCGACGCGATCAGGTCCTCCCAGCTCTCGTCGAACGTCGAGCGGAGGTCGCCGAAGACCTCACCGCACGTGTCCATCATGTCCGCGAGCGGCTGGAGGACGCAGAGCCGGTAGGCGAAGCCCGACCGGTTGAAGACCTCCTCCTTGGCGTACTTCTCGATGTCGGCGGCCTGACCGGCCACGGTCTCGAGGTCCTCGAAGTACTTCTTCAGGTTGCCCCACCTGACGACCACCTCACCGGCGGCCTCTGTTGCCTGTCCCATGCCTGTTCCCTCCCCCTCAGCCCGCGTAGACCGCGAGAATCTGTCGGGCCATCGCGCCGAGGTCCTCGACGGTCGACGCCTCGTCGGGGATCACCTCGCTCACGAGGACCTGGATCACTCGACCGTCGACCACGGCCCCGGCGTGACCGGTCTCCGGCACCGGTTGGGTGGCCACGACGGCGGGACGTCCGTTCGGAAGCTCCACCTCGGCCACGTCGAAGACGCCGGCGGGGCGGTCCCACCCGGCGGCGTACTGCTCGAAGGACTTCTTCGTCGGCTCCGAGCCCCAGGTGATGTTGAGCTCGAGGCCGGGCAGCTCCGTGGAGCAGGTGTTGACTCCCTCGCGTCGACCCCAGACCCCGGTGACCTCGTAGCCCGTCAGGGCGCTCAGCTGCTCGGGAGTGATGACGCCGCACCACTCCTTCGCGTTCTCCGGCGACAGCCCGGCCCCTGCTCCTGCGACGGGCCCCTCGCCGGTCGTCTCGCCCTCGTTGGGCGTCTCGCTCTTGCTCGGCGTCTCGCTCGGCGTCTCGCTCGAGGACGCGCTCGACTTGTCGGACCCTTCAGTCGGCTCCGGCTCGTCCGTGCATCCCGCCGACATCGCCCCCACGAGCAGGAGCGAGCACGGAAGTAGGAGTCGTCGCATGGACCTCACACTCCCCCGATGACCCGACCGGCAAACCTCACGCGGTGGCTAGTCTCGTCAGTCGGCGGGCCGAACGATCTCCAGGCAGCGACAACTTGTCGGCCGGTCGGTGAGTCACACCCCAGAACGATTCCATCCACGGAAGGAAGCGAACTGATGCGTACGACGACCCAGACCGCCGCCGGCCTGCTGGGCCTGGCGCTGCTCAGTCCCATGACGACCGCGAGCGCTGCTGCCGAGACCTGTCGAGGCGAGGCCGCGACCATCGTGGGCACCGGCCCCACGATCACGGGCACCGAGGGACGCGACGTCGTGGTGACCAACGGAGCCACGGACATCGACACCCTCGGCGGGGACGACCTCGTCTGCGTCGTGCCGAGCTCGGGCGACGAATGGGTCCCCACCAGGGTGGACGTCGACGCTGGCCCCGGCGACGACGTCGTGGACACGTCCGCGGGCAGGCCTACCCCCGGAGTGTTCACGGTCGTCCTCGGTGTCGGCGCGGACACCTACGTCGGCGGCGGTGGCCAGGACGAGGTCACCACGGGCAACCGCACCGACCTGGTCGACGACGACACCGACACCGTCAGGACCGGCGACTTCTACGACCGCGTGATCACCGGCGCCCAGAACGGCGCCAGCCACGACGTGGTGGACACGGGCTCCGACAGCGACGTGATCCAGCTGACCTCCACCTCGTTCGGCGCCGACGCAGTGCTCGCGGCCGGGGAGGGTGACGACGTCCTGCAGGTGGAGATCGCGTCGGGCGACGTCTCGTTCGACATGGCCCCCGGCGTCATGCGCACCACCGCCGGCAATGCCACCTTCTCCTCGGTGGACGAGGTCGCGCTGAACACGCACTCGAACGGCACGGTGACCTACGCCGGCACCCGGTCGGACGACGTGCTGGGCATCCATCCCCGCGGCGCGACGCCCACCCTCGACGTCGCGACCAAGGGCGGAGCCGACGAGATCGTGATCGAGCCCGCTGACATCTCCGCAGCGAGCCGGATCGAGGCCGGGTCGGGGCGGGACGAGCTCGTCGCAGCCAGTCACACCGGGCGGCTCGCACTCCACCTGAAGAAGGACCAGTTGGAGATCGACGACACGAGCGTCGTCGCCGACAGCATGGAGCACGCGCTGCTCATGGCGCCCCAGGTCAAGCTGGTCGGGGACAGGGCCGACAACCTCCTCGGCTACGTGGGATGCGAGGCCACGATGCGAGGTGGAGCCGGCCGTGACGAGCTGTACGGCACGAGCGACAACGACTTCCACCGCTACCGCTTCGACTGCCTGGAGACCGCCACCATGAACGGCGGTTCGGGTGCCGACCGGCTCTTCGGCGGACCCGGTGCGGATCGGCTGAGTGGTGGCAGCGGCCGCGACTCCTTGAGGGGGCGCAACTCGAGCGACGTCCTGCGCGGCGGCAAGGGCCACGACACCCTCTACGGCCACGCCGACGATGACGACCTGCGCGGCGGCAAGGGCCCCGACCGTCTGTGGGGCCACGGCGGGGAGGACGACCTGCGCGGCGGCATGGACGACGACCGGCTGTGGGGCGGCGGCGAGGACGACGACCTACGCGGCAACATGGGCAACGACCGGCTGCTCGCGGGCAAGGGGCACGACCGGGCCGACGGCGGGCCGGGACGCCGCGACCGATGCCGTGCTGCCGAGCGCGTCCGACGCTGCGAGCGCTGACGCCACTGTTACCGAACAGTCCGGGGCATCTCCTCGATCGAACACCCCCGGACTGTTCGGTAACCCGGCAGGCCAGCGGGCGCGACTAGGGTCACCAGCATGTGGCGCTGGCGTCGTACGCACCTCGGCGGCGAGGCCGACCGGGCGACGTTCCGCACGCTCCACAACGCCTCGCTCGCGAGCCCGCCGCTGCGGGAGGGACTGACGAGCGGCAGCGCCGAGCGCAGCGTCCGGCACCTCCGGGCGCTGCTCGGCACTCCCGCGGCCGGGCTCGCCGACACGAGCGGGCTGCTGGCCTGGGACGGTCTCGGCGGCCACCACCGCAGCCAGCTCCCGGCGACGGTCCGGGAGGTCGCCGAGACCGGTCGCACGCTGATCGTCGACGAGCGGACCCTGGTCTGTGACGACCTCGGTTGCGAGGTGCGTCAGGCGATCGTGAGCCCGCTCGTCGTCGAGGAGACGCTCGTCGGTGCACTCGTGGTGGGGACGACGCACACCACGGGCGGCCTGGTGCGCGCCGCCGACGAGGTGGCCTCCTGGGTGAGCGGACAGCTGGAGCTCGCCGAGCTCGATGCCTCACGCACCCGGCTCATGGAGGCGGAGGTGCGGGCGCTGCGGGCCCAGATCAGCCCCCACTTCATCTACAACTCCCTCGGTGCGATCGCCAGCTTCGTGCGGACTGATCCCGACCGTGCTCGCGAGCTGCTGCTGGAGTTCGCGGACTTCACCCGCTACTCCTTCCGGCGCCATGGCGACTACACGACGTTGGCGGAGGAGCTGCGGTCCGTCGAGCGCTACCTGCTCCTCGAGCAGGCCCGCTTCGGTGACCGGTTGCAGGTGACCCTGCAGATCGCGCCCGAGGTGCTGCCCGTCGCCGTGCCGTTCCTGTGCATCCAGCCGCTCGTCGAGAACGCCGTGCGCCACGGTCTCGAGGCCAGCCCCGACAAGCCCGACGGCACCGGCCACCTCTCCATCATGGCGCGCGACATGGGCGCCGACTGCGTCATCGAGGTCGAGGACGACGGCTCCGGCGAGGACCCCGAGCGCGTACGACGAGCGCTCGCCGGCGACGCGTCCATGGACTCCGTCGGCCTCGGCAACGTGGACGCGAGGCTTCGCAACGCCTACGGCGACGACTACGGTCTCGTCGTGGAGACCGCACCGGGAGCCGGCACGAAGGTGATCGTCCGCGTGCCCAAGTTCGCCCCGGGGGTGCAGGTGTGACCGGCCTCAAGGTCCTCGTCATCGACGACGAGCGACCGGCCCTCGACGAGCTCACCTTCCTGCTCCGACGTGAACCACGCGTCGGCGAGATCCTCGCCTGCGACTCCGCGACCGAGGCCCTGCGCGTCCTGCAGGACACCGAGGTGGACGCGGTGTTCCTCGACATCCAGATGCCGGGCCTCACCGGGCTGGACCTGGCCCAGGTGCTGTCGCGGTTCAAGGCTCCGCCACCGGTGGTGTTCGTGACCGCCCACGAGGAGCACGCTGTCGCGGCGTTCGAGCTGCGTGCCGTCGACTACGTCCTCAAACCGGTGCGCGAGGAGCGGCTCGCCGAGGCCGTACGCCGCGTGGTCGAGGCCGGCGGTCCGGCGCCGTCGGGCGACGTGCAGATCCCGGTCGAGCGCGGCGGGGTGACCCGGTTCGTCAACCGCTCTGCCATCACCCACGTGGAGGCGCAGGGCGACTACGCCCGGCTGCACACCGCCGAGGGGTCCCACCTCGTCCGGACGCCGCTCTCGTCGCTGGCCGAGCAGTGGGCGCCCGCTGGTTTCGTCCGGATCCATCGCTCGATGCTGGTCGCGCTCCCCCACGTCGAGGAGGTGCGGACCGTCGACGGGCGGGTCAGCGTCGTGGTCGGCGGGCAGGAGCTGGCGGTCAGCCGCCGCCACGCGCGGGCGGTCCGCTCGGTGCTGATCCAGAAGGACTCGTGAGCGACTCCGGGCCGCCCCCGCGCGTGCGGGTGACCGGTCCCCCGCGGCGCCGGGCACTCGCCTCACGACACGCGGGTGCGCGTGAGATCGACTCCGAGACCGCCCTGGGCGAGGTCTTCATGCGGTCGCTGCTGCGCGAGCAGCTGAGACTCGCTGCCGCGGCGCTCGTCGCGCTGGCCCTCACCCTCGGCGTGCTGCCGTTGGTGTTCCACCTGGCGCCCGACCTCGCTGACGTCCGGGTGCTCGGGGTGCCGGTGTCGTGGGTGGTGCTGGGTGTGCTCGCCTATCCGTGGATGGTGTTCCTGGGGTGGGTCTACGTGCGTCGGGCGGAGGCCAACGAGAGCGACTTCGCCGCGCTGCTCGACGCCGCCGGGGACGCCGGCGAGGGTCGGGAGCGTCCGTGAGCCAGGACGCACTGCCGGGCCTCATCGCCGTCGTCCTGGTCTCGGTCGCCACCATCACGATCGGCACGTGGGGGCTGCGGATCTCTCGCACGACGAGTGACTTCTTCGTCGCCTCGCGCACCGTGCGACCGCGTCTGAACGCCAGCGCGATCGGCGGCGAGTACCTCTCCGCCGCCTCCTTCCTCGGCGCCGCCGGGCTGCTGCTCACCTTCGGCGCCGAGATGCTGTGGTACCCCGTCGGCTGGACCGCCGGCTACCTCGTGCTGCTGGTGCTCGTCGCGGCGCCGCTGCGCCGCTCTGGCGCCTACACGTTGCCGGACTTCGCCGAGGCACGGCTGGGCTCCCGTGGCGTGCGCTCGCTGTGCTCGGTGCTGGTCGTCGGCATCGGCTGGCTCTACCTGCTGCCCCAGTTCCAGGGCGCGGGAGTGACGCTGCGCTCGACGCTCGACGCTCCCACGTGGGTCGGGTCGCTCGTGGTCGCGGTCGTGGTGCTCGCCTCGGTGAGCCCCGGCGGGATGCGCTCGATCACCTTCGTGCAGGCGTTCCAGTTCTGGCTCAAGCTCACCGCGCTGCTCGTGCCGATCTGCGTGCTGCTCGTCGTCTGGCAGGGCGACGGCGCGGCCGATCCCACCGCCGCCGCTCCCCCCGGGTGGTCGTTGCCGCTGGGCGGGTCGGGCTACGGCGAGTCCGACGGCCAGGGGCTGTACGGCACCTACTCGCTGATCGTGGCGACCTTCCTCGGCACCATGGGCCTGCCGCACGTGGTGGTGCGGTTCTACACCAACCCCGACGGCCGGGCCGCTCGTCGTACGACGCTCGCGGTGCTGGTGCTGCTGGGCGCCTTCTACGTGCTGCCGCCGCTCTACGCCGGGCTCGGCAGGATCTATGCCGCACACCTCGCACCCGACCGCGCCGACGTCCTGGTGCTGGAGCTGCCGCGGCTGATGGTCCCCGGGCCGCTGGGCGAGGTGCTGACGGGGCTGGTGACGGCCGGCGCGTTCGCGGCGTTCCTGTCCACGGCCTCGGGCCTGACCATCGCCGTAGCGGGCGTGCTGTCCCAGGACGTGACGGGCCGTCGGTGGGGCGAGCACCGGCTCGGCGGGGTGGCTGCCTTCCGTGTCGCGGCGGCCGTCGCTGTCGTCGTACCCCTCCTGCTGTCGCTGGCCGCCAACGACGTCTCGCTGGCGCGGACCGTGGGATTCGCCTTTGCCGTGACCGCGTCGACGTTCGCGCCCCTGCTCATGCTCGGCATCTGGTGGCGGCGACTGACCCCTGCCGGCGCGGTGGCCGGGCTGCTCGTGGGTGGGATCGGCTCAGGAGCGGCCGTCGGGTGGACGCTGGCAACCGACCGCACCACCGGCTGGGCGGACACCCTCCTCGGGCAGCCCGCCGCCTGGAGCGTCCCTGCCGCGCTCGCCACGATGGTCGTCGTCAGCCTGCTGACCCGCGGCTCCGTGCCGGCGCACGCCGGGCGGTTCATGGTGCGGCTGCACACGCCGGAGGCGGTCGAGCTCAAGCGCTGACGCGGCGTCGGACGGCGGCGGCTCCGGGCCCCGCCCGGCTTACCAGCCGCGGGATCCGGGTACCCCTTTGAAGGGGCCAGTCACCCTGCTGGTGATCCAGCCGCCGTAGAAGTCGCCAGGCTGGGCGACGACCGTCTCGTCATCGACCGTGCACAGGTCCATCCGACCGGGATAGAAGGCGACGTGGTCGACGAGCGCCTCGTAACCTGCACTGGGCTGCGGGTAGTGCCAAGCCGCCCGCGGAACCACCCGACCGCTCGAGCAGGCCACGTCGAAGTACGAGGCAGATCCCTTGAACTCGCACCAGGTCGTCCCGGAGACCGGTGTGAGCAGGCCGGGCGTGATGGCCTCGGCAGGGACGTAGTAGACCGGAGGGTGGCTCGTCTCCAGCACCCGGAGCGATCGCCGGGTGTCCGCGACGAGCTGGCCGTCCACCTCGATGACCACGCGCTCGGGCGACGGGACCACGATCGGCGGCCGGGGGTAGTCCCATACCGACTCGGCTCTCACCCCGTCGACATCGTCGCTCACAGGTCCATGATCGCCCAGTGCCGCAAACGCATACCCTCGATCCGTGCCCGACCATGCCCTCGAGCTCACCTTCGAGCCCTCCTCCATGAGCGCAGTGGAGGCCCAGTGGGAGGCGCTCAAGGCTGCCGGCCTCCCGTCGCAGGCCGACCACCGGTCGATGACCAATGCGCCGCACCTCACGTTGGTGGCGGCCGTCGCCATCGAGAACGCGGCCGTGCAGATGGCAAGCGAGACGGTCGGACCACTGCTTCCCGCACGCGTCGTCCTGCGGGGTGTGGTCCTGTTCGGCCAGGGACCTCGGGTGACCATCGCCCACCTGGTCGAGCCCGACCACGCGCTGGCGGCCGCCGCAGCCCGGGTCCGAGCGCTCGTCCCGGGGCTGCGTCACCCGGTCTGGACTCCCCACGTCACCGTGGCGCGGCGAGTCCGGAGGTCGATGGTCCCGGCGGTGCTCGAGGTCCTGCATGCCACCGACGACCCACGGGAGCTGGTCTGCCACCGCCTCCGACGGTGGGATCCGGAGCACGACATCATCGAGGACGTCGCGGTCGCCGGCCGGTCGTCTGTCCCCTGAGAGGCACGCTCACAGTGCCGAATGCTCCGTGGCGAGGGCGCACTCCGCGTCGCTGACGTCCGCGGTGACAGGCATGCGCGAGCGGCCGGCCTGGACTGGCATACCGTGGCGGCATGAAGGCCTTGATCCTCGAGAACATCCACCAGAGCGCCGTGGACGTGCTGAAGTCCCGCGGCTACGAGGTGGAGGTGCGCGCCGGGGCGATGAGCGAGTCCGAGCTGGTCGAGGGGCTCGGCGACGTCAACCTCCTGGGCATCCGCTCCAACACGACGGTGACCGAGCGGGTCCTGGAGGCGGCACCCGTCCTGCAGGCGGTGGGCTGCTTCTGCATCGGCACCAACCAGGTCGACCTGTCCGCCGCCGCGAACCGTGGCGTCGGTGTCTTCAACGCTCCCTACTCCAACACGCGCAGCGTCGTCGAGCTGGTGATCGGCGAGATCATCGCCCTCGCGCGGCGGCTCACCGAGAAGACCCAGCGAATGCACGACGGCGTCTGGGACAAGTCGGCCAAGGGCAGCCACGAGGTGCGCGGCCGGACCCTGGGGATCGTGGGGTACGGCAACATCGGCACGCAGCTGTCCAACGTCGCCGAGGCGATGGGGATGCGCGTCGTGTTCTACGACAAGGCAGATCGTCCGGCGCACGGCAACGCCCGCCGCGCCGCCTCTCTCACGGAGCTCCTCGAGACCGCCGACGTGGTCAGCCTCCACGTCGACGGGAGGCCCGGCAACGCCGGCTTCTTCGGGGCCGAGGAGTTCGCGGCCATGAAGCCGCGTGCCCTCTTCATCAACGCCTCGCGCGGCATGGTGGTCGACTACGACTCGCTGCGCAGCCACATCGTCTCCGGGCACATCGCCGGCGCGGCCGTCGACGTCTTCCCGGTGGAGCCGAAGGCCCAGGGCGATGCCTTCGAGTCCACCCTCCGTGGTCTCGACAACGTCATCCTGACGCCTCACGTCGGCGGCTCGACCCAGGAGGCACAGGAGGAGATCGGTCGGTTCGTGGCCGAGAAGCTCGTCGGCTTCGTGCTCGAGGGCAGCACCGCCCTGTCGGCCAACCTGCCACAGGTGCTCCCGCCCACCCTGGAGGCCGGGCACCGCCTGGGCTTCCTCCACCACAACGTCCCCGGCGAGCTGGCGAGGCTCAACGCGGTGTTCGCCGACGCCGGCGACAACGTCATCGGCCAGCACCTCTCGACGAGGGACCACCTCGGTTACGCCATCACCGACGCCTCCGAGCCTCTCTCCCCTGAGGCCATCGCAGAGCTGGAGGCCTCCGAGCACTGCGTGTGGGTGCGGACCTGGTAGGACCAGGTCCGTCAGGCGAGCGAGTCGCTCGCGCGGCCGGGATCGGCCCCGGACACGGCAGACCTGTCCTCGTCGTGGGTCCCGTGCCAGTCCAGGCAGAGGATGGTGGCGTCGTCGCTGAGCTGATGGCCCGTGGCCTCGAGCGCGCTGTCGGCCAGTGCCCGGACGACCTCGCGTGGGTGCAGCTCCCGGGTCGTGCCGATGGTGTGGAGCAGATCGACCGCTCCGACGGCGCGTTCCAGCATGCCGTCGGTGACCAGGACCATCCGGTCACCGGGACGTAGCCCGATCACGGTGCCGCGATAGTGGGAGTCGGGAAAGAGCCCGAGGGGGAGGTCCACCGGCAGCTCGAGCGCCGTCACGTCGCCGCCCCGGGCGAGGTAGGGCGCGACGTGCCCGGCATTGACGACCTCGGCGGCGCCGGTTCGCAGATCGACGCGGACGAGCAGCCCGGTGACGAAGTCATCGATGTCTTGGGTCCTTGCCTGTCCGGACAGCGCCACGTTCGTCTCCGTGGCCTGCTCCAGCAGCGTCATTCCGCTGCGCCGGGCACCGCGCAGGCTGCCCAGGCACACCGACGCCGTGAGTGCGGCGCCCACGCCGTGGCCCATCGCGTCGGTCAGCGACATGTGCAGCACGTCGCGATCCACGCTGTAGTCGAAGGTGTCCCCTCCGATGCTCGCTGCTGGTTCCAACCAGCCGGCAAGGGTGAATGCGGACGCCTCGCAGGTCCGAGGGCCAGGGAGCAGCCTTTGCTGAATCTCGGCAGACAGGCTGAACGACCGGCTGCGCTGGCCCCACTCGTAGAGATCGGTGTGTCGTTCATTGGCGATCACGACGAACGCGAGGAGATGTGCGACCTGCCCGACCTGGGCGACCATCTCGGAGCCCGGGTCCTCGGCGACGTGCACCTCGAGCAGCCCGATGGACTCTCCACGCTCGGTCACCGGCGCCAGCATGCGCCACCACCCGTGTGCGCCGTCCTGCGCTCGTGCTGGGTCCGGCTCCAGCACCTGGACCGTCTGCGTGCGCACCGCCTGCTCGGAGGGACCACCTCCGAAGGGCAGGACGGTCGCGGACTCCTCGAGGTCGCGTCGCTCTCCGGGACCCCACGGTGTGCCGGAGTCATCGCGCGACTCGACCAGGGGCACGTGTGCGAGGCGCACCAAAGCACGTCCTGACAGGTCCGCGACATGGAACGACACTGCCGCCGCGTCGAAGGCGGCGCCGAGCTCTCGGGCAACGGCCTCCACGGCCTCCACGGGTGACTGGGACTCTGCAGCCGCGAGCAGCCGTCCGAAATCCACACCACGGACGGACACCATCGGCGAGGCATAGACGCGGGCCGTCGAGGCTCAGGGCGGGAGCAGGGCGCGGAACCGTTCAGCGTCGCCAGTGCGAGGCAGGTTGTTGAACATGACGTACGGCGACGGGCGGCCGTCGACCAGGTCCCGCAGCCGCCGCAGCTCGTCATCGGTGTGGACGTGCCGCGAGCCCGTGGTGCCGTGCAGCCGGTAGTAGGTCCGCTCGGGCGTGACCGTCTCGGTCTGCATGGGGTCGACCACGTGGACGAGGTCCAGCTCGGCGCAGAGCTCGGTGAGCAGCTGCGTGGGCCAGTCACCGCGCGGCTCCCACAACAGTCTCCCGGCCGGCCGCTCCACCTGCGACACGAAGCTTCGTAGCCGCTCGACGTTGTCGGCAGTCGGGCGGAAGCTCCTCGGGCACTGGAGCAGGACGGCGGTGGCCCGCAGGACCCGAGCACACTCGAGGGTTCGCTGCCAGCCTGCGAGGACGGGAGGCGTTGTACGGAAACCCCCGACCTGTCCACGGGCACTCTCAAGGAGCGGCAGCTTCATGCGCCGGTAGGTGGGGCTGTTGGACTCGTGGGTGACGACCTGCCAGGCCTTGATCGTGAACTCGAAGCCGGCCGGCACCTGCGCCCGCCAGCGCGCAAGCAAGGCATCAGCCGGTGGTTCGTAGAACGTGTGCTGCACCTCGACGACCGGGAAGCGACGCACGTACGACGCCTGCGACACCGTCCAGCCACAGAGCCCGATGCGCACAGCCATGGAACCGAGTCTCCCTCATGGGCCTGCCGCGGAGAGTGTGAAGTGCGCTGGAGCGAGGCGACTTCGGCACCCATCCTCGTCATGGGCCTCGGGCATCGCTTCGGCACCAGGAGCACTTCCGCACAGTGCCAAGAAGCCGAGGTGCGGGTCTTGACACCGTGTTCGCCGACGCCGGCGACAACGTCATCGGCCAGCACCTCTCGACCCGCGACCACCTCGGCTACGCGATCACAGACGCCTCTGATCCGCTCTCCGCCGAGGCCATCGCCGACCTGCAGGCCTCCGAGCAATGCGTGTGGGTGCGAACCTGGTAGGTCGGCGCTACTTGACGACGCACAGTACTGCACATAACTTGGTAGTGTGTCGGCCATCGATCCCCAGATGCTCAAGGGGCTGATCACGCTCCTGCTGCTCTGGCTGGTGGACGAACGCGAGGACTACGGCTACGCCCTGGTCGTGCGTCTGCACGAATCCGGCCTCACCGACATCGCCGAGGGCACGGTCTACCCCGCGCTGGCGCGCTGCGAGCGGGCCGGCTGGGTGGAGCCGCACTACGTCCCCTCCGAGCGGGGGCCGGCTCGCAAGTACTACCGCCTCACCAAGGCCGGCAGTGACGAGCTGACCCGTTCGCTCAGCTCGTGGAACCACCTGTCCGGGCTGGTCTCGAGCATCACCTCGAAGGGAACCTGAGATGTCGTTCGACCTGACTCCCCTGTTCGGCTTCAGCTTCCTCGGCATCCTCACCTTCACCATGGCCGGCGGGCTCCTCGCCCTGCACCTGAAGAACCGGGTGCCCGGCCTGGGCGTTCTCGACGGCCTGCGGGCCGTCGCCTACCTGACCCAGTACGACGCCGCGCTCGAGTACCACGGCCTGCGCAGCCGTGAGCGCCGGGCGCGGGTCGACGAGCTCCGGGCCAACCTCGCGGAGTCCGCCGCCGACGGTGGGGTGGCCGCCGCCATCCACCGGCTCGGTCCGCCGCGGGTGCTCGCCTCCGAGGTCGCCGGCGCCCGGATGGTCCCGTCGTGGTCGCGCGGCACGCTCTGGCTGGCGATCGCCGTGGGTGTCGCGGCGCTCGTGCTGGCCACCAGCACCAGCGCCTTCCTCGCCGGTGTGGACTCGGTCGCATCCGGGGGCGACGCCACCTGGTCCACCTTGTTCGTGACGATGACAGCCTCGACCGCACCGAGCGGCTCCTCGACCTTCGCTGTCGAGCTGCAGCTCGTGGCACTCGTGCTGCTGCTGGTCCCGTTCCTGCTGGGCGCCCGGGTGTGGCGACTCCGGGCCGGCAACCGCTCTGACCGGGTCTCGAACCGCAGCCACTGACCCTCAGTCTGGAGAACGAGCCCTCAACCGTGATCACCACCTTCCTCGTCACGCATCCTTGGATCACGACCGTCGCCTTCGCGACCGCGGTCGTCGTCGGACCTCTGCTCGGCTACATGTTGGCGGTGCGCCCACGGGTGGCCATGTGGCTGGGAGGAGCCAGCCTGCTCCCGGTGGCTGCTCTGACGTTCATCCCTGCTTCCCGCGATCTCCGCATGGGTTGTGCAGTGGAGTGGGACTTCCCGACCTTCGGCGCAGTCGAGCTGATGGCGAACGTGGTGCTGTTCGTCCCCCCGGTCCTCCTGCTCGGCGTTGCCATCCGGCGGCCTTGGGTCGTCTGGCTCGTGGCCAGCGTGGTCTCCTGCCTCATCGAGGCGACCCAAGCGCTCGTTCCCGCACTCGGCCGCTCGTGCTCGACCAACGACTGGCTCGCAAACACCCTCGGGGCGGCGCTCGGTGCGGCGCTCGCGGCCCTGGCGATTCGATGGGATCGTTGGCGATGACCGCATGAGCACGACGGCATACTGCGGCTCGTGAATGCAGATCGCGACACGGTGGCAGGTCCAGAGACAACCCCTCGGCGCTCACCTTCGCCGACGATGTTCTGGTTCCCGGGAACCTTGATGCTGGGGTTCGGACTCTGGGGCGTCGCCGAGGGCGACATCGGCTGGGCATGGGCGGTGTGGTCTGCAGGTCTGGCCCTGCTCATCGTGGGCGCCGTCGCCCAAGGAGTGGCATGGGGCATGGACATCCACAAGGAACGCCATCCCTGACATCGACCCTGCCCTGCCAGTGGGCTCCGGTTGACTCTTCTCATGTCGATCTCCCAGCTCCACTCCCCGGCCCGGGTGACGGGGTTGCTGGAGTCAGCGCGAGAGTCGGTCGCCGAGGCAGGTGCGGTGCCCGTGGGCACGGTCGACATGGCGGAGCTGGCCGACGCGATCAGTCTCGCGGCAGCGTTGGCACTACCGCTTCCACAGGAGGCGGTGAGGGTGACGAGCACCGAGAGCGTCTGGTCGCGGACTGCGACCGAGCAGAGTCGCGCGCGTCTACTCGCTCGCCGCGAGGGTGACGCCGAGCGCGATCATCATGCCGCCGCCGGCTGCACTCAGGTGGTCGAGCCGGCGCGGCTCCCGCGCGAACCAGCTCCGTGCCTTGCCGGCACCGAGCGCCCACAGGCTGTCCGAGCACACCGCCAGCACCCCGAACACCACCCCCAGCAGGAGCAGCTGCGGTGCGGCGGGCCCCGAGGCGCTGGTGAACTGCGGCAGGAACGCCGCGAAGAACACGATGGTCTTGGGGTTGGTGACGCCGACGACGAAGCCGGTGCGCACGGCGTGACCGTGCGTCGCAGGGACCAGTCCCGGGTTTTCGAGCGCCACCCGCGCGTCGCCTCGGTGCCGGATCGCCGCGATGCCCAGCCAGACGACGTACGCCGCGCCGACCAGCTTCAGAGCGGTGAACGCCGCCGCGCTCGCAGCCACGACCGCGCCCAGCCCGATCGCCACCAGCACCACCTGGACGACCAGGCCCAGCGCGTTCCCGACGACAGAGAGCAGCGCCTCGCGCCGGCCCACCGTGAGGGCACGGCCGATCGTGAACAGCAGGCTGGGGCCCGGCACCTGGATGAACAGGATCGAGGCGATCAGGAAGGCCAGCCACTGGCTCGACGACGGCACGTCCGCATTGTCGCCGCTAGCAGCGCGCCTGTCAGTTCGGGACCACCGGCAGGTGCATCTGGACCTGGCGCATCGTCATGGCACCGACCACGCGACTGCCGAAGCCGACCGACATGTCCGAGATCGGCGAGACGGTGAGGAACAACGTCTGCCCAGCCGGGACGTCGACGGCCACCGAGGGCAGCTCCACCCCGGTGCGTGGCTTGTTGAGCGCGATGCCGTTCTCCCGGATCGGCAGCATGTTGTTCTGCACGATCTTCGCGTCGAGTGGGCTCGTCCCCACCGACAGGGCCAGGAAGGCGCGGTTGTCCACGCCGACGGTCGTGACCAAGGCGTCGAGGGTGGGCGTCCCCGCGATGGTGATCGGGCCTTGCGCGATCGGGTAGGCGATCGGCACCCCCACGCCGACGGTGCTGACGACGTCGCCCAGTGCCACGTCGGTGTTGGCGGAGACGGCCGGGACGTTCACGCACCGACCGCCTGCGGTCGTCAGGTGGAACTCACCGAACCCCGTGAGCCCGGTCTCCTCTCCCTGCAGGTTCTGCTGCAGGAAGCGCAGCCCCAGGTCCTTGAACGTCGGGCTGCCGAGCGTCGGCGAGCAGGCGTCCTCCGGCGTGGTCGCATTCAGCTCGCCGTTGGTGCCGATCGGCATCACCGACGGCAGCGTGTGGCCGCCGTTGTAGCCCACGAAGATGCTCTGCGCCCGCGCGTCGTCGGTCAGCGCACGCTCGAAGTTCTTCAGCCCCTGGTCGAGGGGGAAGAGGTTGTCGGTCGCGCCCTGGCCGAAGAGCACCGGGATGTCGAGCCTGCGGCCCTGCCGTACGTGCCACTCGGGTCCGTTCCTGTCGAGGAAGTCGAAGAGGTACGGCGGCACGTTGCCCGTCGCGGCCGCCTCCACGAAGCCCTGGACCACCACGGGTGGCAGCGCGTTCGACGCCTGGGCGGCGGCGGTGAGCGCCGTCGCCCACTCGGTGCGCGGCACCCCCTGCGGGAAGAGGCTCTCGGTCAGGCTGAACCACGTGATCTCCGGGACGAGCGCGTCGAAGCGCGTCTCCCCCTTGTCGCGCAGCTCGCTGAACGCGCCGACGAACTGGTAGCCGCCGCCGTACGACCCGCCGATCGCCCCGAGCACCGGGTCCTTGCGCCGCTCCTTCTCGACCCAGTCCTGCGCTGCCACCAGGTCGACGATCCGCTGGACGTCCTTGCCCTCGACGTCGGGGTTCTCGATGTAGGCCTGGCCACCGCTCTCGCCGAAGCCGCGCTGGTCGAAGCTCAGCACCCCGAACCCGGCGTCGGTCAGGTACTGGAACGAGGCCGGGTCGCTGGTGCGGCTGCCGCCCCACCCGTGGCTGTGCAGCACCATCGGAACCGGGTGCTGCTTGGTCGCCCCGGCGGGGCGGAAGAGCGTGAAGCAGATGTCGACCGGGGTCGTCGTACCCGGGTCCGGGATGCTCTGCACGCACCCGTCGGTCGTGGTGGCGGTCGCTGCGGTCGCGGGCATCGCGAGCAGCGGAGCGGTCGTGGCTGCGGCGACGCCGAGCACGGCGGTGGTCAGGAGTCGGAACATGCGGGCGGCCTCTCGGGTGACTGGGGTCACCTGTTCAACGAGCAACCGATCCCGCGGCTACGCACGCGAAGGAGCGCTGGCGAGACGCGCCTACACCGTCAGCTCGGAGACGCTTCGCGTGATGCGCTCGCCCTTCTTCTCCAGGAACACGATCTCGCCGAACTCCAGCGTCAACCAGCCGTCGTGGTTCTCGGTCAACGGCTCGGAGGCGAAGATCGCCGCCGTGGCCTCGTCCTCGGTGCACTCCTCGAAGTCGTAGCTCGTCTCGTCGTGCTCGAAGTTGCGACCGAGCAGCATGTACATCGGCTCCAGGAGCATGGAGAGGGCGAAGTCGTCGGTGTGCGGGCCGGACTTCCGCAGCTCGCGCCAGTCCCCGGCCGGATCGGTCTCACCCTCGTGCCCGAGACCCCAGTTCACGCCGATGATCCGGTCGGGCGAGACCAGGGCCATCTTCAGCTTGGTCAGTGCTGACAGCTGGAGGTTCTGCATGGCCTTGGCGATGAGACGCAGCATCTCCTCGATCGCGGCCTGGACAGCCTCGTCGCTGTCGCTCTCCAGCAGGGACAGGAGGAGGACGTAGAGGAACTCAGTGTCGGTCGTGCCTCGCATCTGCTTCAGGTACTGGTCCTTGCAGTGCTGGAGCAGCTCCCGCTGCAGGAGCTGCCAGGCCGGCAGGTTGCCGTTCTGCGCCACGATCCAGCTCGTCCCCTCGAAGGAGAAGGGATGGCAGTTCTCATCGGCCAGGACGACCGTCGAGTCGTAGGTGGCTGCTCGTACGTGGGCCAGGATCGTGCTGCCCTTGAGGCTGGGGATGATGTGCCGGGCGTTGTCGTCGTAGAACGCAGCCACCGGCCGGCGGTAGATCAAGGGATCCTCCGGCTTGAGCAGGCTCTCGCTCCACACTCCGAATCCCCAGCCTGCGAGCTGGAGCTCGGGATAGAGCTCCGGGTCGAGCGACTGGTTGACGAGACTGTTCGGGGGCTTCAGCAGCAAGCCCTCCACAGGTGTCTCCGGACCGATGTAGGCGAGCACTCGGCACATACGTTTCCCTCACTGACGCTGTCGACCTGCCGCCCGACCATCGCGAGCGACGCCAGACTAGGCCCCCGCTGTCCACGCGCCCGGGGAGAGCGGTGCCGATCGAAGTACGGTGGCCCCGTGCCCGTGGAAGTCGTCCCCTACTCCGCCGACTGGCCAGGACAGTTCGACCGGGTCGCGGCGGACCTCCGGGCCGCAGTGGCGCACGTGCCGTCCGCAGCGGTGGAGCACGTCGGGTCGACGTCGGTCCCTGGCCTGGCCGCCAAGCCGGTCCTCGACATCGACGTGATCGTCGAGCCCGAGGACGCACCGGCAGCCACGGCGGCGCTCGAGTCGATCGGCTACGTCCACCGGGGCGACCTGGGGGTGACCGGCCGGGAGGCCTTCACGGCGCCCGACGACCAGCCCCGCCGCCACGTCTACGTCTGCCTGCGCGACACCCTCAACGTCCGCAACCACCTCGCCGTGCGCGACGTGCTCCGCGCCCGGCCGGACCTGCGGGACGAGTACGCCGCAGTCAAGCTGTCCCTGGCCGCCGACCCCGGCATGGACATCGACACCTACATCGCGCGCAAGTCAGCCGTGCTCCAGGAGGTCCTGGCCGCCAGCGACCTCACCGAGGAGGAGCGGCTCCAGATCCTGCGGCTCAACGATCCGGACGGTGGAGCTCCGGGCCGCTAGGTCCGGCCCCATGCTCCAGTGTCGCCCGACCCGTCACCCGACGGCCAGGCGATAGCCACGCTTCACGACCGTCTGCACGGCGCTGGTCCCGAGCTCTGCGCGGACGCGGGCGACCGCCATCTCGACCGCGTGCTCCGACCTGGCCTGGCCGGACGGGAGAGCGGCCAGCAACGAGCGCCGGGAGACCACACGTCCCGGCTCCGCCAACAGGGCGGCGAGCACCGCGGCCGGTGCTGGGGACAGCGTCACGGCGACTCCGTCGAGCAGGACGTCCTCACCGTGGACGAGGAGGAGGCGGCCGTCGGCCAGCTCGACTCCCAGCCCGTCACGGCGCGACGGCAGCTCCGCCTCGAGCAGGTGGACCATCGCGGCCAGGCGGGAGCGGTCGGGAAACACCGTCGGCACGCCCCACATCTCGAAGGCGGCCGCTGTGACCGGCCCGACGCACGCCGCCACCACGTCGGACTGGAAGGCAGCGACCACGTCGTCGCGACGCCCGGTCGACGTGGCCGCGTCCATGAGGGCGGCGACGGCCGGCGCCGACGTGAAGGTCACCGCGTCCAGGGTGCGGTCGGCGATCCGGTCGACCAGGCCGAAGACCGGCTCGGGGTCCTCGGCGCTCTCCACCCGGTAGACCGGCACCGTCACCACGTCGGCTCCCCGGCGTCGCAGGGCGTGGGCGGCCATCGAGAGCGACTGCCCGTGCTCCTGCACCACGATCCGCAGGCCCGCCAGGTCACGGCCCCGGAGGTGGGCGAGCACGTCCTCGAAGGCTTCGGACTGGGGCGACCACAGCTCGCGGAGCCCGTTGCGGCGCAGGACGCCGACGCTCTTGGGGCCGCGCGCCAGGATCTGCGCCTGGCCGAGCGCGGCGACCAGGTCGTCGTACAGCCCCCAGCGCCTCGCGGCCTCGAGCCAGGTCTTCATGCCGATGCCGGTCGTCGCGAGGAACAGGTCGACAGGCTGGGCGAGCACGTCCTTGGTCGTCCGCTCGAGCTCGGCGTCGTCGACGGTGTTGGGCTCGCGTGACAGCGCCGCCGCCCACTCGACGTCGGCGCCGCGGCGCACGAACATCTCGATCTGCTCCTCGGCCTTGCGGGCCGCGGTCACGCCGATGCGGAAGCCGGCGAGCGTGCCGCTCATCCGCCTCGCTCCCGCTCCGTGCGGCGTTCCGGTCCGATCCACACCTCCGAGTCCACCACGGCGACCTCGAAGACGGGAACTCGCAAGGACGTGTCGTCCAGGCAGGCACCGGTGCGGAGGTCGAAGGCGTGCTTGTACATCGGCGAGGCGACCACGGGGACGTCGTTGCGGCTGCCCACGATGCCGCGCGCCAGCACGGACGCCCGGCTGGACGGGTCGTAGTTGGCGAGCGCGTGGACCTCGCCGTCGTGGGTCCGGAAGATCGCGACCGCGCGGCCGTGGACGAGCGCCACGACTCCCGTCTCGCGGTCGATGGCGTCCACGGGGCAGACCTTGAGGTACGACGCCAGCTCGCCGCCCGCCCCAGCGCTCGACCCGGCGCTCACGCCGGCGCTCCCACCGGGATCCGTGTGCCCAGCTCCACCGGCCCGCTCGGCTCAACCGGCTGGATCTGGCCGCGCTCGGTGGTGAACGCGATGTGAGGGTCGGGTGTGCCCGGCGCGTTCACGAAGGAGACGAATCGCGAGAGCTTGTCCTCGTCCTCGAGGGTGGCGCGCCACTCGTCGACGTAGCCGCCGACGTGGCGAGCCATGTCGGCCTCCAGCTCGGCACCGAGACCGAGCGAGTCGTCCACGACGACCTCACGCACCCGGTCGAGGCCTCCCTCGAGCCGGTCGATCCAGGTGGCGGTGCGCTGGAGCCGGTCGGCGGTGCGGATGTAGTACATGAGGAAGCGGTCGAGGTACGACACCAGCGTCTCGGTGTCGAGGTCGCCGGCCAGCAGCCGGGCGTGGGCAGGGGTGGCGCCCCCGTTGCCGCCGACGTAGAGGTTCCATCCCTTCTCGGTGGCGATGACGCCGAAGTCCTTGCCGCGCGCCTCCGCGCACTCGCGAGCACAGCCACTGACGCCGCCCTTGAGCTTGTGGGGACTGCGCAGGCCGCGGTAGCGCAGCTCCAGCGCGATCGCCAGTCCGACGCTGTCCTGCACGCCGTAGCGGCACCAGGTCGACCCCACGCACGACTTCACCGTGCGCAGCGACTTGCCGTAGGCGTGCCCCGACTCGAAGCCGGCGTCGACCAGGCGTCGCCAGATCGCCGGCAGCTCCTCCATGCGCGCACCGAACAGGTCGATGCGCTGGCCGCCGGTGATCTTGGTGTAGAGCCCGAAGTCGCGGGCCACCTCGCCGATGACGATCAGGCCGTCCGGGGTGATCTCCCCGCCGGGGATGCGCGGGACGACCGAGTAGGTGCCGTTCCGCTGGATGTTGGCGAGGAAGGCGTCGTTGGTGTCCTGGAGCTTGGCGGTCTCCGGCTCGAGGATGTGGGTGCTCGTCTGGCTCGCCAGGATGCTCGCGACCACCGGCTTGCACACGTCGCAGCCGCGGCCCGTGCCGTGCGCCTCGACGATGTCGTCGAAGCGTCGGTAGCCGTGGACCGCGACGACGTCGAAGAGCTCCTGGCGGGTGAGGCGGAAGTGCTCGCACAAGCCCTTGTCGACGACCTTGCCGGCCGCCACGAAGTGCTCCTCGATGATGTTCTTCACCGTCGAGAAGCAGGAGCCACAGGTCGCGCCGGCCTTCGTGCACGCCTTCACGCACGCGGCGTCCTCGCAGGTGCCACTCTCCCCGACAGCCGTCAGGATCTCGCCCTTGGTGACGTCGTTGCACGAGCAGACCTGCGCCTCGTCGGGCATCGTCATCGGGACGCCGGTGGCGGCCGGCAGGATCAGCTGCTCGGGGTTCGGGGGCAGCGCCAGCCCGCTGGACACCATCGGGCGGAGGATGCCGTACGACGACGCGTCGCCGACGAGGATCCCGCCGCGCAGCACGAAGGAGTCGTCCGCCTCGGCGGACGGGGCCACCACGAGCTTCTTGTAGACGCCGGCCACCGCGTCGGAGTAGGTGAGCTCGAGCGCACCCTCCGTGGTCGCGAACGCGTCACCGAAGCTCGCCACGTCGACGCCGAGGAGCTTGAGCTTGGTCGACATGTCGGCGCCGGTGAAGGTTCCGGGACCCTCGACCAGCGCGTCGACCACGACCTCCGCCATGGCGTACCCGGGGGCGACCAGGCCGTACATCGTGCCGCCCGGGGCCGCGCACTCGCCGATGGCGAAGACCCTGGGGTCGCTCGTGCGGCACTGCTCGTCGACGAGGATCCCGCCCCGCTCCGCGACCGGGAGGTCGCACTCGCGGGCCAGCGCGTCACGCGGGCGGATCCCGGCGGAGAACACGACCACCTGCGCGTCGATCTCCTCTCCGCTGACCCGAACCGCCTCGACCCGGTCGTTCCCGACGATCTCCTCGGTCACCACGCCGGCGTGGACGGTCACGCCGAGCTTCTCGATGTGACGGACCAGCGTCGCCCCGCCGTCGCCGTCGAGCTGGACGGGCATCAGCCTCGGTGCCATCTCGACGACGTGCGTCTCCAGCCCCAGCTGCACGAGGGCGTTGGCGGCCTCGAGCCCCAGCAGCCCGCCGCCGATCACGACGCCGCTGGTCGCGCCGTCGCTGGCAGCACGAATCGCCTCGAGGTCCTCGATGGTGCGGTAGACGAAGCAGCCGGCCTTGCCGCGACCCTCGACCGGTGGCACGAACGGTGCGGCGCCGGTGGCCAGCACCAGGACGTCGTACTGGATCAGCTCGACGGCGCCCGGGCTGCTGAGCGGATCGCCCTGCGCCGCGACGGCCGGGGTGACCGTCGTGACCGTGCGCGTGGAACGGTCGATCTCGGTCACGGCCGTGTCGAGGAGCAGGCGCACGCGCGGGTCGTCGTACCGACCCTGGGGCAGCAGCGACAGCTCGTCGGCGCTCTCCGCGGCGAAGAAGCTGGTGAGGGCGACGCGATCGTAGGCCGGGCGGGGTTCCTCACCGAGGACGACGATGTCGTGGGTCTCGGTGACACCGCGCTCGACGGCGGCCTCGACGAAGCGGTGGCCGACCATGCCGTGGCCGACGACGACGATCCTGGGGCGCATGTGGGTCATGCGGTGACGCTAGGCAGCCCATGTTTTCTCGGTGTTCCGTCATGTTTCGGGGAGGAAAACCCTTCCGCACGGTCGTCGGTGGGCATGCGCGTGGGCGCGCACGGGTACCGCTGTTCCATGACCCCACAGAACGAGTCAGGTCCCGACAGTCAGGTCTCGGAGGTCGGCAGCCTCGACGAGGAGAAGGCGGACACCCCGCTCGCGGACGGCGACTCCACCGCGGGCTACCCCGCGAGCGAGAGCGGCGACGCCCAGGAGCCGGAGCCGGAGGCCGGCCCGAACGCCAACCCGCACCGGGACGAGGACACCCACTGACCGCTAGCCTCTCCTCCCCGGGGGAGGAGAGGCTGATGGTGGACGACCTCGTCATGCGCAGTGCTGGGCACGGTGATGTCCGCGCACTGCTGGAGTTCTGGGCAGCCGCCGGCGAGAACGGCTCACGCCCCGCGGACCGACCCGAGGCCGTGGGCCGCCTCATCGACCGAGACCCCGAGGCGATCCTCCTTGCCACTGCGGCGGACAGGATCGTTGCCACGATCATCTGCGGGTGGGACGGGTGGCGGGCCAACCTCTACCGCCTCGCTGTCGCCCCTGACCTACGTGGCCGAGGCCTGGGCCGCCGCATGCTGGAACAGGCCGAGGACCGGCTGCGTGGCCTGGGAGCAGAGCGCTTCTGCGCGATGGTGCTCGACGACAACGACCTCGGCACGGCCCTGTGGCGCGCGGCCGGCTACACCCGGCAGGAGGACTGGAGTCGCTGGGTGAAGGCGGCGGGGCAGAGCGCGGAGGGCGCTAGGCGCTGACGCTGCCGAGGCGGTACTGCTGCGGACTCGTGCCGTGCACCCTCTTGAACGCGGCGCTCAGCGAGAATGGCGTGCCGTACCCGACCTGACGAGCGATGGCGGCGACCGTCGCGTCGCTGGAGACCAGCAGGTCGGCGGCCAGGGCGAGACGCCAAGCCGAGAGGTAGGCCATCGGCGGCTCCCCGAGGAGAGCCGTGAACCGACGGGCGAGGACTGCCCTCGACACCCCGACGCGCGAGGCCAGCTCCTCCACCGTCCAGGGATGCGCGACGTCCTCGTGGAGCAGCGCCAGTGCCGGACCCACGGCACGGTCGTGCTGCGCACGGAACCACCCGGGACCCTCGTCCTGACGCGCTGCGAACCACGTCCGAAGGGACGAGATCAACAGCACGTCGAGCAGGCGGTCGAGCAGCGCCCGCTGGCCCGGGGCCTCGATCTGCATCTCCGCCTCGAGCACGCCGAGAAGCGGGGACGCCGCCTCCTCCTGACTGAGGAGGACGACCTCGGGGAGCGCCGTGATGAGGGGACGGCTGGCCTCACTCTTGCCCTCGTAGGTGCCGACCAGGAGCACGCAGTCACCGGCCGGGTCCTCCCCCCAGGTCCTGACACCGAGCGACCACTCGTCCCAGAGGGGTCGCCCGTCGGCCGCACTGGTGCATCGACCACCCGGGTAGACCACGACGCTCGGCGGCGTCTCCGGGGCATCGGCGACCGTGTAGTGGCCGGGTCCGCGGACGATGGCCACCTGCCCGGTCTCCATGTGCCGCGGGGGCTGGTCGTCGAGCGTGAGCCAGGCCTCCCCCCGCAGGACAGCGAGGACCGTCAGCGGGGCCTCGTCCTCGATCCGCAGGGACCAGGGCGGGTCCAGCAGGGCGCGCAGCAGGAAGGCGCCTCGCGCCCGCGGGCCGTCGAGCAGCGCCTCCAGCACGTCCACACGAAGCAGGCTAGTCGTCCCGGCCGGCTCGGAGCCCCGCGCGACGGTCACGACGAGACCGACACCGCCCGATGCAGGTAGGTGGCGTCATCCACCTGCGCGAGCAGGAAGGCTGCGACGTCGTCCCGGCCGATCTTCAGCCGCAGTCCGTCCTCGCCGGGACCGAAGCCGTGTCGTACCGGTCCCGGGCTCTGGTCGGCGAAGGCGGAGGGACGCACGATGGTCCACGCGAGGTCGCTCGCCTCTACCACGCGCTCCTGCCGCACGTGGTCGCCGTACGCCGGCCGCAGCAGTGCCCCGAACATGACGTACTTCCACCACAGGTCGAGGTTGGCCCGGCTCGACCCGACGCCGATGGTGGACTGGCACACGAGCCGCCCTCCACCGGACTGCTCCATGGCTCGTACGACGGCGCGGGTGCCCGCCTCGCGCACCACGCCCTTGCGCCCCGCGCCGAGCGCGACCACGACCGCATCGGCGTCCTTGACGACCGGCAGGCACGCGGCGGGATCCGTCACGTCGCCCTCGGCGACCTGGAGCCTGTCGTGCCGGACGGGGACCCGCGAGGCGTCGCGGGTGAAGGCGATGACGTCGTGACCGGCGGCCAGGGCCTGCTCGACCAGCAGGCGGCCGATCGTGCCGGTGGCTCCGAAGATGGTGATGTTCATCGAGATCTCCTGTGTGTCGGTGTGTCAGCCGGCCGATCGACCGGTGAGGAAGAGGGCCCAGCAGAGGGCCGCGAGCGAACCGGTCGACGTCGCGGTGCGCACGATGTTCCAGAGCACCCAGCGCTCCTCGAAGCGGCCCCGCAGCCCAGCGGCGTCAGCCATCTCCGGGGCCGCCTCCTGGACCGCCGTGTTCAACGGGACGTTGACCACCCCGGTGATCACGAAGGTCGCCACGACGAGCGCCATCGCTGCGGCCAACCAGGCCAGGACCGGACCGCGCCCGGGCAGGTGCAGGAGCAACGAGGCGAGGATCAGCACCGGACTGCCGAGGAAGGTCAGGCCCATCCAGCGGTTCGAGATCGCTGCGTCGATCCGCTGGAACCCCGTGAGGAACGCGCGGTCGTCCAGCGTCCCGAGCCCTGGCATCACCGAGTGCGCGAAGCAGAAGAGCAACCCGGCGGCCATGGCGGTCGTGATCGTCGCGCCCATCAGGGTCACGACGCCGAGAGTGGTGGTCGTCGTCATGTCCACATTCGACCGTCGGACCGGTCTCCCCGGCCATGGCCCTGGCGCTCGTGCGCATGCGTCAGACGCTCAGTGCCCGGTGACGCCCACAGACCCGCAGACCGCGCATAGGGTGCGGCCATGACGACCGCCCGCACCGTCCCCGTGACCACGGAGATGGACGGCGACGAGCTCGACGCCGAGGACGCGTGGCACGTCGCCCGCCGCCATGGCCTCCGGACGGTCCTGGTCGGCTCGTTCGTGCGCTTCCGCTATGGCGACGGCTTCACCAACAGCCGCGCCCTCGCGCTCCAGGCATGCCTGGCGGTGGTGCCGTTCCTGCTCGCCGTCATGGGGTTGGCCGCCGACATCGACGACGACCGCCCGGCGCGTGTCGTGGCGGCGACGGTCAACGCCGTCTCCCCGGCCAGCGGGGACGACGACGCGATCGTCGAGGCGCTGGCGGGAGGATCGGAGGGCGTCGGCGAGGTCGCGCTCTTCCTCGGCCTCTTCTTCGCAGCCCTGTCGATGACGACCGCGATGGCGCAGATCGAGCGCGGCAGCAACCGGATCTACGGCATCCGCCGCGACCGGCCCGCGTTGTTCAAGTACGGCCGGGCCGCGGTCCTCACCGCCGTCTTCGCCGTGCCGGTCGGGCTGGGCTTCCTGGTGCTGGTCGCCGGCGGGGCGTTCGGCGACGCGATGGTCACCGAGTACGGGTGGTCGGACCGCACGCACGCGCTCTGGCAGTGGGGCCGCTGGCCGCTGGGACTGCTCACCCTCGTCGTCACCATCGCCGTGCTCTTCAACCACGCCCCCCGCCGTCACCAGCCGGCGTTGTCCTGGCTCGCCCTCGGGTCGGGCGTGGCCGTGGTGCTGAGCATGACCGCGGCGGCCGGGCTGGCGGCGTACGTCAATGCCAGCGGCTCGTTCAGCAGCACCTACGGGCCGCTCGCCGGCGTCTTCGCGCTGCTGCTGTGGAGCCTGCTCTCGTCGATCTCGCTGTTCTACGGCATCGCGATCTGCGCGCAGCTCGAGGCCTTGCGGGCCGGTCAGCCGGATCCGGCGTACGACGACCCGGGTCGCCCGCACCGCAAGACGGTCGACGAGGGGCTTGGGTCCGACAGGTAGACCTGTGTCATGAAGCTGTTCAAGAGCGCCGTCGTGCTGGGCGCAGCCAAGAAGCTCTACGACGAGGCCCAGAAGCCGGAGAACCAGCGCCGGATCAAGGAGACCGTCGACAAGGTCAGGACGCGCGCGGAGGAGAAGAAGCGCCGACGCTGACTGCGCTCACGCGCCCTCGAACCCGCTGATCAGCAGCCAGAACACCAGCACGCCCACGAAGGCGGCGAGCAGGCCCCACCACGCCCCGGTGAGGGCACGGCGCTCGGTGCCCGCCCCGCCCCGGGCGAGTGCGGGAAGAGCGACGGTGACCCCAGCGCCGATCGCCGCCATGACAAGCAGCTGGACGGGGACGATCCAGTTCTCGGTGCCCTCGCCGTCGAGGAAGGTCGCGGCCAGCGGCAGGCTGAAGATGCCGGTGACAAGCAGCACCAGCACGCCGAGGGCTCGTTGCACAGCAGGGCTCATGGGCCAGAAGGTATCGCGCTGACGGCGTCACCCTGACCCACAGGTCCACAGGTCCAGACAGGAAGGCCCCGAGCTGCCCTGAGTCAGCCTCGCGTCTTCGTCACCGTGTGCGCGTGGGCACAGGTGACGGCTGCCTCCGCGTCGACCATGCCCTGACCGGAGTGGATGTCGAACCCTGTGGACATCATGTCGACCGCGGTCGAGAGCAGACAGTCCTTCACCTGGGCCGGCGTCGCCTGAGGGTTGGCCTCGAGCATGAGCGCCACGACGCCCGAGACGTGCGGCGACGCCATCGACGTGCCGGAGATGCAGAAGTAGCCGGGCGTCTGGATCTCCGCGCACTCCGTCAGCGGAGCGAGCACCGACGGCGACAGGGCGGCCATGATGGTGTCGCCGGGCGCGACGACGTCGACCTGCGGGCCCGTGCCGTCGGCGACGCCACGGCTGGAGAAGTCCGTCATCTGCTGGCCTTCTACACACCCGGAGGAGTCGACGGACTTGCAGGCAGCGCCCACGAGGACCGCGCCGTTGGCGGGATCGTGGTAGCCGCCGATCGTGCCCGGCTCGGGTCCGTCGTTCCCGGCCGAGAACACGACGTGGACGCCACTGTCGACGACCGAGGCGATCATGCGCGACATCGCGTCGAAGTCGGTCGGCTCACCGCAGTCCAGGCCGAGACAGTTGGGCTCGGTCGGCAGCAGACCCCAGGAGTTCTGGGTGATGTCGATGCCGTGCTCGTCGCGGTGCCGGATGGTCCAGTCGAAGGCGGCGAGCGCGGCCTCCTCCCAGTCGATGTCGTCAACCGTCCCGAAACCTGGGGTGGCCACCCTCATCGAGATGAAGGAGGCGTCGGGCGCGACACCCGCGAGGTCGGGACCACCCTGGGCCGCGGACATGCTGCCGTCGCCGCCGACAGTGCTCGCGACATGGGTGCCGTGCCCGATCTCGTCCTGCAGCGCCAGCGTGCCGGTCGACTCGGCGTAGGTGTCCCACTGCTCGGCCGAGAAGCCGGCCTGCTGGGACACCTCGGAGTAGGAGAAGTTGAGTCCCTTCACCACGCGGTCACCGAAGTCCGGGTGCCCCGCGAAGATGCCCGAGTCGAGCACCGCGACCGTCACCCCCTCGCCGGTGACCCCAGGTCGCGTGCCGGCGACGCGCCGGCGGCCGACGCGGGTCGTGTAGCCCGCCGGCTGGTCGAGGCCGTTCGCGTTGATCTGCTCCTTGGAGGCATAGAGGTACGACACCAGCCGCCGTTGCGGCTCCACGGCGACGACCCCCGGAACCGCCGCCAGCAGGTCGACGACCGGCAGGTCCGCCGTCACCGCCACGGCGCCGATCGACGGCAGCTCGATCGCGCGCTCGACCCCGAGGTCGCGCAGCACCCCGAGTGCGCCGGCCGGGACCACACCATCGGCGAAGGCGACGATGACCTTGCCGTTCCCCGCTTCGTCGGTGGGCACCGCGGTGGGAGTCGCCAACGAGGTCGGGGCCAGCTCTGGGCTCGCCCCCGCGGATCCCGGTGCCATCAGGGCTCCGGTGCTCGCCGTTGCGAGGGCAGCGGTCAGTGCCACCAGTCGTCGAGTCGTTCCGCGCTTCATGGTCAACCTCCGGGGGACGAGTGTCTGGGGCTTCAACGACTCGCCGATGCGAAGGGTTATGCATGCTCCCTACTGCTGCCTCGAGGCCCGGTCGGCGTGCTGCCGGTGCAGTGCGCGCAGCTCGTCGGCCAGCTCGGGCGCGGGCCCGGCGACGGGCACTCCGGGCGCCACCGCGTTGATGGGCAGCGCCGCCACCGGGCCGTCCGGCAGGTCCCAACCGCTTCGCCACTCGGTGAGCTGTGCCGTGGAGGCTGCGTAGACGATCCGGCCCAGCCCCACCCAGGCGTGGCCGGCCGCGCACATCGGGCAGTGCTCGCCCGACGTGTAGACGGTGCACTCGGGCCGCACCTGCGGCGCCACGTTCGCCGCCGCCCAGCGGGCCAGCTCAAGCTCGGGGTGGCGTGTCTGGTCGCCACCGGCGGTGCGGTTGCGGTCCTCGTGGAGCACGACCCCGTCGGGGCCGACCAGCACCGACCCGAAGGGCTCGTCGCCGTCGTCGAGTGCCTCGCGGGCGAGGTCCACGCAACGGCGGAGGTGCACGAGGTCCTCAGGCGTCAGCTCCTCCACCGACTCGCCCATCAGCCCTCGCCGTACATCTGGGAGCCCGGCGTGGTGAGCAGCTCGCCGGTCTCGAGCAGCGTCTTGAGCCCGGAGAGGATCATCGGCCAGCCGCCGTAGAGCTCGGCGTTCGCCGACGCGGGGAGCTGGTCGTGCACGACGGTGAGCCGGCAGGAGTCGCCGACCGGCTCGATCTCCCACGTGACACGAGTGGTCCCCTGGGCCCTGACCTCGTCGCTCCACAGGGCGTTGAACGACTGCACCAGCAGGCGTGGTGGCTCGACGACGAGGTTCTCCCCCTCGGAGACCGTCACGCCGCCCGGGCCTTCAGCGCGGTAGGTGGAGCCGTTCGTCCAGTCGGACTCCGTCCCGATGCCGAAGCTGTACTTCGCGCGCATCGCGGGATCGGTGATCGCCTCCCAGAGCCGCTCGGGCGTGGTCTTGATGTAGATCTCGAACACTGCGGTGTCCCCGACCGGGGCGGTGCCCCGGGTCCAGGAGACGGTGTCGCCTTGGGTGGTCATGACTCGTCCTCCAGCTGTGTCTTGAGCTCGGTGAGCGCGGCGGCCCACGGCTCGGAGTACTTGCTCACCCAGCGGTCGTGGATGAGCCGGATCGGGACGGGGTTGAGGAAGTGGAGCTTCTCGCGGCCGCGCTTGCGGGTCACCACGAGCCCGGCCTCCTCCAGGACCTTGAGGTGCTTCATCACCCCGAAGCGCGTCATCGGCACCCGCTCCTCGAGGGCGGTCAGGGTCTGGCCGTCCTGGGCGAAGAGGGCGTCGAGAAGGTCCCGCCGGGTCTGGTCGGCCAGTGCCTTGAACACCTCGTCCACGTGACGACCATAGGTGACCATATGGTCACATGTCAACGGTCGTGGTCAGCCGATGAGCAGCGCCGAGTCGCCGAACTCGTGCCACAGGTATCCGTGCGCCACCGCTTCGTCGTACGACGACTGCACCAGGGCGCCGCCGGCGACGGACTCCACCAGCAGCAGGTGGGAGGCGTGCGGGTCGTGCCACCCGGTGACCAGCCCGTCGACCGCGCGCGGCGGGTCGGCCGGAGTCACGACCCGCTCCGTCCAGCCGGAGGCTGCGGTGACCCGACCGCCGCGCACCGCGGACTCGATCGCGCGGGTGGCGGTGGTGCCGACAGCGATCACCCGCGCCCCGGCCGCTCGAGCTTCGTTGACCAGACGCGCTGAGGATGCCGGGACCTCGAACCACTCGGGCCCCGGCGCCTCGCCGGCCTCCTGGGAGGAGAAACCGGTGTGCAACGTGATCGGCGCGAACAGCACTCCCCCAGCGACCAGGTCGGTGACCAGCTCGTGGGTGAACGGTCGACCCGCCGACGCCATCTCCGCACTGCCCGGGACGGACGCGAAGACGGTCTGGTAGGCCGCGAGCGGGAAGCGCCGGTCGAGGTAGCCGTAGGCGATCGGCCGTCCGTGCCGTCGCAGGGCCGCCGTCAGGTCCCCCTCCACGCTCGCCTGCCACAAGCGGTTGCCGACGCCCGTGGGTGAGGACGGTCGCCCCGTCGGCCACGGCTCGACCAGCCGCAGCTGCGCCCTCCCCGCCTCGACCACGTCTCCGGGTGACGCGTCGAGGACCGCACGACCGGCGTCCGGGGCGGTACGGAGCTCCACGACCCGACGCCCCTGCTCGAGCTCCGCGCCGACGTGCAGGACGATGGGCCGTCCCTCGTGGGCCGCGTCCACCTCCCCCGCGATGGTGGCGGACCGGTTCACGACCAGCACGTCGCCCGGACGCAGGTGGTCCGCGATCCTGCGGAAGTGCGTGTGCACGATCCCCTCTCGTGTTCCGACCAGCAACCGGACCTCGTCCCGCGCGAGCCCTCGCCACTCGGGCGGGCTGGACGCGAAGGACGACGGCTCGAAGCGCACCTGGGGCTCCTCTGCCAGGACGGCCATCAGAAGTCCTCCGCCCGGTAGCGACCCGACGCCGGCCTCGCCTCGAGGAGGCGCAGAAGGTGCGGGACGACGTTCTCCGGCAGCGGCCGGTCGGAGATGTCCTGCCCGGGGAACGCGTCCTGGTGCATCTGGGTCCGCATGTCCCCGGGATCGACGGCGTACGCCGTCACCCCGGTCTCGGCAGCGAAGGTGAGGGTGACGTGGTCGAGCGCGGCCTTGCTGGCGCCGTACAGCCCCCATGTCTCGTAGTGGTGGACCGCCGCGTCGGAGCTGATCGACAGCAGGACGCCGTCGCTGCCCAGCAGGCGTGGCAGGAGTCGCCCGGTCAGGACCAGCGGTGCGCCGATGTTCGTGCGCCACACCTGCTGGAGGTCGGGGATCCCGACCTCGGGGAGCGGGCGCATCGGGAGAGGCCCCAGGGTGCTGGCGTTGTGGACCAGGAGGTCCAGTCGACCCAGCGCGGCAACGGTGTTGACGAGGCCTGCCCGGTGCTCGGCATCGGTGATGTCGCCGACGATCACGGTGACGTTCTCGGGAAGGTCGGCCTCCTTGACGCGCCCCTCGTTGCGTCCGTCGGTGATCACCCACCAGCCCTGGGCGGCCAGCGCCCTCGTGAGGGCGAGCCCGAGGCCTGCGGTCCCCCCGGTGATGAGCGCGACGGGTGCTTGCGTGGTGGTTTTCATGCGGTCATCATTGAAGTTCAAGTGAACTTGAGTTCAAGCCCTCTGGAGGAAGAAGTTGGACAAGCACGACCTGCTGACGATCGGGGCTGTCGTCCAACGGAGCGGCTTCGCGGCCTCGGCGCTCCGGTTCTACGAGTCCGAAGGGCTGATCCAGGCGCACCGGTCCGGCTCTGGCCAGCGCCGGTTCGAGCGCAGCGTCCTGCGCCGGCTGGGGTTCATCCGGGCCGCGTCCAACGTCGGCCTGACCCTCGACGAGATCAAGGAGGAGCTCGGGCGGCTCCCCTCGAACCGCACGCCGACCAAGGCCGACTGGCACCGCATCTCCCGCTCCTGGCGCAGCCGCCTCGACCAGCGGATCGCCGCCCTCGAGCGTCTCCGGGACGGCCTGGAGTCGTGCATCGGCTGCGGCTGCCTGAGCCTTCGCACCTGTGCCTTCTCGAACCCCGGCGACGTCGCGGCCTCCTCCCCCAAGGCCCCCGGCGCCGTGCTGCTCCCGGACTCCCTCCGCAAGCCCCACCCGAGTCGCCGCTGAAGCCCCGCCAGGCACCTGAACCCAGGCATCTGGTCCCCACACCACTCCCGCACACCTGGCGGCGAACACGAACTGTCCACTCACCCCGGACGGATCGTCAGGATCTGCGACATCGTTCCGAGGAGTCCGGTCTCGTCGTGCAGCACGGTGCTGGTCACGCCGACGCCCTGGGCACCGAACGAGACCGAGGTGTCGAAGCCGAGCCAGTCGCCCACGGGTTCGCGCATCAGATGGGCGGTGAGGTCAAGGTTGGGGAACGCGACCGTCCGCGGGTCAACGCGCACGGTCATGCCGTTGCTGATGTCGAGCAGCCCGGCCGCCCGGGCCAGGGAGCTGGCCTGCTGACCTTCGACGAGCGTCTCGTCGGTGCGGACCCAGAAGGTGGCGCGGCCGGGCTCGATCTCCGAGCGGCGCACGTGGGCAGCGGCGATGAAGCCCCCGGGCCACACGGTGGTCGGGTCCCATTTCTCAACATCGGTGGGTTGCCCGGCAGCCGGCACGTGGGTGCCGGCGATCTGCGAGGTGTCAGTCGTGCTCATCAGCCAGGCGCGCAGCGTGACGATGGTCCGTCGCCCATGACTGAGCGTCGCCTCGACCAGCTCGATGGTTCGCCCGGGTCGCAACACGCGGACCGAGGTCTCGACCTCCTCCATGGGGACGGTGCCCCAGATGTCGTACGACAACCGCGCGGGCAGTAGCCGGTCGTCGCGACGGAGGTCGCGGTCCTGCTCGACCACGTGCGCGAGGAGGCCGAGCGCCGGGGCGATGTGCTGCTCGTCGGGATCCCAAGCGCCGCCGACGTGCTCGGTGGGCAGGTAGGTCGCCGGCCCGGTCTGCTGAAAGTAGGCCACACCGGCATTGTGCCGTTCATGCTGACGCGGTGAGCAGGGACCTCACCACGGAGACGCACCCGCCGCACCCCGTGGTGGCACGTGTCCTCTCACGGCAGTCGTCGTACGACGCACAGGCCCGGACCGCGCCCGCAGTGACGCCTGCGCACGCACACACCTCGGCCTCGTCGGGCAGTACGACAGCCGCGGGGTCGAGGTCGACGCGCTCGGGCGCGAGCAGTGCGCCGGGCTCGGCGTTCCCCAGGATCGTCCCGCGGTCGTAGAGCTGCGTGATCAGGCCGACCCGCGACAGGTCGCCGACCAGCGCCGCGGCGACGATGCGGCCACCGTCGACGACGAGCCGCCGGTGCGATCCCGTCACCGGGTTGGACATCTCGACCACCTGGCCGGTGGCACGGGTGGGCTCGCCCAGGACGGCGACGTCCAACCCGGTGGCGCGCAGTCGGGCAACACTGCGGGAGCCGTCGTACGACGCCTCCTCACCACGCAGCACGGCGGCGAGCACGCCAGCCTGCTCCCACGCCGGCGGGACGAAGCCGGTCACCCGCCCACGGTGTGAGGCGCAGTCCCCGATCGCGTGGATGCGCGCGTCGGTGACCGAGGCGAGGGTGCTGTCGACCACCACCCCGCGTCGCACCATCAACCCGGCCCGGCGTGCAAGGGCGGTGGAGGGCCGGCCCCCGGCGGTCAGGACCACGAGATCGGTCTCCAGGACGTGGCCGTTGTCGAGCCGGAGGCCGGCGCCGCCTGTCTCGCGCGGGTGCAGCCGCACCGCGCGCGCACCGGCGTAGACCTCCGTGCCGAGGCGGCGCAGGTCGCGCGCCAGGATCTCCCCTCCGGCAGGGTCGACCTGGCTGGCGAGCAGGTGCTCGGCCCCCTCGACCACCTCCGTGTCCACGCCCCGCACGGCGAGGGCCCGGGCGACCTGCAGGCCCAGCAGTCCGCCGCCGACGACGACGGCCCGGCGGCCAGCAGCGACCGCGGCGTCGAGACGGCGGCAGTCCGCCAAGGAGCGGAAGGGGTGGACGGAGGGGTGGAGGGTCCCGTCCGGTCGCACCAGGCCACGGATCGGCGGGAGAGTCGGGATGGCTCCGGTCGCCAGGACCAGGCGGTCGTAGGGGACCCGCGCGCCTCCGACGAGCACGACCTCGTGCGCAGTCCGGTCCACCTCTTCGACCCTCGTGCCGAGGCGTAGGTCGACCCCGTGCTCGTCGAACCACTCCTGCGACCGCAGGGTCAGGGCGTCGGGCGCGTGCGCGCCCTCGAGCACGGCCGAGAGCAGGATGCGGTTGTAGGGCGGATGGTCCTCCTCGGACAGGACCGTGACGTGCCACGGCGAGCCGACGAGCCCCTCCACGAGCCGCACCGCCGCCATGCCGCCGCCGACGACGACGAGCCGTTCACCCATGCCCGCCCCCGGCCGCGGTGACCCGGGCCGCGCACACCTTGAACTCCGGCATCCGCGAGGAAGGGTCGAGAGCGTCGTGCGTGAGCCGGTTGGCCCCGACCCAGTGGAAAGGCACGAACACGGTGTCCGCCCGGATCGAGTCCACCACCCGCGCCGGTGCCGCCATCGAGCCGCGTCGCGTCGTCACGCGAGCCGGCTCACCGTCCACGAGGCCGAGCCGGGCGGCCAACATCGGGTGGACCTCGACGAACGCCCCCGAGTCCGGCAGCTCGCGCACCCGTCGCGTCTGGGCCCCGGACTGGTACTGGGCGAGCACCCTGCCTGTCGTCAGGTGGACCGGGTAGTCCGCGCACGGCTGCTCCGCGGCTCCGCGGTGCTCGACCGCGACCATGCGCGCCCGTCCGTCCGGGTGCGCGAACGTCTCCGCGAAGAGCCGCTCACCGCCCCAGAACACCCCGCCCTCGTCACGGATCCGGTCATAGGTGATCTCGGAGTAGTCGGCCGACCCGCCCGACGACGCACGCCCGAGCTCGGCGAAGACCTCCTCCGGGTCGGTCGCGAACTCCACCGGGGACCCCAGCCGTTCGGCCAGCGCTGCGATCACCTCCAGGTCGGAGCGCACCCCGGCAGGTGCCCGCACGGCCTGCTGCCGCAGCACCACCCGGCCCTCGAGGTTCGTCATCGTGCCGGTCTCCTCCGCCCACTGCGTCACCGGCAGCACGACGTCCGCGATCGCTGCCGTCTCGGACATCACGAGGTCGCACACCACCAGCAGGTCCAGCGCCTCGAGCCGCTCGGTCACGTGGGTCGACCGGGGGGCGCTCACCACGATGTTCGAGCCCAGGACCAGCAGGGCGGAGGAGCCCTCCGGCGTCCCGAGTGCGTCGAGCATCTCGTAGGCGGACCTGCCGGGGCCGGGCAGCGAGTCGGGGTCGATGCCCCACACGCCGGCGACGTGGGCACGGGCAGCCGGGTCGTCGATTCGCCGGTAGCCGGGCAGCTGGTCGGCCTTCTGCCCGTGCTCACGCCCACCCTGGCCGTTGCCCTGGCCGGTGAGGCAGCCGTAGCCCGCGCCCCGCACCCCCACCATCCCGAGCGCCAGCGTCACGTTGATCCACGCCAGGACCGTGTCCGTGCCTGTGGAGTGCTGCTCGGCTCCCCGCGCGGTCAGCACCATCACCTTCGGTGCCCCCAGGAGCCCCGCCAACGCCCGCACCTCCTCGGCCGGCACCCCCGTCACCCGCTCCACCCGCTCGGGCCACCACGCAGCGACCGACTCCCGGACCTGCGCCCAGCCGGTGGTCCGCGCGGCCAGGTAGTCCTCGTCCACGGCACCCGCGGCGACCAGCAGGTGCAGCACGCCCAGCGCGAGGGCCAGGTCGGTGCCGGGCACGGGCTGGACGACGAGGTCGGCGCGCAGCGCGGTGGCCGTACGCCGCGGGTCGATGACGACGACCCTGCCACCGCGCTGGCGCAGGGCGTCGAGGTGCCGCGCCGCAGGCGGCATCGTCTCGGCGAGGTTGGAGCCGACGAGCACGAGCACTTCGGTCTCCTCGACGTCGGCGAGGGGGAAGGGGAGCCCCCGGTCGACGCCGAAGGCCCGGATCCCGGCAGACGCTGCCGACGACATGCACCAGCGGCCGTTGTAGTCGATCTGCGAGGTGCCGAGCGCGACCCGCGCGAACTTGCCGAGCGAGTAGGCCTTCTCGTTGGTCAGCCCGCCGCCGCCGAAGACGGCGACGGCGTCCTTGCCCCGGGCGGCCTGGATCTCGCGCAACCGGGACGCGACGAGGTCGAGTGCCTCGTCCCAGCCGACGGCCGTCCACTCGCCGGTACGTCGGTCGCGCACCAGCGGGGAGGTGAGTCGCTCGCGACCGCCGTAGAGGCCTGCCGCCGTCCAGCCCTTGCGGCACAGGGCCCCCTGGTTGACGGGGAACTCCTCCCATGCCGACACCGTCGGCAGCCTCTGGCCGGTCAGCCGCATCCCGCACTGCAGGGAGCAGTAGGGGCAGTGCGTCGTGGTCGTGGACGTCGAAGCTGCCGTCATCAGATCTCCGCACCGGCCAGGGCGTGGGCCCTGGCCGGGTGGGGGCGACGCAGGTACGCGGCCCAGGTCACGCCGGCGCACAGCACGTAGTAGGCGGTGAAGACCGCGAAGGCGCCCTTGGTGGCCGACACCGGGTCCTCGACCCACGGGGCGGAGAACGCCAGCGGGATCAGGAAGCCGCCCATGGCGCCCACCGCGCCGATGACGCCGAGTGCCGCCGAGGACTGCCGCGTCGCGCGGGTGAGGGCCGCCACGCGTTCGGGGGTGCCGTCCGGGGTCGCCCGCTGGGCCTGCGTCCGCCAGATCGACGGGATCATCTTGTAGGTCGAGCCGTTTCCGATGCCGGTGGCGGCGAAGATGCAGAGGAAGAACCCGAGGAACCACGGGAAGAGCGCGCTGTTGGACGTGGCGATCGCCGGGTCGGCAGTGGGGTTGGGGGTCACCCGCTGCAGCACCGCGATCACGGCGAGGGTGAAGACGACCATGGCGACGAACGCGCCGAGCGTCACCTTCGCACCGCCCACCCGGTCCGCCAGCCAACCGCCGAGGGGACGCGTCAGCGACCCGATGCCGGCGCCCAGGAAGGCGTAGTAGGCGAAGAAGATGCCCGTTCCCAGCGGCGCGGGGTCAGGCACCCAGAAGTTGAGCTTGATGAGCAGCGGCATCGCTGCGGAGTAGCCGATGAAGGAGCCGAAGGTGCCGATGTAGAGGAACGACATCACCCAGGTCTGGCGGTTGCGCAGCACGCCCAGCTGCTCGCGCGGGGACGACACGGCGCTCGTCAGGTTGTCCATCCGCAGCCACGCCGCGAGCGTGGCGAGCAGGGCGAGACCGGCGTAGAACCAGGCGGCGCGCTCGAGGTGGATCCCGGAGCCGGACGCCTGGACGAGGCCGAAGATCCCGGCCCCACCCACCACGACCGGGAGGAGCAGCTGGATGAGCGCGACGCCCGCGTTGCCGCCGGCCGCGTTGAGCCCGAGCGCGGCGCCCTTCTTGTCCGCGGGGTAGAAGAAGTTGATGTTGGCCATCGAGCTGGCGAAGTTCCCGCCGCCGAAGCCGGCGGTGGCCGCGATCACGCAGAACACCCAGTACGGCGTCTCGGGGCGCTGCACGGCGTAGGCGAACAGCAGCGTCGGGACGAGCAGCAGCCCGGCGCTGACGACGGTCCAGTTGCGGCCGCCGAACAGCGGCACGGCGAACGTGTAGGGCAGGCGCAGCAGCGACCCGACCAGGTTGGGCAGGGCCACGAGCAGGAACAGCTGCTGCGGGGTGAACTCGAAGCCCTGGGAGAGCAGGAACGCCGACGAGACGCTCCAGATCAGCCAGACGGAGAAGCCGACGTGCTCGGCGAAGATCGACCAGACGAGGTTGCGGCGCGCCACCTGGCGCCCACCGCCTTCCCAGAAGTCCTGGTCCTCCGGTCGCCAGTCGTCGATCCAACGCTTGGTCCGGCTCTGCATCGGGTGCGTGGTCTGCGTGCTCATGAGCCGTACTCTCGGCGAGCCGTGTGTCCCCCGGCGGTCCAGCGCGATGGCCTGACCGTCAACTCTTCCTCACGTCCTCACAGGCCGGCCCGCCGACCGCTCGTCGTGCCGATCCGACCGTCCGGCGACAGGTGGCGGCCGCCCGGCGACCCCGGCGCGCGGCGTACTCCCGCGGTGGGCGCCGCCGGTGCCACCGTGATCGTGGTCACACCCGGTGACCGAGTCAACGCCGAAAGGGACACGACCGTGGCAACCAATCCCGTCCACGAGCCGCCAGGACAGGCGGCGCGGCACGATCCCGTGTACGACGACCTCGCGGCCCGCCCCGAGTTCGCCGAGCTGCGCAAGCGCTACCGCGGATTCGTCATCCCCGCCACCATCGCCTTCCTGGTCTGGTACCTGCTCTACGTCGTCATGTCGAACTGGGCGTCCGGGTTCATGAACACCGAGGTGGTCGGCAACATCAACGTGGCCCTGATCTTCGGGCTCCTCCAGTTCGTGACGACCTTCGGACTGGCCTGGTACTACAGCAAGTTCTCCACCTCCAGGCTCGACCCCCTGGCCCGCGACCTCGAGCAGGCCTACCGAGACAGTGCCGGAAACGACGGAAGACGAGGCCAGTGATGGACGACCAGACCCTGACCACGATCCTCTTCCTCTCCGTCGTCGCGCTGACGATCGGCATCACCTTCTGGGCCAGCCGGCAGACCAAGACGGCGACCGACTACTACTCGGGTGGTCGCTCGTTCTCGGGCTTCCAGAACGGCCTCGCCATCGGCGGCGACTACATGTCGGCCGCGTCGTTCCTCGGCATCTCGGGCGCCATCGCCCTCTACGGCTACGACGGCTTCCTCTACTCCATCGGGTTCCTCGTCGCGTGGCTGGTGGCCCTCCTGCTCGTGGCCGAGATGCTGCGCAACGCGGGCCGCTACACGATGGCCGACCAGCTGGCGTTCCGCATGAACCAGCGCAAGGTGCGCACCGCGGCGTCGCTCTCCACCGTCGTTGTCTCGATCTTCTACCTGCTGGCCCAGATGGTCGGCGCGGGCACGCTGGTCGCGCTGCTGCTCGGCGTGGACAGCGAGGCGCTCAAGAACCTCACCATCGTGGGCGTCGGCATCCTGATGATCTTCTACGTCACCGTCGGCGGCATGAAGGGCACCACCTACGTCCAGATCGTCAAGGCCGTGATGCTCATGATCGGCTCCGCGGTGATCGTGTTCCTGGTGCTGCTGGAGTTCAACTTCAACCTCTCGTCCCTGCTCGGCGAGGCGGCCGAGAACTCCGGCAAGGGCGAGCCGTTCCTGCAGCCGGGCCTGCAGTACGGCAGCAGCCTGACGTCCCAGATCGACTTCCTGTCCCTGGGCCTGGCACTGGTCCTCGGCACGGCCGGCCTGCCGCACATCCTGATCCGCTTCTACACCGTGCCGACCGCTCGGGACGCGCGGAAGTCGGTGCTCTGGGCGATCGGCCTCATCGGCGCCTTCTACCTGATGACGCTGGTCCTGGGCTTCGGCGCGGCTGCGATGCTCGACCGCGACCAGGTCGACCCGGTGGAGGGCGGCAACCAGAACCTCGCATCACCGCTGCTCGCCGAGGCAGTGGGTGGCGGTGAAGGGTCCACCGGCGGTGCGATCCTGCTCGCGCTCATCGCCGCGGTCGCCTTCGCGACCATCCTCGCGGTGGTGGCGGGCCTGACCCTGGCCAGCTCCTCCTCGGTGGCCCACGACCTCTACAAGGGGGTCTTCAAGAAGGACCAGGAGGTCAGCGAGAAGGACGAGGTCCGGGTCGCCCGGATCGCGGCCTTCGCGATCGGAGCGATCGCGATCGCGCTCTCCATCCCGGCCCAGCGGCTCAACATCGCGTTCCTGGTCGCCCTGGCCTTCGCCGTCGCGGCGTCCGCCAACCTGCCGGCGATCATCTACAACATGTTCTGGCGGCGCTTCAACACGCGCGGTGCCACGTGGAGCATCTACGGCGGCCTCCTCGCCGCCGTGGGCCTGGTGTTCTTCTCGCCAGTCATGTCAGGGGCGCCGACGTCGTTGTTCCCCGACTCCGACTGGTCCTACTTCCCGCTCAACAACCCCGGCATCATCTCGATCCCGCTGGGCTTCCTCCTCGGCTACATCGGCACCGTCTCCGGCCGCGAGCCGGCGGCCGAGGACCGCTTCACCGAGCTCGAGGTCCGGGCCCTCACCGGGGCCGGCGCCGAGAGCGCCGTGCACCACTGATCCACCGCTCCACCCCCTTTGCGCTGTAACGCCGGGTTAGTAGCTGTACCCACCCCGTTGTACCTGGGGCACTACAAGCACTGACCCGGCGTTACAGCCCTCGACCCCTCCACCGCCGCCGAGTAGGTTCAGTGGTGGGCCGAAGCTTTCCGAACCACCCCCACTCTGGAGATCACCGTGTCCGAGCAGACCCTGTCCAACCTCAGCACCGAGACCCGCCGGTTCGAGCCGCCCGCAGACCTCGCGGCCCAGGCCAACGTCACCGAGGAGGCCTACGACCGGGCGGCGTCCGACAGCGAGGCCTACTGGGCCGAGGCGGCCGACCGGCTCGACTGGGGACAGAAGTGGGACCAGGTCCTCGACTGGTCCAACCCGCCCTTCGCGAAGTGGTTCGTCGGCGGCACGCTCAACGCCGCGGTCAACTGCGCCGACCGCCACGTCGCGGCCGGGCGAGGCGACAAGGTCGCCCTGCACTGGGTCGGCGAGCCCGAGGGGGACCGCCGCGACATCACCTACGCCGAGCTCACCGACCTCGTGTGCCAGGCCGCCAACGCGCTCACCGAGCTCGGGGTCGGCAAGGGCGACCGGGTCGCGATCTACATGCCGATGATCCCCGAGGTCGCCGTGGCGATGCTGGCCTGTGCACGGGTCGGTGCCATCCACACGGTCGTGTTCGGCGGGTTCTCCGCCGACGCGCTGGCCTCCCGCATCGTCGACTGCGAGGCCAAGCTGGTCATCACCGCGGACGGCGGCTTCCGCCGCGGGTCGGCCTCGGCGCTCAAGCCCGCCGTCGACGAGGCCCTGCTGAAGTCCGAGGTCGACAAGATCGAGAAGGTCCTCGTCGTACGCCGCACCGGCCAGGACGTCGAGTGGCAGGAGGGTCGCGACGTGTGGTGGCACGACGTCGTGGACCGGCAGCCCACCGAGCACGAGGCCGAGATGCACGACAGCGAGCACCCGCTCTTCGTCATGTACACCTCCGGCTCGACCGGCAAGCCCAAGGGAATCCTGCACACCACCGGCGGCTACCTCACCGGCACGTCGTTCACCCACTGGGCCGTCTTCGACCTCAAGGACGACGACGTCTACTGGTGCACCGCCGACGTCGGCTGGATCACCGGCCACTCCTACATGGTCTACGGCCCGCTCGCCAACGGCACCACCCAGGTGATGTTCGAGGGAACGCCCGAGAAGGGCAGCTGGTGGAAGGTGATCGAGGACTACAAGGTCTCGATCTTCTACACCGCGCCCACGGCCATCCGGACGTTCATGAAGCAGGGACGCGAGATCCCCGACGGCTACGACATGTCCTCGCTCCGGATCCTCGGCTCGGTCGGCGAGCCCATCAACCCTGAGGCCTACATCTGGTACCGCGAGGTGATCGGTGGCAACCGCTGCCCCGTCGTCGACACCTGGTGGCAGACCGAGACCGGCCAGATCATGATCAGCCCGCTCCCGGGTGTCACGGCCGGCAAGCCGGGCTCGGCCATGCGGGCGTTGCCGGGCATCGCCGCCGACGTCGTCGACGACGAGGCCAAGCCGGTGCCCAACGGGTCCGGCGGCTACCTCGTGCTGACCGAGCCCTGGCCGGCGATGCTGCGCACGCTGTGGGGCGACGACCAGCGCTTCAAGGACACCTACTGGTCGCGCTGGCCGGGGCTCTACTTCGCCGGCGACGGCGCCAAGAAGGACGACGACGGCGACATCTGGCTGCTGGGCCGCGTCGACGACGTGATGAACGTGTCGGGCCACCGGCTCTCGACGACCGAGATCGAGTCGGCGCTGGTCTCCCACCCCAAGGTCGCCGAGGCGGCCGTGGTCGGCGCGACCGACGACACCACCGGCCAGGCCGTGGTCGCGTTCGTGATCCTGCGCGAGTCGGCGGTGGCGGAGGCCGACGAGCAGGGCGAGGGCTCCGACCTGGTCGCCGAGCTGCGTGCCCACGTCGCCCACGAGATCGGCCCGATCGCCAAGCCGCGCTCGATCATGATCGTCCCCGAGCTGCCCAAGACCCGCTCGGGCAAGATCATGCGGCGCCTGCTCAAGGACGTCGCCGAGCACCGCGAGGTCGGCGACGTGACCACGCTCGCCGACTCCTCGGTGATGGACCTCATCAAGCAGCAGGAGTCGACGACGACGTCTGCCGACGAGTAGCCGCGAGCAGCACGACGACACCGACGACCGCCGAGGCCAGCGAGCCGAGGAGGATGCCGATCTTGGCGTCGTCGGTGAGCACCTCGGCGCCGGGGAAGGACAGCCCGGCGATGAACAGCGACACCGTGAAGCCGATGCCCCCGACCGCTCCGAGTCCGAGGATCATCGGCCACGTGGTGCCGCCGGGGAGCCGCCCGAGTCCGAACCGCACCGCCAGCCACGAGGCGAGCAGGATGCCGAGGGGCTTGCCGACCACGAGGCCGAGCATGATACCCACGCCCACGCTCGAGGTGACGGCTTCGCCGAAGCCGCCGAAGGAGACCCCCGCGTTGGCGAGGGCGAAGACGGGCAGGACGACGTACGACGACACCGGGTGCAGCGTCGCCTGGAGACGGTCCACGACCGGCACGGACTCCTTGAGCAGGAACCTCAGGCGGGCCAGCTCGTCGTGGTCGAGCGAGCGGTCCCGCAGCGCGTCCTCGGCGTAGCCGCGCGCGACGTCCTCGCGGAGCAGCGCGCTCGCGGGAGCGAGGAGCCCGATGGCGACGCCGGCGAGGGTCGCGTGCACGCCCGACTCCAGCAGCGCGAACCACACCCCGACGCCCAGCACCACGTAGACGGTGATCGCCCAGATCCGCAGCTGCTTGGCCACCGCCATCGCCGCCAGCAGCGCCAGGGCCAACGCCAGCCAGCCGAGCGAGAGCTCGGCGGTGTAGAAGATCGCGATGACCAGGATCGCCCCGATGTCGTCGACGATGGCCAGGGTCAGCAGGAAGAGGCGTGCCGGCGCGGGGATGCGTCGTCCGAGCAGGCCGAGCGCACCGACCGCGAAGGCGATGTCGGTGGCCATCGGGATGCCCCACCCCGAGGCGCCGGCGGATCCCGGGCCGTTGACCAGCACGTAGAGCCCTGCCGGCACCGCCATGCCCCCGACCGCGGCGACGATCGGCAGCGCGGCGGTCTTCGGGTCACGCAGGTCGCCGTGGACCAGCTCGTACTTGATCTCGAGCCCCACGACGAAGAAGAAGATGACCATCAACGCGTCGTTGACCCAGTGCTGGAGCGACTCGTCGAGGTGGAGCGGCCCGACGTCGAGCGTCAGGTGCGTCGACCACAGGGCGTCGTACGACGCAGCCCACGGGCTGTTGGCCCACACCAGCGCCACCGTGGCCGCCACGAGCAGCAGCAGCGAGCCGGCGGCCTCGATGCGCAGGAACTCGCGCATGGGACGGGCCACGAGCCTGGCCAGCGGCTTCTCGCTGGCGAGGTAGGACGGGCCCAGCGCCCAGAGGTCGTCGTCGGCCGGCGGGTCGCGGTGGGGGTTGTTGGCCATCAAGGCATGCCTCTCGGAGGTCGTCAGCGTCTCTCCGCGTCACATCCGACGCGGGCCGACCAGACTTCCCGGCTCACCTGGGGCCAGTGTAGGGGTTGTGTAGTGTCGCGCCATGGCATCCGAACCGGTCAAGGACACCGATCCGACCCTCGGCGCACTCGTCCTCGACGTCTCCCGCGACATCTCGACGCTGATCTCCAAGGAGATCGAGCTGGCCAAGTCCGAGCTGAAGGTGAGCTTCAAGCACGGCGGCGCCGGGCTCGGCCTCTTCGCCGGGGCGGCGTTCATCGGGCTGCTCGCGATCATCATGCTGTCGGTGTCGATCGCCTACTTCATCCACTGGGCGGGCCTCGGCCTCCACTGGGCGTTCCTGATCGTCTTCTTCCTCTACGTGCTGATCGCAGCCGTGCTGGGCCTGATCGGCTACAAGCAGGTCAAGCAGGTCAAGGCGCCGGAGCGGGCGATCAGCCAGGGCAAGTCGATCCCACGTGCCCTGAAGGGCCGGGCCTGACGGCTCCTCAGGCCAGACAGGTCCCGGTGGCGACCGGGGCGCTGCTGGTGACGCCGGCCGCCGCCACGGCGGCGACCTGGTCTGCGGTGAGGGCGTAGCCCGTCGAGCGGTCGCTGACCGAGGCCGCGAACACCACCCCCGCCACCTCTCCCTGCGAGGTGATCACCGGCCCGCCGGAGTTGCCGGGCAGGATCGTGCCGCGCAGCGAGAGGACCTCGCGGATGACCGTGCCGTCGCCGTAGATGTCGGGTGAGCGAAGCCGCTGCTCGCTGCGGATGCGCCCGGCCTTGACGTCGTAGGGGCCGTCCTCGGGGTAGCCGGCGATGGCGACGCTGTCGCGGGCCTTCGCCGTCTTGTCGAACCTCAGGTGAGGCTGCGAGGTGTCGTCGAGCGCCAGCACGGCCAGGTCGAGGTCGGGGTCGTAGACCACGACCTTGGCGACGACCGAGGAGTCGCCCACCTCCACCTCGGGCCGTGTCACCCCCGCCACCACGTGGGCGTTGGTCATCAGCCGGCCGGGCGCGTAGAAGAACCCGCTGCCCTCGACTCCTCCCCCGCAGCCGTTGACCCCGCGCACCTTCACCACGCTCGCCCGCGCGGCGGCGACGTCGGGGTCGGCCAGGACCCGCCGGTCGCCGGCCTCCACCTCGACGATGCGCTCGGGTGCGAAGGGCTCGAGGTAGCGAGGGAAGAAGGTGGTGCCCACGACGTTGTTGAAGGCGTCGAGCACCCGGTCGGCGCCGCGTGGCAACGAGGAGTCGACCTTGGCGAGCACGGCCGACTCACGCACGGCCGGGGTGATCGACCCGATCTGGGATCCGGAGACGGCCACGCCGAGGGCCCAGGCGACCACGAGCACGGCCAGGGCGCTGAGGGCCGCCCCGCCGATGGCGTCGACCGCCCTGACGGGCTGCCAGGTGATGCGGTCGCGCAGCTTGGCTCCGACGAACTGGAAGAGCGCCTGGCCGAGTGAGGCAGCGACGATCACGATGAAGAGCGCGCCCAACGACACCCAGAGCGACGGCTCGGCGTCACCGAGCGCGACGGGCGCCACCCAGACGCCGAAGAGGCCGCCGAGAAGCAGGCCCGCGGTGGCGCAGGCGCCCGTCACGAAGCCCTGCCAGTAGCCGGACAGCGCATAGACGGCCACCACCGCGACGAGACACCAGTCGAGGACGTTCATGCGCTCACTCCGTCCTTGAGGTGGTGGACCGGTCGACGGTCCTCGTGCCGGGCACTCAGATGTCGGCCTGCAGCCGCGTGTTGGGCGCCAGGTCGGTCTGGCGAGGCTCACCCTGCAGCATGTGGGCCGGCAGGTCACGCACCCGCGCCCGGTCCCAGTCGGTGGACCAGCCGAGGTAGTCGAAGAGACGGGCGATGATCCCCGCGGTGAAGCCCCACAGGATCAGCCCGTGGTCGGGGCCGATCAGGAAGCCAGGCCCGACCCAGCCGGAGGGGTGACGCACGTTGATGCGCATCTCGGGGTCCATCAGCTCGGAGATCGGCACGTGGTGGATCGCGTGCACCTCGTCGGGGCTCGCCACCGTGACGTCGCCGCGCTCGCGCCAGTAGCCGAGGACCGGCGTCACCGCGAAGTTGCTCGGTGGCAGCCACAGCTCCGGGAGCTCGCCGAAGACGTCCACCGAGCCCGGGTCGAGGCCGATCTCCTCCCAGGCCTCCCGCAGCGCCCCGTCGACCGGTGTCTCACCCGGGTCGAGCGAGCCCCCGGGGAAGGACACCTGCCCCGGGTGGGAGCGCATGTGGTGGGCCCGCTCGGTGAGCAGGAGCTCGCCGCGGTGGGCGAGGTCGTCGGGCGTGGGTACGTCGCTCGCGGTGTCCGCCTCGCGGTCGGCGAAGACCATCAGCACGGCTCCACGCCTGGGGTCGCCGTCCTCCGGCGGCATGAACCGGGTGAGCTCGTGGACGCTGATGGTGCGGCACGCCTCGACCACCGGGTCGAGCCAGCGCGGCAGGTCGCGGGAGTCCAGGTCGCTCACAGGTCCACCCCGAGGTGCTCCTCCACCAGGCCGACCACCTCGGCCTCGGTGTCGACGCCGCCGAGGGCGCGGCCCGACAGCGTGCCGTCCTCGGCGACGAAGACGAACCCCGGAAGCCCTCTGCGGGAGAAGCGGAACGCCTCCTCGCCGAAGATCTCCCCGCCCGGATCGGCCAGGGAGGGATAGGTCGCGCCGGTCTCCTCCGCGAGCTCGAGCGCCTTGTCGGGGTTGACGTCGTTGACGTCGATGCCCAGCACTGCGACGCGGTCGCCGTGGTGCTGGTGGAACGCCTCGAGCGCGGGCATCTCCTTGCGGCACGGCCCGCACCAGGACGCCCACAGGTTGATCACCATCGGACCGCGCAGGGACGACAGTTCGACCTCGGGGCCACCCCCCAGGCAGGGCAGGCTCAATGCAGGGAGGCCGCCGTCGACGGGCTCGCCGGTCCCCGGTCGGCAGTCGTCCATGCCGATGCGCTCCTTGGCCTCGCGCAGCTCGGGGCTGTCGAGCGTGACATCGGGCGGGTTGACCCTGATCACGCCGTCGTCGGTGACCTCGGGCGAGCAGGCGGTTATGCCCAGCACCAGCAGCAGGGCCGTCAGGAGCCGCGTCATGCCGGCCCCTGCGTCGTGACGAGCTTCTCCGCCTCCACCGGGTCGGTGGGACCGATGCCGAAGGACGGGCACAGCTTCGCCACCGGACAGGCACCGCAGGCAGGCTTCTTGGCGTGGCAGCGGCGTCGGCCGTGCCAGATCACGTGGTGGCTGAGCATCGTCCAGTCGCGCTTGGGGAACAGCGCCCCCACCGCGTGCTCGACCTTGACCGGGTCGGTCTCCTCGGTCCAGCCGAAGCGGCGCGCGAGACGACCGAAGTGGGTGTCGACGGTGATCCCAGGCAGCCCGAAGGCGTTGCCCAGCACGACGTTGGCGGTCTTGCGCCCCACCCCGGGCAGTGACACGAGGTCCTCGAGACGGCGCGGGACCTCGCCGTCGTACTTCTCCAGGAGCGCCTGGCTGAGCTTGAGCACCGCGTCGGTCTTGGCACGGAAGAAGCCCAGCGGCCCGATGAGCTGCTCGAGGTGCTCGCGCGGCGCGGCCGCCATGGCCTGGGGCGTGGGATAGGCCGCGAAGAGCGCTGGACTCGCGGCGTTGACGCGGCGATCGGTGGTCTGGGCGGAGAGGACCGTGACGACCAGGCACTCGAACGGGTTGGTGAAGTCGAGCTCGGGCCGGGCGTCGGGATAGGTCTCGGCGAGGATCCGGTTGATCTTGCGCGCCCGGCGCACCAGGGAGGTCTCGGGCTTCACAGAGGCGTCGGGTGCGGACACGCCGATCAGCCTACGTGGCGCGTACGACAGCCCGATCTGGGCGGTTGTGTCGGCATGTGACTCACGACACGGCTAGGATCGCCACGGACCCGTACCGCCCAGCATGACCACCAACCCACGGGTGCCGCCGACGCTTTGGAGGATTGACGTGGACAACGACGTGCTGCGACAGGCACCGCTGTTCAGCTCGCTCGATGACGAGGCGGCCTCCGCCCTGGGCAGCTCGATGAGCGAGACCAGGCTGCGCCGCGGCGACGTGCTCTTCCACGAGGGAGACTCCGGCGACCGGCTCTACGTCGTCACCGAGGGCAAGGTCAAGGTCGGACGCTCCTCCTCCGACGGCCGCGAGAACCTCCTTGCGATCATGGGCCCCGGCCAGATGTTCGGCGAGCTCTCGCTCTTCGACCCCGGCCCGCGCTCGGCCACCGTCACCGCCGTCACCGACGTCACCTTCGCCTCGCTCTCCCACGACGACCTCCTCAAGTGGCTCGACGGCCGCCCGCTGGTGGCTCGGGGCCTGCTCTCCCAGCTCGCCGCCCGGCTGCGCAAGTCCAACGACGTCGTCGCCGACCTGGTCTTCTCCGACGTCCCGGGTCGTGTCGCCAAGGCGCTGCTCGACCTCGCCGACCGCTTCGGCCGCACCGCCGACGACGGCGTCCACGTCCACCACGACCTCACCCAGGAGGAGCTGGCCCAGCTCGTCGGCGCCTCCCGCGAGACCGTCAACAAGGCGCTGGCCGACTTCGCTTCCCGCGGCTGGCTGCGGCTCGAGCCCCGCTCGGTCGTGATCATGGACATCGAGCGGCTCGGCAAGCGCGCGCGGTGACCCTGGCACCCGACGAGTTCGCACCGTCGGGGATCTTCCTCAACTCTGCGACCCTGGGCCTGGCCCCCCTGCGCAGCGTCGAGGCGATGCGCGACTTCGAGGAGCAGCGCCAGTCGGGCACGGTCGACGCCGGGGGCGTCGACGCCTTCGTCGAGCGCGGTCGTGCTGCCTTCGCCGCGATGGTGGGGCGACCGGCCTCCGACGTGGCGGTCGGCTCCCAGACGAGCCAGTTCGTCGGGCTGGTCGCGGCCTCGCTGCCGGCCCGAAGCGTCGTGCTCGCCGCCGAGGAGGACTTCACCTCGGTGCTGTTCCCGTTCCTGCAGGCCGACCTCGACGTCAGGCTCGTCCCGCTCGACCGCCTCACCGAGTCGGTCACCGAGAGCGTCGACCTGGTGGCGGTCTCGGCGGTGCAGTCCGCCGACGGCCGCGTGCTCGACCTCGAGGCGCTCGTCGAGGCTGCTGCCGCCGCCGACGCGCTGACGCTGGTCGACGTCACCCAGGCGGCGGGCTGGCTGCCCGTCGACACGCTGCGTGCCGACTACGTCGTCGGCGCCGGCTACAAGTGGCTGCTCGGCCCGCGCGGCACGTGCTTCCTGGCCGTCGACCCCTCGGCGCCGGCCCTTCCCGCGCTGGCCGCGGGGTGGTACGCCGGCGATGACCGCTGGGACTCGATCTACGGTCCCCCGCTCCGCCTTGCGAGCGATGCCCGGCGCTACGACGTCTCACCCGCCTGGGGCTGCTGGGTCGGTCACGCTCCTGCGCTCGACCTGCTCCTCGAGGTCGGGATCGACCGGATCCACGCCCACGACGTGGGCCTGGCCAACGCCTTCCGCGACGGCCGCGGCCTGGGACCCGGCAACTCCGCGATCGTGTCGCTGCCCTGTGCTCCCGACACGCCCGCGCGGCTGGCCGAGGCGGGGGTCCAGGCCGCCGTACGCGCCGGACGAATGCGGCTGTCCTTCCATCTCTACAACTCCGTCGCCGACGTCGAGACCGCCCTCCGCGTCCTGGGGTGACCGAGAAAGCTGCCGCCGTCTGACCCCCGAGGATGCGGGTCGTCGCGTCGTAGGAGGTGAGAGGAGGTGCCCATGTCGCATGCACCCGGGACCGACCGGTCCGCCTTCGACGAGTTCGTGCACGCCCGCGGGCCGGCCCTGGCGCGCACGGCGTACCTCCTGACCGGCGACCACCACCTCGCCGAGGACCTCCTCCAGACGGCCCTGATGAAGACAGCCCAGCACTGGGAGCGCATCCACACCTCGCCCGAGGCCTTCGTCCGCCGGACGCTCTACCACCAGAACATCTCCTGGTGGCGGCGACGCCGGTTCGCGGAGACGCGGCTGGACGGGTACGACGACGCCTCGTCGCCCCGCGACCCCGACCTGCGGCTCACCCTCGCCGAGGCTCTGCGACAGCTCACCGTCAAGCAACGGACCGTGCTCGTCCTGCGGTTCTACGAGGACCTCACCGAGGTGCAGACAGCAGCCGTGCTCGGCATCTCGCCGGGCACCGTGAAGTCGACCAGCCGGCACGCGCTGGGCCGCCTCCGCACCCTCGCCCCCGAGCTCGCCGACCTGATGGGAGCCGACGCATGAACGCCGACCTGCGGAATGCTCTTCACGACCTGGCCGAGGGCCAGGAGTTCCGTCCCGGCCCCGACGCCTGGGACCGCGGCCGGCGAGCCCGTCGTCGCTCGCGCATCGTGGCCGGGGCTGCAGCCCTCGGGGTGGTCGCGGTCGTCGCCGGTGTCGGCGCGCTCGTGACAGGTACTCCGGCGGGGCTCGCCCCGGCCGACCAGGACGTCGTACCGGGTGGGGCCATCCCGAGCCGGATCGAGCAGGTGTCTGACGGGCTCGAGTCGGAGACCGACCTCGCGATCGGGCGGGGATCTGCGGCGTTCGTGAGCGCGGCCGGTGACCCGGTCGTCATCGGGGCCACTGACGGGAAACCGCACGTGCTCGACCTGTTGGACTGGGCTCGCGAGACGCCCACTCTGGCCCTCTCCCCTGATGGCCTGCAGCTCGCCTGGCAGCCGCGGATCAGCGGCGACCCGGTCCCGAAGGTGGCGTTGCTCGACCTAGTGACCGGAGACGTCACCCAGGTTCAGCTCGGAGGTGGCGGGGAGGTCGTCCTCCGCACACTGTCGTGGTCACCCAACTCCGAGCACGTCGCCGTGCTGGGCCACAGCATCACCGAGCTGGGTGCCGGTCAGGACTGGTTCGGTCGGGTGGACGTCTCCACCGCAACGGGTGCGCTGCACGCGCCCCTCGGCGTCCGGGTCCGACAGAGCGGCGTGTCCGTCTCGAACGACGGGGCGCTCGCAGTCGGGACCGAAGCGGGGCGCGTCGTGCTCGAACAGGCAGGCAGTCGTCGCCGACTGCCAAGGGCCGAGGGGTTCCCGGGACCGTTCTCCCCCGACGGCTCGCAGATGGCCATGCAGTCGTCGCCGGGCAAGGCCTCGCACACCTTCGACGTCGTACGGCAGCGCGTGCTCGAGCACCCGTTCCCCGCCGACACCATCCCCACCGCGGTCTCCCGACCGCTGGGCTGGCTCGACAACCGTCTCCAGCTGTTGCTGGTGACCCCCACGGACGGCGCGGACGCGGAGCTGGTCGTCACCACGCCGCAGGTGGACGAGCAGAGCACGTGGCGACGCCGCGTCGGGTCGGTCGACCCCGACGTCGCTGACACCCTCAGCCTCGCCGTCGACCTGGTCCCCGACCTCGACGGCTCGTCCAGCCAGCAGCTCACCCACGACTTCGGCGAGCCCGAGGGAACCGGCGAGCGCGACATCTCGTGGATGATCGGGCTCGGCGTCGCGGCAGCGATCGCCGTACTCATGGGGGCCCGGCGGCTCTGGCGCTGGTCCCGGGACCGGGGGCTCTGAGCTAGCGGTCGCCGACCGAGGGTCAGGCCGACCAGCCCGGGTCACGGCCCGCGAAGGCGGCCAACCTGTCGTACGGCGACGCGTCGTCACCCACCTCGACCGGCGCCCCGAAGGCCTCCCCGCGGTTCTCCTCGGTCAGACCCTGCTGCATGAAGGCAAGGCCACGCTCGGCGACCTCGTCGACGAGGGGCGTCGTACGGCCCAGGGCACGTTGCAGGTCCCAGGTGTGGACGCCCAGCTCTGCGCTCTGCCAGTCGGCCTTGGCGAGCGCGTCGTCCCCCTGGGCGTGCCAGTGGTGGATCAGGTCGTCGGCGTCGGCGCGGAAGGTGGTGGCCCACGCACCTTCCTCCACGCCAGGCGACGCCGACCAGTCGTCGTCCTCCCCGCGCGCCTGCTGGAGGAAGTGCCTCGGCGCAGCAACCAGGTGGTCTGCCAGGTCCCGCACGGTCCAGTCGGCGCACGGCGTCGGCTTCCCGAGGTCGTCGGCGTGGACCGCCGCCAGCACGTCGCCTGCCTGGTCGAGGGCGCGGGAGAGTACGACGACGGGCTGGCGCGGGTTGTCCATCACCTCACGGTAGGACGACCGCGACGTCGTGGGAAGTGGTCAGCCCTTGGTCAGGTGGGCCAGCTGGGCGCGCACGGACAGCTCGGCCGCTCCCCACAGCACCGGGTCGACGTCGGCGTAGACGATCTCGACGATCGCCCTGGGCAGGTCGTCGTGCGGGAAGTCGCCGCCTTCGCGTGCCCCCGCGTGGAGGGACCGCAGCGCCTCGCGCACCTGCTCCAGCCGCTCGCGGCGGTGGGCGAGGTAGAAGTCGAGCGCACCGAGGGCGTCCTCGATCACCGGGCCGTGACCCGGCCAGACGCTGGTGACGGCGCGGGAGTCGCACAGCGCGTGCAGCCGCTCGAGCGAGGAGAGGTAGGCGCCGAGCTCGCCGTCGGGGTGCGCCACGACGGTCGTGCCTCGGCCGAGCACCGTGTCGCCGGTGAGCACCGCGCGCTCGCTCGGCACCACGAAGGACAGCGAGTCGGCCGTGTGTCCGGGAGTCGCGACGACGTGCACCTCCAGGTCGCCGACCGCGACGACGTCGCCCTCGCCCAGGCCCTCCGAGCCCAGCCGGTAGGCCGGGTCGAGCGCACGCACCCCGCACCCGTGCCGCTCCGCGAACTCGCGGGCGGCCTCGCTGTGGTCGGCGTGGTGGTGGGTCAGCAGCACGGAGACGACGTCGCCACCGGCCTCACCGACCGCGTCGAGGTGGGACTCGATCGACGGCCCGGGGTCGACCACGACCGAGCGGCCGGAGCCGGAGTCGCGCAGCACCCACGTGTTGGTGCCGTCGAGGGTCATGAAGTTGGCGTTGGGGGCCAGCACGCACGTGCCGACCTCGCCGAACGTGCCGCCCGTCCAGGTCATCCGGCGTGGGGCTCGTGGGAGGCCAGGAGGTCGGCGTACTGCGGCGGGCTGGAGAGCACGAACTCCTCGCCGTCGGCGACGACCTCGGGCGTGAACATCTCCACGGTCCGGCCGGATCCTTCGGCGAGCACCGCGTCGACGTCGTCGTACTGCCCGACGTCGAGGCAGGTCAGCCACGTCGGCGGCATCATCATGATCTCCTGTCCCTCGGCGGCGCGCACCGCGTCGAGCACGGGTCGCCACGTCACCGAGGACGCCTCGGTCGAGACGTCGCGCGTGACCTGCCCCTCGGGGAGGCGCGCGACGAAGAACCAGGTGCGGAAGCGCCGCGGCTCGAAGACCGGCGTCAACCAGCCCGCCCAGGCGCCGAGCAGGTCGGAGCGCAGGACCAGTCCGCGGTCCTCGAGGAAGGCCGTCAACGAGAGCTCGCGTGACTCCAGCGCCACCCGCTGGGCCTCCCAGTCGTCACCGGTCGTGTCGGCGACCACGGAGGAGTCGTCGGGGCCGGCGAGCAGCACGCCGGACTCCTCGAAGGTCTCGCGTACGGCAGCGCACACCAGCGCCCGCGCCATCGCCTCGTCGCAGCCGAGCCGCTCGGCCCAGGCCGCCGGGGTCGGGCCGGCCCACAGGCCGCGGTCCTCGAGCTCGTCGTCGAAGTCGCGCGGGTCGACGCCGCCGCCCGGGAAGACGCACATGCCGCCGGCGAAGGCCATCGAGCTCTGGCGTACGAGCAGGTAGGCCTCCGGCCCGGCCGCCGAGTCCCTCAGGAGCACGACGGTCGCGGCGTTGCGAGGCTCGGCCGGCGTCGCCTCACCGCTGGCGTAGGAACGCGCCTGCTCGATCAGCCGGTCCGGCAGGGGCAGCCGTTGCAAGTCGACTCAGCCCTTGACCTCGACGATGAGCTCGACCTCGACGGGGACGTCGAGGGGCAGGGCCGTCACGCCCACGGCCGACCTGGCGTGCTTGCCGGCGTCGCCGAACACCTCCGCGAGGAACTCAGAGGCCCCGTTGGCGACCTTGGGCTGCCCGGTGAAGTCGGGGGTGGAGGCCACGAAGACGACCGCCTTGACCACGCGGGTGATGTCGTCGAGGGAGCCGATCTCGGCCTTGATGGCCGCCAGCGCGTTGAGGGCGCACTGCCGCGCGCACTCGTAGCCCTGCTCCTCGGTGACCCCGCCGCCGACCTTGCCGATCGCGATCATCTCGCCGTCACGCGCTGGCAGCTGGCCGGCGGTGAAGACGAGGTTGCCCGTGCGCAGGGCCGGGACGTAGGCCGCCAGCGGCGGCACGACCTGGGGGATCTCGATGCCGAGCTCGGCGAGCTTCGCCTCTGCACCCATCTCAGGCCTCCGAGCCGGGGCGCTTGAGGAAGGCCACGAGCCCGCCCTGGTCGTTGCGGTGGATGGCCACGAGCTCCCAGCCGTCCTGGCCGAAGTTGTTGAGCATCAAGGCCTCGTTGTGGAGCGGAATCGGCGCCACCTGGTACTCCCACTTGTTCATGCTCGGCACCCTACTCGGCCGCTCGGTCCCGCCCTCCACCCTGGCGGCTGGGCTGTCGTGTCCCGCCAGGGTCAAGGTCCTCCCGGGGGCGGACGCATTCGTGGACCGGGCCGTCTATCGTCCGCGGCATGCCACCTCCGCAGCAGCGCCCGCCCTGGCGGCTCAGCGAGGGCAACCGCCGGGTGTTCGACGTGCTCCTGGCCGGCGGTCTGTTCGTGCTCGGCGTGGGCGGTCACCTGGTGGTCGGCGACGCCCCCGGGATGCTGTTCACGGCGGTCCAGGTGGCGCCACTGGTCGTGCGCCGGTCACACCCCAGCCTGGTCTTCGTGCTCGTCGCGGGCGCCAGCGCGGCGCAGGCGCTCGTCCACGACCTCCCCGTCGCGGGCCAGGTGGCGTTCCCCATCGCGACCTACTCGGTCGCGCGGTGGAGTCCACGCTGGCACGGCGTCGGCGCACTGCTCGTCGGCTGCGTCGGCGCGCTGGTCGCGAGCTGGAGCTGGATCGGCGGCTTCGGCGCCCCTGAGATCACCTGGGATGCGGTGGTGCCGTACGTCGTCACCATCACCGCCATCGTCACGACCGCGTGGGCGCTCGGCACGGCGGCCCAGACGCGTGAGCGCTACGTCGCCGGACTCGTCGAGCGAGCCGAGCAGGCCGAGCGGATGGCTGCGCGCGAGATCGAGCTCGCCGCCCAGGACGAGCGGGCGCGCATCGCCCGCGAGATGCACGACGTCGTCGCCCACGGGCTGTCGGTCATGGTCGTCCAGGCCGACGGCGCCCGCTACGCCGCGGAGAAGGACCCTGAGCTCGCCGTCGAGACCCTCGCCACGATCGCCGACACCGGTCGAGGCGCCCTCACCGAGATGCGGCGGCTGCTCGGCCTGCTGCGCTCCGGCGACACCGGCGTCCGGCCCCAGCCCGGCCTCGTCGACCTCCCCCACCTGGTCGAGGAGGCACGCGCGGTGGGCATGTCGCTCGACGCCGACCTCCCCGACCCGGTGCCCGACGTGCCCGAGGGTGTCGGGCTCGCGGCCTACCGCATCGTCCAGGAGGCCCTCACGAACGTGCGCAAGCACGCCGGCCCCGGCGCCGCGGTGCGGTTGCGGGTCCAGGTCGGGAGCGACATCGAGGTCGAGGTGGTCGACGACGGCCGGGGGGCGTCGTCGTACGACGACGGGCGCGGCCACGGACTCGTCGGCATGCGGGAGCGGGCCGCCCTCCACGGTGGCACGGTGAGCGCCGGCCCGGCCACCGGGGGCGGGTTCGCGGTGTCTGCGAGGCTGCCGCTGTGAGCGTTGCGCCCGTGAGCCAGATCCGCGTGTTCCTGGTCGACGACCAGCAGATGGTGCGCGCCGGCTTCCGGATGCTCGTGGAGAGCCAGGACGACCTCACCGTGGTGGGCGAGGCGGGCGACGGCGGCGAGGCGCTGGAGCGGCTGGCGGTGACCGGCGCCGACGTCGTGCTGATGGACGTGCGGATGCCCCGCATGGACGGTGTCGAGGCGACCCGGCGCCTGCTCGAGCGGCCGGACCCTCCGCGGGTGCTGGTGCTCACGACGTTCGACCTCGACGAGTACGCCTTCGCCGCGATCCGCGCCGGCGCCTCGGCGTTCCTCCTCAAGGACGCCACCCCGCCCGAGCTCCTCGGAGCGATCCGTTCGGTCCACGCCGGCGACGCGGTGGTCGCGCCGAGCACCACCCGCCGGCTCCTGGACCACTTCGCGGCCCTGCCCGACCCCGAGCGCCGACCGTCCCCGGACGCTCGCCTCGACACCCTCACCGACCGCGAGGCCGAGGTGCTCGGACTGATCGCTCAAGGGCTCTCCAACACCGAGATCGCCGAGCGGCTCGTGGTCGCGGAGACCACCGTGAAGACCCACGTGGGAAGGCTCCTGGCCAAGACCGGCTCCCGCGACCGCGTCCAGCTCGTCGTGCTGGCCTACGAGTCAGGGCTCGCCGACCGCTGAGTCCTCCGGGGGGCGGAGAGCGGCGGACCCCGTCCTCCCCAGGTCGTACGACGACTCCCTCCCCCGGGCCGACGACCGCACCCTGCTCCCCGCGGGAGCGTGGAGCCATGACGACAGCCACCACCACACCCGCTCCGAACGAGACCACCGGGACCGCCGCCAGCGCGCGCGACCTCACCAGGACCTACGGCCGCGGCGACGGGGCCGTCCACGCCCTGCGCGGCGTCGACCTCGACATCAGGCAGGGCCGGTTCACCGCGATCATGGGCCCGTCCGGGTCGGGCAAGTCGACGCTGATGCACTGCCTCGCCGGACTCGACGCCGCCACCAGCGGCAGCATCACGGTCGCGGGCCGCGACCTCGCCGGGATGGACGACACCGCCCTCACGCTCTTCCGCCGCCAGCACATCGGGTTCGTCTTCCAGGCCTTCAACCTCCTGCCGATGCTCACGGCCGGGCAGAACATCCTGCTCCCGCTCGAGCTCGCCGGGCGTCGGGTCGACCGCGGGCGCTACGAGCACGTCGTCGGCATCCTCGGCATCGCCGACCGGCTCGGCCACCTCCCCAGCGAGCTGTCCGGCGGGCAGCAGCAGCGCGTCGCGATCGCCCGCGCGCTGGTGACGCAGCCCGACATCGTCTTCGCCGACGAGCCCACGGGCAACCTCGACAGCGAGGCCAGCGCCGAGGTCCTCGGCCACCTGCGTCGCTCAGTTCGCGAGCTGGGGATGACGGTGGTGATGGTGACCCACGAGCTGGACGCGGCGGCCTACGCCGACGACGTCGTGGTCATCCACGACGGCGCGATCAGCGCCCACCTGACCGATCCCGGCCAGGACGAGCTGGTGGCGGCGCTGCGCCGCAAGGTCGTGGCCTGATGCGCACCGTGCTGCTGGCGTCGCTGCGCCGCAACACCCGGAGGTACGTCGCGGCCACGCTCGCCGTCGTGATCGGCGTCGGCTTCGTGATCGTGCTCAACACCCTGACCGGCGCCACCCGCGACGGGCTGACGGCCGATGCGGGCGCGCCGTACGACGCCGCCGGGCTCGTCGTCGTCATCGACGACAACGAGCAGGTCGGGCCTCTCAAGGAGGCTGCAGACGACAAGGGGGTCCCCGCCACCGCGATCGGCTACGCGACCGAGCCCGTCGCCCGCCACGGCATCCAGCTGACCGACTCGGCGACGATCAGCGAGGTTCCTCTCGACCCGGCACAGCGCTGGCTCGAGCTCGAGGAGGGCCGCCACCCGACGAGGCCCGGCGAGGCACTGGCGGACGTCAACGCCGCCAAGAGCAGCCAGGTCGAGGTGGGTGACGTGGTGACCGTGGGCACCGGGAACCAGGTCGTCGAGACCACGGTCGTCGGCATGGTCGACAGTCCCCCGGTCGCCGGGGCGGACCTGTGGGTCCCGTGGGAGGACCTGCACCAGCTCGACCGGTCCCTGTGGGTGCAGGCGCTCACCTGGGGCGGCACTGCCGAGCTGGCCGACCGCGTCTCGCCGGGAGCCGACGTGCGGAGCGCCGACGACTGGGTCGCCTCGGTGCAGGCAGAGGTCTCCCGCGGCGTCGACGTCATCGCCATCATGGCGCTGCTCTTCGTGGCGATCTCGCTGTTCGTCGCGACGCTCGTGATCGCCAACACCTTCTCGATCCTCTTCGCCCAGCGCATGCGCGACTTCGCACTGCTGCGGTGCGTCGGCGTCACACGGCGCCAGCTGCGCAGGTCGGTCCGGCTCGAGGCCCTGGCCCTCGGCCTGGCGGCCTCCGTCCTCGGCGTGGCGTTCGGCGCGCTCGCAGGCCTGGGACTGGTCAGGGGGGTCGGCCACTGGTGGTCAGACATGGGCGACGCGTCCCTGAGTCCGGCGTGGATCCTCGGGGCGGTCGCACTGGGCACGCTCGTGACCCTGGGCGCCGCGTGGCTCCCGACCCGTGCGGTCACCCACGTCACTCCGCTCGCGGCCCTGCGACCCGACACCGGCGTCTCGGTGCGCAGCAGCGCCGGCCTTCTTCGGATGGGCACGGCGGCGCTCGCGATCGTCGGAGGCACCGGCCTCCTCGCGGTGTCGATGGAGAGCCACGAGCCGCTCCAGATGATCGCCGGCGGTGCCGCGGTCTTCGTCGGGGTCCTGCTGCTCGGCCCGGTCCTGGTGCCCGCACTGATCCGCGTCGCCGGTCGCCTGACGGGCGACGGCCCAGTACGACGCCTCGCCGCCGGCAACGCCGTGCGCAACCCCCGCCGCACGGCGACCACCGCAGCATCCCTGCTCGTCGGCGTGACCCTCACGACCGCGGTGCTCACCGGGCTCGACACGTCCCGCACGTCCATCGACGAGGAGATGGACGCGTCCTACCCGCTCGACAGCACCATCACCGCCACCACCCGCGCACTGCCCGCCGACCTCTCCGACCGCGTGCGAGCGCTGGACGGTGTGGCCGACGCGGTAGGGCTCGACGGGGTGGTCGCCCGGATCGGCGACGTGGAGGTGCCGCTGGTCGCGGTCGCCGAACGAGCATCGGTGGTCCGCGGCGAGGACGACCTGACCGTGCGGGACGGGGTGCTGCGACTGCCGTGGTCGGTCACCGAGGAGGAGCTGACCGGCCAAGCCGCACGCTCGCTGTCGCGGGACCGCGAGGTCGTCGTCCGGGTCGGCGACCGCGAGCAGACGCTGCGCGTCCGGCAGGGGGACGGCTGGGGCCGTGCCGGCCTGGTGTCGGCCGCGACGATGGCCGGGCTCACCGAGACCGTTGAGCCGATGGCGGTCTGGGCCCGCGCGAGGACGGGCGCCGACGCCGAGGACCTCGAGGGTGACCTCGCTGCCCTGGCCGGAGCGGCCGGCGCGGGCACCGACGGGGGCTACGGCAATCGCGAGTACGTCGACCTGCAGGTCGACATCCTCACCGGCGCGGTCGTGGGACTGCTCGCCATCGCGATCGTGATCGCCCTGATCGGAATCGCCAACACCCTCGGCCTGTCCGTCCTCGAGCGCGCGCGGGAGAACGCGCTCCTCCGGGCGATGGGGCTGACGCGGCAGCAGCTGCGGCATGCGATGGCGGTGGAGGGCCTGCTCCTCTCGCTGGTGGCCACGGTGCTGGGGACGGCACTGGGCGTCGCGTTCGCCTGGGTCGGCGTGGACGTCCTGGTGAGTCCCGGCGTGCCGGACGCCGCCATGACCATCCCGCTCGGACAGCTCGCGCTGGTCGTCGCGGTGGCAGCACTCGCGGGGCTGCTGGCGTGCGTCGTACCCGCCCGGCGCGCAGCGCGCGTCACCCCGGCCGCAGGCCTCGCGGTGGAGTAGCCGGGTCAGGCCAGGAGGCGCAGCGTCTGCTCACGAGCCGGGGACTCGTGGGCAGGCGTGCCGGCGAGGGCGGCGGCGACGGGGTGCACCATCACCTCGTCGACGCCGAACTCCTGGGCCAGCGCGTCGATGCGCTCGCGGGCGGGCCCGGCGGCGTCGACGACCCACTTGTCCAGCATCCTGCGCACGAGGGGCTCCTGCTGGGCGGGCCGGTCTGCCTCCGCCTCCTCGACGAGGCGCTGGGGCAGCAGCGGCCCGCCCGAGCGCAGGGCCAGCATGGCCTGCACCTGGGGCAGCGCGAGCCGCTCCGCCTCCTCGCGGGTGTCGGCCACGGCGGCGTTCACGGTGAGGAACGTCTGCGGCTCCGGGTGCTCGGGCGAGGGCTGGTAGGTCGAGCGGTAGAGCGCGATCGCCTCGGCGGTCCCCTGCCCGGCGAAGTGATGGGCGAAGACGTACGGCAGGCCGCGCGACGCCGCGAGCCGCGCGCTGTAGTCGGACGACCCGAGCAGCCACACGTCCGGCACGGAGGCGGCGTTGGGCGTCGCACGCAAGGGCTGACGGCGACCACCCACCTGCATCTCGACTCCGTCGGGGGCCATCAGCAGCCGGACATCGTCGACGTACTCCGGGAAGCGGGCGACGGCGTCGTCAGCCGACTCGGCGCTGCCGCCGCGCAGGACGTAGCGGGTGAGCGGGTCGGTGCCGGGGGCGCGGCCGATACCGAGGTCGATCCGGCCGGGGAACGCCGCCTCGAGCAGCGCGAACTGCTCGGCGACCACGAGCGGAGGATGGTTGGGCAGCATCACACCGCCGGACCCGACACGGATCCGCTCGGTCGCCCCGGCCAGCATCGCGATCAGCACCGGCGGGTTGGTCGCCGCGACGGCCGGCATGTTGTGGTGCTCGGCGACCCAGTAGCGGCGGTAGCCCAGCTCGTCGGCCACCTGCGCGAGGGAGCGCGAGGCAGTGAGGGCGTCGCTGGTGCGCTGGTCGCTGCGCACGGGCACGAGGTCGAGGACGGAGAGGGCAGGGGAGGTCACGCCAGGCCCAGCACGGGACGGGGCGGGAGTATTCCGAGGCGCGGCGCGGTTGCTCCAGGGTGGCAGCGATTTCCGAGCGGGGGCAGGACGGTCGTAGCGTCCGGGACGTGAACACGACGGGGAAGCGGGAGGGCATCCTCGCGCCTGCCTATCTCGCCACCACGGCGGCTGCCTTCTCCCTCATCATGTTCGTGGCGTTCGAGGCGATGGCCGTCGCGACGGTGATGCCCACCGTCGCCCGCGACCTGGACGGCTTCGACCTCTTCGCCCTCTCCTTCGGCGCCCCGCTGGCCAGTGGGGTCGTGGGCATGGTGGTCGCCGGGATGTGGAGCGATCGCACAGGTCCGGCCGTGCCGCTGCTCGCCTCGCTCGGCCTGTTCTCCCTCGGGCTGCTCATCTGCGGCCTGGCGCCGACGATGGAGGTGCTCCTCGTCGGGAGGGTGGTCCAGGGCCTGGGGGAGGCGCGCTGATCGTCGGGCTCTACGTCCTCGTCGGGCTCGTCTACCCCTCGCTGCTGCAGCCAGCCATCTTCGCGACCTTCGCGGCGGCCTGGGTGCTGCCCTCGCTCTTCGGCCCGTGGCTGGCCGCGCTCGTCGCCGAGCAGTGGAGCTGGCGCTGGGTGTTCGTCGGGGTGGTCGCGCCGGTCGCCGTGGCGCTGGTCCTGCTGACGCCGGCACTGCGGGGGCTGAGCCCGCACGCGGAAGCCACCGACACTCCTGCGTCCCGGCTCTGGTGGGCGGTGACCGGGGCCGTCGCCGTGCTCGTCCTCGAACTCCTCGGCTCCTCCGCCCGGCTCGTCCTCGCCCTGGCAGCGGTGGCCGCGCTGGTCGTCGTGCTCGTCGCGCTGGTGCGCCTGCTCCCGCCCGGAACCTTGGTGGGCCGCCGCGGACTGCCGGCCGTCATCGCCACTCGCGGCCTGCTGAGCGGGGTCTTCTTCGCCGTCGAGGCCTACATCGTCTACGTCCTGCAGGACCACTGGCACCTCACCCCGACCCGGGCCGGCATCGCCCTGACCGTGGTCGGCCTCGTCTGGGCGGTCTCGAGCCAGGCGCAGTCCCGCCTCGGCGCCCGCATCTCCCATCCCCGTGCCATGCTCGCCGGCACGACCGTGGTCCTGGTCGGGACGGCCGGCCTCGCCGTCACTGTCGCGTCGCTCGACTCGGGGGCAACGCTTCCGGCATGGGTGCCCGCGGCGACCTACGTGCTCGCCGGCGCCGGGATGGGGTTCGCCTACCCGCGCACCAGCGTGGCCATGCTCGAGGTCTCCACCGACCGCGACCGCGGCTTCAACTCCGCTGCGCTGTCGGTGGCCGACTCGCTCGGCGCAGCGCTCGCCCTCTCGCTCTCGGGCATCGCCTTCGCCATCGCCGAACGCCAGGGAGCAGACCCCTTCCTGGTGGTGTTCTCCCTCGCTGCGACAGGCGGCCTGCTGGGTGTCGCCGTCGCGGCCAGGACGCGCGCCGACTGACGGTGCCCGTCGAGGTGGACGTGCCCGGAGCGAGCTAGACGACGTCGGCCGCGCGGGGGACCTCGCGGCTCACGCCCGGCGGCCCCTCCACCGCCTCCGCGGGCAGGGGTCGAGCGAACAGGTAGCCCTGGACCGAGTCCGCCGCGAGGGCGCGCAGCTCCTCCAGCTGGTCCTGGGTCTCGACGCCCTCGGCCACGACCTGCATCCCACAGCTGTGCGCCGCCCTGACCATGAGCGTCACCAGGTCGCGGTCTGCGGGCGTCGTGAAGGTGACGAACTGCTTGTCGATCTTGAGAGTGTCGGCCGGCATCCGCTGGAGCTGGCCGATGGAGGTGTAGCCGGTGCCGAAGTCGTCGATGCTGATCGAGACACCCAGCTCCTTCAGGGCGAGCAGGTGGGTCGCCGCGGTGGGCACGTCGACGAGCACGGACTCGGTGATCTCCAGCACGAGGCGCTCGGCAGGCAGTCCCGAGCGGGCCAGTGCGTTCTCGACGTCCGCGACGATGCCTGCCTCTGCGAGGTGCCTGCCGGAGATGTTGACCGCGACGGTGATTTCTCCGTAGCGCTCCGGTTCGCGCGCAGTCCACCTGGACAGCTGGCCGGTCGCCTCCCGGAGCACCCAGCGGCCGATCTCACAGATCAGGTCGGACTTCTCGGCGACCGGGATGAAGGTGTCGGGCGGCTGCGGACCGAACCCGGGGCGGTGCCACCGGATCAAGGCCTCGTAGCCCTCGATGACGTCCGTCTCGGTGGCGACCACTGGCTGGTAGTGGAGTGCGAACTCACCCTGCGTGAGAGCGGTGCCGAGCGCTGCCTCCAGGGCTGCCTGCTGGTCGAGCTCGAGCCGCAGCGCCTTGCCGAACACGTGGGTGCGCCCGCCTCCGGCCGCCTTGGCCCGCGCGCTTGCGACGTCCGCCTCGTGGAGCAGCTGGCGGGCGTTCGTGCGCGCATCCACGCTGAAGGCGATCCCGATGCTGGCGCCCGGGGTCATGCTCGTGCCGCCGACGATGAACGGGGCGGCCAGCGCACGGACGATGTGATCGGCGAGGTCGAGCGCCTCGGCCTCCGACCCCAGCACCTCCAGCAGTACGACGAACTCGTCACCCCCGAGCCGGCCGACCGTGTCGCCCTCGCGGACCGACTCGCGAATCCTGCGTGCCGCCTCGCACAGGACCGCGTCACCAGCGCGGTGCCCGAGCTTGTCGTTGATGACCTTGAACCTGTCGAGGTCCACGAACAGGAGGGCGGAGAGCGTGCCGGCGCGCTGTCCCCGGTGCAGCGCGCTCTCGACCTGCTCGAGCACCGAGGCTCGGTTCGCCAGTCCGGTGAGCGAGTCGTGGGCGACCTCGTGGGAGAGCACGCGCTGCAACCGGTCGCGCTGCGAGGCCGTCGCGACCACCTCCCTGATGGCGATGGTCATCCGGGCGACGACGAGCAGGAAGAGCACCATGGAGCAGACGACCACCGCCCACACGTTCGGGGTCACGCCGATGAGCAGCTGGACGGCGAGCGTCAGCGGGGCGACCAGAACGGCGAGCGTGAGCCCGAACGTGCGTGTCCGGCTGAACGCTCGGGACTCTTCGTCGGTCGGCTCGCACACGCGCGACATCGACGGATGCAGTGCAGCCGCCCCCCACAGCACGTAGGAAGCGAGCCACAGGACGTCCATCACCACGGTGTAGTGGTCCTGGAAGTACGGCGCCGCGAACATCGTGTCCGCGGCGACGAGCAGCAGGACCGCCCCGATGAGGAAACGGAAGGCAGCGGTGCGGAGGCCGGGGGTGCTGAGCAGGCGCACCATGAAACCCAGCAGCAGGATGTCGAGCACCGGGTAGGCGAAGGCGATGAGCCGGTGGGACAACGGTCCGGCGGCCTCGTCGAGGATCGGGCCGGCCAGGGAGGCCCACACGAACAACCCGAAGGCGATCGAGACGATCGAGCTGTCGATGCGCCCGGCCGCATCGGATCCTGCGCGCCGGCGGGCGAGGATGAGCACGGCCAGCCCGGCGAGGAGGAGGGGGTAGCCGGCCAGGTAGAGCACGTCCGCGAACGAGGGGAACGGATCGATCCCGAGCACGTCCTCGTACCAGATCCACAGCACGTCGGCGGCGACCCACGCCAGCAGGCCCAGTGCCATGAGGGTCCACGGCACCCTGGTGCTGGGGCGGTGCAGACGCACCCCGACCATGATCGCCACGACGCTGGAGCCCCCGATCAGCACGTACACGAGGTCCTGTGGGATGCCAGAGGGCAAGGTCAGGTAGAGCACCAGGGCTGGAATGCTCCCAGCGAGGTACGTCTGCCACCACCGACCCGGCACGTGTGGCTCCTTGCATTCTCGTCGACACGCACGTGTTGTGTCGGAGGGCCGATTTTGCCTTGGAACGTTCGACCTCGTGGCGGTTTCGCTGCATCTATGGAGATGGCCTCCATTTCTCACGCTCGACCGGCCGCGCAGTGTCAGTGGGGCGCTCTAGAATCGAACACATGATCGACTGCTTGGACGAGCTCGACGCAGCAGCACTCCTTGCTGCCGCTGCCGATGTCGTGCACGAGCGGCGCCTCGCCGAGGTCCGCGACCTCGAGGTCCTCGCCCAGTGGGCCGCGATCCACTCTGACGACCCGACCCAGGGCCCTGACGGCAGTGCGGCCAAGCTCTTGGGAGACGTGCTGGTGCAGGTCGGCGGGGACGGCACTCCCGGGGTCCAGGACTTCTGTCTGGGCGAGATCGCCCTGGCGCGTGGCACTGGCGTGACCGCCACCAGCAATGCGTTGGCAGACGTCCTCGACCTGCAGCACCGGCTCCCGCTCATGTGGGGGGTGTGCCTGCGCGGTGAGTGCGAGGCGTGGGTGGCTCGGCGAGTCGCCAAGCTGTCGCGCTCCCTGCCTGCAGACAAGGTCGGGGTCGTCGACTCCGCCATCTCGCGGATGATCGCCACCGAGTCCGCGGGCCGGGTCCTGCAGGTGGCCGAGGCCAAGGTCATCGAGGCAGACCCTGAGGCCCACGAGGACAGGTGCGAGGCCGAACGGCGTCGCCGCTTCGCGAGCCTGGGGCGCGCCGACGAGTTCGGCCTGCGGATGCTGATCGCCCGTCTCGACGCGGGCGACGCTGTCGCCGTGGAGGCCACGCTCTGCCGGGTCGCCGAGATCATCGAGCCGCTGCACCCCGAGGCACAGGGCGACGAGCTCCGCGCGCTCGCGTTCGCCTGGCTGGCGCGGCCGGCCGAACTGCTCACGCTCCTGCTGGAGCACGCCGAGTCGGCAGTGAATCCCGAGCTCGACCTCGGTCTCGACGCCGCCGAGGAGTCTGAGCAGCCCGCGGCGGCTCGTGCCTTGGCGTTCCCCGCCGATCTGCTGGCAGCGCTGCGCGACGTCGACCTGAGCCCGCTGGCCACCAGGGCCGTGCTGCACGTCCACCTGCACGAGGCGGCGCTCCACGGCACTCCGGGCGTGGCGCGGGTCGAGGGCTTCGGACCGACCACGCTGGCCCGTCTCTCCGACCTGCTGGGCCGCACCGACCTGAGGATCCAGCCGGTCAAGGACCTCTCCGACAGAGTGCGCTACACCGCCTACGAGCACCCCGAGTCGCTACGCGACCAGGTCCACCTCGTCACCGGCGGCGACTACTGGCCCTACGCCGCTTCCACCAGCCGCAAGGTCGACCTCGACCACCCGACGTCGTTCAACCACGGCGACGACGGTCGAGATCCCCCGCCGGACCAGACCGGCTCCCACAACTCCGGCCCACTGGGTCGACGACATCACCGCTGGAAGACCCACGCGGGATACCGATCACGCCAGTGCGGCGAGGGTCGCTACGTCTGGCTGACCCCCCACGGGCTCGGCTTCCTCGTCGATCACGCGGGCACCCACCGCATCCATCCCGAGAGGGCGCGGATGATCTTGGACGCACCGGCCGGGGTGGACATCTACCCCGTGTAGTGCCCCCTCACATCGTGAGCATCCGACGGGTCATGGCGAAACGCCCGCGAGACTGCACCCGTGCTCATCGGTACGTGGAACCTCGCTGGACGCTGGGACGCTCGACACCTCCACGTGCTCGAAGCGATGGATTGTGACGTGCTGCTTCTCACGGAGGTCTCCGAACGCCTGAGTCTTCCTGGGTATGACGTGCACCTGACCCGATTACTCATGGCACCCAAGCGACGGTGGGCCGCCGTCGCCTCCCGGTTGCCCATGTCTCCTCAACCAGACCCCCATGGCGCCTCGGCCATGGTCGAGCTGGAGGAGATGCGCGTGTGTTCCTCGATCCTGCCCTGGCGCTCCTGCGGCAGTCGCGAGCCCTGGGTCGGGGACACCAGCGCAGAAAAGACCGGTGCCGCCGTGGCCGCCGTAGAGTCCACCGCGCCGTCGATCTGGGGTGGCGACTGGAATCACGCCCTGTCCGGCAGGGGTGGACCGGCTCAATCGCGGGTCGAAGTCGTTGCTCGCAGCTGTGGAACGTCTGGAACTCCAGGTGCCAACCGCCGCCCTGCCCCATCAGATCGAAGAACTGCTCACGATCGATCACATCGCCATCCCCAGGTCCTGGAGCGTCCGTGCCGCGCAGCGGCACCCTGCCTTGGTGGGACAGACCCGCCTCTCCGACCACGACGCCTATGTCGTCGAGGCCGTCACCCCGGACCGTTGACGCACACGCCAGACTGATGGCGTGAAGATCGACTTCAAGAAGTCGTACGACTCCTACCGAGCGCGAAGCGGGGAGTTCCGGGTCCTCGACGTCCCGGTGATGCAGTACCTCATGGTGGACGGGCACGGCGATCCCAACACCTCGCAGGACTATGCCGACGCGCTCGCAGCGCTCTACCCGGTCGCCTACACGCTGAAGTTCTCCAGCAAGCGGGAGCTCGAACGCGACTACGTGGTCCCTCCGCTGGAGGCCCTGTGGTGGGCGACGGACATGACCGTCTTCACCTCCGCGCGCGACAAGTCACAGTGGAGCTGGACGTTGATGCTCATGACGCCCGACTGGATCGACTCACAGCTGTACCGCGACGCTGTGGGAACCGTGGCGGCGAAGGATCGCCCGGCCAGCCTGGGCAAGGTGCGGCTCGAGACCCTCGACGAAGGGCGCTGCGTCCAGACGCTGCACATCGGCCCTTACGACGACGAGGCCGCCGTCCTCGCCGACATGCACGACCGCTTCATCCCGGAGACAGGACTCCGGATGTCGGGGAAGCACCACGAGATCTACCTCAACGACGCCCGGCGGGTCGAGCCTGCGAAGCTGCGCACGATCCTGCGTCAGCCGGTCGAGGTCTCGTAGCGCCCGGGACGGTCAGCCCAGCATGAAGTCCGCGACAATCCGGCCGAGCTCCGCGCCGGCGTCCTCCTGGAGGAAGTGGCCGGCGTTCTCGATGATGGGGTGGTCGAGGCCGCGCGTGCCGGGGATCAACTTGCGCATGATCGGTGCCATCGCCCCGGTGATGGGGTCGCGGTCGCTGAAAGCCAGCAGGAACGGCGTCTCGCTGGCCGAGAGCACCTCCCACGCGGCGCGGTTCGCCTCGCTGGCCGGGTCGTCGGGGCGCGTCGGGACCAGGGTCGGCATCACTCGGGGGCCTGCCTTGGAGCGCTCCTCGGGGAACGGTGCGTCGTAGGCAGCCCGGACGTCGTCGCCCATCGGACGAACGCAGCCGCTGGCGACCAGACGACCGATGTCGAGGACCTCGGCCGTCTCGACAGCGCGACGGAACTCCCACCAGATCTCCGGCATGTTGAAGTCTCCGGTCGGCAGTCCCGTGTTGGCCGCGACCACCCGGGCGAAGCGGTCCGGGTGCTCGGCCAGTAGACGCAGACCGATCAGCCCGCCCCAGTCCTGACCGACGAGGGTCACGTCACGCAGGTCGAGATGGTCGAAGACCAGCTCACGCGTCCACTCGACCAGCCGGGCGTAGGAGTAGTCACCTTGGGCCAGCGGCTTGTCGGAGCGGCCGAAGCCGATCAGGTCGGGCGCGACGCAGCGGACACCTCGCTCGGTGAGCTCCCTGATCGTGTGCCGGTAGAGGAACGACCACGACGGCTCGCCGTGCAGCAGCAGTGCGACCGGACCGTCGGCGGGACCCGCGTCGACGTACGCCATCCGCAGGGTGCCGCCGTCCGGGTCACCCACCTCGGCGTAGGCCGGCTCCCAGGGGAAGTCGGGGCAGTGGTCGAAAGCGGCGTCCGGGGTTCGGTAGACCTCCATGCCGGCCAGTCTTGCAGGCCGCGATACCGGCAGGCCTCAGACCAGCTCGGGCTCGGTCTTCTCCCGCACCTCGTCCTCGGTGACGCCCGGCGCCAGCTCCACGAGCTTCAGCGCCCGGTCCCCCGGCGTGCCGGAGGGCGCGACCTCACCGGTGGCGGGGTCGATCACGTCGATGACGGCCAGGTCGGTGATGATCCGCTGGACGATGCGCCTGCCGGTGTAGGGCAGGTTGTTCTCGTTGAGGATCTTCAGCGAGCCGTCCTTGGCGGTGTGCTCCATCAGCACGATCACGCGCTTGGCGCCGTGCACGAGGTCCATAGCGCCGCCCATGCCCTTGACCATCTTGCCGGGGATCATCCAGTTGGAGATGTCGCCGTTCACCGAGACCTGCATGGCGCCGAGGATCGCGGCGTCGATCTTGCCGCCGCGGATCATCCCGAAGGACGTCGCGGAGTCGAAGAACGACGCACCCTTGCGCAGCGTCACGGTCTCCTTGCCGGCGTTGATGAGGTCGGGGTCCTCCTCACCCTCGAAGGGGTAGGGGCCGACTCCGAGGATGCCGTTCTCGGACTGCAGCACCAGCTCGACGTCGTCGGCGACGTAGTTGGGCACCAGCGTCGGGAGACCGATGCCGAGGTTCACGTAGGAGCCGTCGGTCAGCTCCGAGGCGGCGCGGGCGGCCATCTCCTCACGAGTCCAGCCCATGTCAGTTGTCCTCCTGCGTCGAAGCGGTCGGGCGGGGCCGCGTCGTCACGCGCTCGATGCGCTTGTCGGCGGCCTGCTCGGGCGTCAGCGCCACGACGCGCGCGACGTAGACGCCGGGCGTGTGGACGTCGTTCGGGTCGAGCTCGCCGGGCTCGACGAGCTCCTCGACCTCGGCGATCGTCACCCGGCCGCACATGGCGGCGAGCGGGTTGAAGTTGCGGGCGGAGTCGCGGAAGACGAGGTTGCCGTGGCGGTCGCCCTTCCAGGCACGCACCAGGCCGAAGTCGGCGACGATCGCCCTCTCGAGGACGAACTCCTTCTCGACCGTCACGTCCGCGCCCTCCTTGACCTCGAAGACCTTGGTCTCCTTGGGCGGCGAGGCGATCTCGACGTTGCCGTCGGCGTCGTACTTCCACGGCAGGCCGCCCTCGGCGACCTGGGTGCCGGCGCCGGTGATCGTGTAGAAGCCGGGGATGCCGGAGCCACCGGCGCGCATCCGCTCGGCGAGCGTGCCCTGGGGCGTCAGCTCCACCTCCAGCTCGCCGGAGAGGTACTGCCGGGCGAACTCCTTGTTCTCGCCGACGTAGGACGACACCATCCGGCGCAGCCGCTTCTCCATGAGCAGCTTGCCCAGTCCCCAGTCGTCGACGCCGCAGTTGTTGGAGACGGCCTCGAGGTCGGTGGTGCCGGCGTCCAGCAGCGCGTCGATGAGGACCGACGGGATGCCGCAGAGCCCGAAGCCGCCGACCGCGAGGGTCGCGCCGTCCGGGATGTCCGCGACCGCTTCCGCCGCGCTGGCGACGACCTTGTCCATGAGTCCTCCACGGGTGTTCAGCGGGTGCACGAGTCCCCTCGATTCAAGGCAACCCGGACCGTGTCGTCAACGCCCGACCATCCAGAGGACGCGAATCAGTCGTTGGACGGAAAGCACGGTCAGGTAGTGTCCACTCAGTGGACGCACCTGTGGACGTCGTGGGGCGGGTCTCGCGCCTGCTCCGAGCAGTCTCCGAGCACGAGCCTGCGGGATCCACCACCTCCGACGCCGCCCGCACCGCCGGCCTCGCCCGACCCACCGCCCACCGGCTGCTCACCCACCTCGCGGCCGTCGGGCTCGTCGAGCGCGACGGCGCAGGCCTGTGGGTTCTCGGCCCCGAGCTCTACTTCCTCGGCAGTGCGGCGTCGGCGAGGTACGACGTCACCTCGCTGGCCCAGCCCGTGGTGCGGCGTCTCAGCGTCGCCACCGGCGAGAGTGCGTTCTTCTCCGCGCGCCGGGGGGACGAGACGATCTGCCTGCTCCGCGAGGACGGCAGCTTCCCGATCCGCTCGCACGTGCTGCACGAGGGCATCCGGTTCCCCCTCGGTGTCGCCTCGGCGGGCCTGGCGATCCTGGCGTTCCTCGACGACAACGAGATCGATGGCTGGCTCGCGCGCGCCGACCTCGAGGCGTCGTACGGCGCCGCCCACGCGGCCGCGGCGGTCCGCGAACGGATCGCCGCGACGCGTCGGCGCGGCTACGCCGTCAACCCCGGGCTCATCGTCGAGGGCAGCTGGGGGATGGCGGCCGCGGTGTTCGACGCCGACGAGCGGCCCGTCGGCGCGCTGAGCCTCACCGGGATCGAGCAGCGCTTCCGCTCGGCGAGGCAGCGCGAGCTCGGGGCGATGCTCATGCACGAGGCGCACGAGCTGGGGAAGGCGATGCGCGGCTGACCTGCGGCAACCCTTGTTCCCGTCGGGCTGGCTATCCTCGCCAAGGTGACCCTCCACGCAGACATCGGCTCGGACTGGCCACAGGTCCGTCTGCACGTGGTCACCGGCAAGGGCGGGACCGGCAAGTCCACGGTCGCCGCGGCCCTGGCGATGGCGCTGGCCACCACGGGCAAGAACGTCCTCCTCTGCGAGGTCGAGGGCCGCCAGGGGATCGCCCGGATGTTCGACGTCGACCCGCTGCCCTACGAGGAGCGGCGACTCGCCAAGGGCGTGCCGGACGAGTCCGGTCGCGCCGGGCAGGTCCACGCGCTCCACATCGATCCGGAGTCGGCGCTGCTGGAGTACCTCGCGATGTACTACAAGCTCGGACGCGCCGGGAAGGCGCTGGACCGCTTCGGCGTCATCGACTTCGCCACGACGATCGCGCCCGGCGTGCGCGACGTGCTCCTCACCGGGAAGGTCTACGAGGCGGTCCAGCGCAACTCCCGCCACAAGGGCGCGATCATCTACGACGCGGTCGTCCTGGACGCCCCGCCGACCGGCCGGATCGCCCAGTTCCTCGGGGTCAACTCCGAGCTGGCGGGCCTCGCGCGCGTGGGACCGATCAAGACGCAGGCCGACAAGGTCATGGCCCTGCTGAAGTCACCGCAGACCGCCGTGCACCTGGTGACCGTCCTGGAAGAGATGCCCGTCCAGGAGACCAGCGACGGCATCACCGAGCTGAGGAACAACGGACTCCCGGTCGGCGGCGTCGTGGTCAACATGGTCCGTCCACGCGACCTCGACGAGGCTGCCCTGGCGTCGATCCGCCGCGGCAAGGTCGACCGTCCCCGCATCGCCGCCGACCTGGGCCGTGCCGGGATCGAGGCCGACGACGACCTGGTCGGGGCCCTGGTCGCCGAGGCGGGCGCCCACGCGGAGCGCCGTGCGCTCGAGGACTCCCAGCGCAAGGTCGTCGCCGAGCTGGGTGTCCCGACCTACGAGCTCGCCCGCCTGGCCGGTGGGGTCGACCGGGGAGGGCTGCTCGAGCTCGCCGAGGCGATGCGGGAGCAGGGACTGGCATGAGCGAGCACGACATCCCCACCCTCGACGTCGACGCACTGCTCGACGACCCCGGCACCGGCATCATCGTGTGCTGCGGCTCGGGCGGCGTGGGCAAGACCACGACCTCGGCGGCGCTGGCGCTGCGCGCCGCAGAACGCGGCAGGCACGTCGTCGTCCTGACCATCGACCCCGCCCGGCGCCTCGCCCAGGCCATGGGCATCGAGAGGCTCGACAACACGCCGCGACCGGTCCCGGGCGTGGCGTCTCCCGGATCGCTCGACGCCATGATGCTCGACATGAAGCGCACCTTCGACGAGGTGGTCGAGAGCCAGGCCAGCCCTGAGAAGGCACGTCAGATCCTGGAGAACCCGTTCTACGTGGCCCTGTCGAGCTCCTTCGCCGGCACCCAGGAGTACATGGCGATGGAGAAGCTCGGCCAGCTGCACCGCCAGGCGCAGAAGGACGGCACCTACGACCTCATCGTCGTCGACACACCGCCCTCGCGCTCGGCGCTCGACTTCCTCGACGCGCCCGAGCGGCTCTCCAGCTTCCTCGACGGTCGCTTCATCCGGCTCCTCCTCGCGCCTGCGCGCGGCCCGGCCCGGCTGATGACTGCGGGACTGTCGGTGGTGACCAACGCGCTGACCAAGATCCTGGGGGCGCAGGTGCTGCGCGACATGCAGACGTTCGTCGCGGCCTTCGACACGCTCTTCGGGGGGTTCCGCCAGCGGGCCGAGAAGACGTTCGCGCTGCTCCAGGACGAGCGTACGACGTTCCTCGTGGTGGCCGCGCCCGAGGCTGACGCGCTGCGTGAGGCGGCCTACTTCGTCGAGCGGCTGACCGACGACGACATGCCGCTGGGGGGCCTGGTGGTCAACCGCGCGAGCCCGACGCCCATGACGGACCTGTCGGCAGAGGAGGCGGTGGCGGGTGCCGACCGCCTCGTCCAGCGCGACCAGTCCTCGCTCACCGCCGGGATGCTGCGGCTGCACGCCGACCGCATGCGGATCGTGGAGCGCGAGACGCACCTTCGCAGCCGGTTCGCCGCGGCCCACCCGCAGGTGCCGACGGCGGTGGTGCCGGCGCTGTCCACCGACGTCCACGACCTCGAGGGCCTGCGACTCATCGGCGACCTGCTGGCCGACGACGTCTCAGTCAGACGGTGACGGGCTTCTGGGACTGCTCGGCGCGAGCGGTCTCCAGGATGGAGCGCCAGGACGCGGCCGGACGGCGCTTCAGGAGGGCCCGGCGCTCACGCTCGGTCATGCCGCCCCAGACACCCCACTCGATCTGGTTGTCGAGCGCCTCGGCCAGGCACTCGGTCCGCACGGGGCAACCCGCGCAAACGGCCTTGGCCTTGTTCTGCTCCGCACCTCGAACGAAGAGCGCGTCCGGAGTATCTGCCTTGCACGCCGCTCGCGACGCCCAGTCCTCGACCCACATGTTGTTTCCCCACAGTCTCCGGGCTGATTGGCCGCCCCCATAGCGGCCAACTCCGACCCGATGCGAAAAAACTAAACGAAACTCCTGCATCAACACAGAGGCCATGTGGCCCAAATCCCATAGTCCGATGTGACTAGATGACCACGGTCGACAAATGGAAGTGGTATCGAACGCTCCCGTATTCTCTCCACCATGTCCTCTCCCGACCGCTCCACGCCCGACCGCTCCGGCCCCGACGCCGGGCGGGTGGCTGCGCACCTCACCGTCATGGGCGCCGTCGCGGTCGTCATGGGAGTGCTCGCCGCCTGTCTGGTCATCCCCTTCGCCGGGGTGCTGGGCGTGGCGACCAAGGACGCCAGCGAGGGCATGGTCAACCTCCCCGAGGAGCTCGAGGCCAAGGACCTGGCGCAGAAGACCCGCATCTACGACGCCAACGGCAACCTCATCGCCTCCATCTACGACCAGAACCGCATCAACGTCCCTCTCACGCAGATCTCGCGGCGCATGGTCAAGGCGATCGTCGCGATCGAGGACTCCCGGTTCTACGAGCACGGCGCGCTCGACCTCAAGGGCACCCTGCGCGCCTTCCTGACCAACCAGGCCGCCGGGGGTACCACCCAGGGCGGGTCCTCGATCACCCAGCAGATGGTCAAGCAGACGTTGCTCTACCAGGCCGAGAGCGACGCGGAGCGCAAGGCGGCCACCGAGGAGACCTACGCCCGCAAGGTGCGCGAGCTGCGCTACGCCATCGCCTTCGAGAAGAACCACACCAAGGACTGGATCCTCGAGCGCTACCTCAACATCGCCTACTTCGGCGACGGCGCCTTCGGCGTCCAGTCCGCCGCGCGCCACTTCTTCTCCAAGAACGCCAAGGACCTCTCATTCGTGCAGGCCGCGCTGCTCGCCGGGCTCGTGAAGAACCCCGGCGGCTACGACCCCACCGAGTCCCCGGAGCGCGCCAAGGAGCGGCGCAACGTCGTCCTCGAGCGGATGGCCAACCTCGGCGTGATCAGCGAGCAGAAGGCCGAGAAGCTCAAGGGCAAGGGGCTCGGACTCAAGCTGGAGAGGGCTCCCAACGGCTGCCAGCAGTCGCAGGCCCAGTTCTTCTGCGACTATGTCGTCCAGTGGCTCATGCAGGACAAGTCGCTCGGCGAGACCAAGAAGGAGCGCAAGAACCTCATCCGCAACGGCGGGCTGACGATCCAGACCACGCTCGACCTCGACATGCAGAAGGCGGCCGACGAAGCCGTTCGCGCCCACGTCTTCCCGACCGACCAGGCGATCGGCGGCCTGGCGATGGTCGAGCCCGGCACCGGCGAGGTCCGGGCCCTGGCCCAGTCGCGACCGATGGGCACCAACAAGGCGCAGGGCCAGACCCACCTCAACTACGTCGTCCCCGAGAAGTACGGCGACGCCAACGGGTTCCAGGCGGGCTCGACGTTCAAGGTGTTCGTCCTCGCCTCCGCCATCAACCAGGGCATCCCGCTGAGCACCACCATCTCCGCGCCACAGGAGATGAACATCCCTGACGCCGAGTTCGAGACCTGCGAGGGCCCCTACGCCGGAGACGGCATGGGGTGGGACGTCGCCAACTCCACCGGCTCGGGCTCCTACAACCTCTACACCGGGACCCAGAAGTCGGTGAACACCTTCTTCGCCCAGCTGGAGATGGAGACCGGCATGTGCGAGCCCCTCCAGCTGGCCAAGGACATGGGCGTCCGGGTGCCCAAGCCCCAGCAGGTGCCCTCCTGGATCCTGGGCGTCTCCGACAGCAACCCGCTGGAGATGGCGCAGGCCTATGCCACGTTCGCCGCCCGCGGCCTCCACTGCGACGCACGGCCCGTCCGGGCGATCCTCGACTCCAGCGGCGCCCCCCTGAACGAGTACCCCTCGTCCTGCGAGCAGGTCATGCCCGGAGCCACTGCCGACGCGGTCAACGACATCCTGCGCGGCGTCATGGAGCCCGGCGGGTTCGGCCAGAGCATCGCGATCGACAAGCCGTCGGCCGGCAAGACCGGCACCAACAACAGCAACATGTCGGTGTGGTTCGTGGGCTACACCCCCAAGATCGCCACGGCCGCGATGGTGGCCGGAGCCAACTCACTGGGTCACTGGGTCTCGCTGAACGGCCAGCTCGTCGGCGGCAGCCCCATCTACGAGGCCTTCGGCTCAACGGTCGCCGGGCCGATCTGGGGCGACGCGATGGCCGCGATCTCCGCGAAGCTCCCCTACGAGGACTTCCAGCCGCCGGCGGGCGACGAGATCGCCGGCGTGCTCACGACGGTGCCCGAGGTGAGCGGCATGAGCGTCAAGCAGGCGACCACGACCCTCGAGGGCGCGGGCTTCAACGTCGTCCCGGGTGGCGACGTCAACTCCAGCGTGGCCCAGGGCTCGGTGGCCTACTCCTCGCCGCCGGCCGGCTCGGGGCTCAGCAGCGGCGACACGGTGGTCATCTACACCTCCACCGGCTACGTCCCACCCCCGCCCACCACCGACGGCGGCGGCGGCGGGGACGGAGGTGGCGGCAACGGCAACCGCGGGCGCGGGCGCGGCAACGGCGGGGGCAACGGCAACGGGAACGGCAGGGGCAACGACTAGCCGAGCTGGCGTCGTACCTCCGCAGCCACGGCGCCGCCGTCGGCCCTGCCCTTGACCTGGGGGGTCACGACGCCCATGACCTTGCCCATCGCCCGCATGCCCTCCTCAGCGGCGCCGGTCTCTGCGATCGCGGCGGTGACCAGCTCGGCGATCTCTGCCTCGGTCAGGGGGGTCGGCAGGTAGTCGGCGATGACCTCGCCCTCGGCGGCCTCCTTGGCCGCCATCTCCGGGCGGCCCCCCTCGGCGAACGCGGTGGCTGCCTCGCGGCGCTTCTTGGCCTCGCTGGTGAGGACGGTCAGCACGTCGTCGTCGGTGAGCTCGCGCGCTACCTTGCCGGACACCTCGGCGTTGGTGATGGCGGTGAGCACCATCCGCAAGGTCGACGACCGCATCTCGTCGCGTGCCTTCATCGAAGCGGTCAGGTCGGCTCGGAGACGGTCCTTGAGAGCACTCATGTGGTCCATTGTGGCAGCCTTGCGGCGTGGCACTCCTCCCGATTCTCCGGCGCACGGCAGGGCTCGGCGTCGCGGCGGGCCTGGGCCTCACCGCCTACGCCGCCCGGGAGGCGAGGCAGTACACCCTGCGCGAGGAGACCGTGCCGCTCCTGCCTCCTGGCCACGACCCGCTGCGGGTGCTCCACATCAGCGACATCCACCTGGCTCCCGACCAGCGGGCGAAGAGGGAGTGGTTGAGCGGCCTGGCCGCCTGCGAGCCGGACCTGGTGATCGACACGGGTGACAACCTCGCCCACGCGCGCTCCGTGCCGCTCCTGGCCGAGGCCCTCGGCGGACTGCTGGACGTCCCTGGGGCCTACGTGCTCGGCTCCAACGACTACTGGGCGCCCACCATGCGCAACCCGCTCGCCTACCTGCTGCCCGACACGGGGATCCGCCACACGAGCCAGGGCCAGCTCCCCTGGCCGGAGATGAAGCGGCACTTCGACGAATCCGGCTGGATCGACCTGACCAACGGCTTCGGCGAGCTCACCGTGCGCGGCACGAGGATCGCGTTCGCCGGCGTCGACGACCCCCACCTCGAGTACGACGACCTCGACCGGGTCGCCGGTCCCGCCGACGCCTCCGCCGACGTCCGGCTCGCGGTGACCCACGCGCCCTACCTGCGGGTCCTCGACCAGTTCGCCCGCGACGGCTACGACGCGATCATCGCCGGCCACACGCACGGCGGACAGGTGTGCCTGCCCCGGCTCGGTGGCAGGGGCGGTCGGGCGCTGACGACCAACTGCGACCTGGAGACCGCCCGCGCCCGAGGCCTCCACCGTCACCCGGCGGCCTCGGCTCCCGGCGACCCCGGCACCTCGTGGCTGCACGTCTCGGCCGGGCTGGGCACCAACCCCTACGTCCGGCTCCGCGTCGCCTGCCGGCCCGAGGCGACCCTGCTGACGCTGGTGCCGCGGGTCTGAGGCTCCAAGCCGACAGACCGCGGGCGATTTCGGCACCCGCAAACTGCTCCGGTATGCTCGCCGTGCTCTGTGGCTGGGTGACCATCCACGGGGCGGATCGGGCTGTGGCGCAGCTTGGTAGCGCGCCTCGTTCGGGACGAGGAGGCCGCAGGTTCAAATCCTGTCAGCCCGACCACGCGGAGCCTCCCGAGCTCCACCACCGAGCCGGACCTGCACAGCAGGTCCGGCTTCGTGCTTCCCGCCACCGCACACGCGACGCCACCAGATGAATTTCCACTCGCACGAGTGGATCTTCACCGCAGTACCGCGGGCCTCACGCATACCCTTCGCCGAACTTCCACTCCGTCGAGTGGAAGTTCAGCCGTGGCAGACTGCGGGAATGGCGGACGACCGGGACGACGACCGAGCGGAGCAGGACGAGCCCTCCCTGGAGATGCCCTCGCTCGGGATGCCGTCCCTGTCCCTGCGACGCAAGAAGGGCAAGGCGGAGCAGCCGGCACCCGAGCCGCACCCTGAGCCCGAGCCCGTCGCGACCCGGCAGTCTGCGCCCCCGCCCGTGGCCCCTGCGGCACCTCGGCCAGGGCCCGAGCCCAGGCCTGAGCCCGTACGCCGCCCGGCACGCGACGTCGTACGCCTCCCCCAGCTTCCCGGCATCGCTGCCGCGCTCGTCACCGGAGCCGTCGTGGGTCTCCTGGCAGTGGCCTCGGTCTGGCTCTCCGCGACAGCCTGCGAGGCCGCCCGCGGTACGAGCTCCTGTGGCGGGGGCCCGGGTCTGGTGATCCTCGTGGCGACGGTGCTCCTGCTGGCCTACCTCGGCGGCTGGATGCTGCGCGGCTTCGGGCTGCTCGAGGCCGGCAGCACGAGCTTCCTGGGGCTCGGCACCGCTGTCGTCGTGCTGCTGGCGTTCTTCAGCCAGTCCTTCGACGAGGTGTGGATGGTGGTCGTGGCCCCCGTGGTCACCATGGCCGGGTACACCCTGGCCTGGTGGGTCACCCACCAGCTGGCCACGGACGACTGAGGCCTTGGACTCTTCGGGCGAGACACCCCAGCCCGGCTTCCTCGCCGACCTCACCGGACGTCGAGCCGGGCTCGCGGCCGTCGTGCTCCTCGCGGCCTACTCGGTGCCGGTCGCGGTGGCGTGGGCGGGCGGCACGGCGGAGGGCAGGCGGCTCCTCGGCGACAGCTCGGGGCTCGTCGGACTGCTCAGCCTGGTGCTCGGAATGGGCCTCGTCGTCGCCCTCACGCTCAAGTTCGGGGGATGGTTCGCCCAGCTCGACTTCGGCGAGGAGTACGTGGAGACCTTTCGGCCGCTGGCGGGGTTTGCCCTCGGCTGGTGGCGGGTCCTGATGCAGTTCGGCTCGCTCATCCTGGTTGCCCTCGTCGCCGGCGAGGCCGAGGAGGCGGCCAACCTCGAGCGGATCACGGATCCCGAGACCAAGGCGCTCGTTTCCTACGCCGAGCGCGCCCCCATCCCCCGCGGATGGGAGTTCCACAGGGACTCCTTCTACCAGAGCGTCTACCGCGAGGGCCCCAACGCGGTCTACCGCGGTCAGTACGCCGTCCCGGCGGCGATCACCGCGGCGGACATGGAGGCCTGGCTCCGCGATCCCGGTTGGCTCCGAGGAGCGGATGGGAAGCCACCCATCGGTGCCCTGCAGGACATCACCTGCGACGCAGGCGAGGTCACGTGCGAGGCGGAGGTGACGCCCGAGCCGGGGCAACCTGTGGAGTACACCGTCAGCGTCCGCCTGATCGACGGTCTCACCGTTGTCCTCGACGACTCCTCGCCCGGAGAGCTGCTGTCCTACGAGATGGAGTACGAGAAGGCCACCTAGCCCCCGCCGTCAGAGGCGGGCGGCGATCAGCTCGGCGAGCTGCACGGTGTTGAGGGCCGCACCCTTGCGCAGGTTGTCGTTGCTGATGAAGAGCGCGAGGCCACGATCGCCCGGCACTCCGGGGTCCTGCCGCAGGCGACCGACGTAGGACGGGTCCTTGCCTGCCGCCTGGAGTGGGGTGGGGACGTCCACGAGCTCCACGCCCGGTGCCTCGGCCAGGATCTCCCGCGCACGCTCGGGCGTCATCGCCTGCTCGAACTCGGCATTGATCGCCAGCGAGTGCCCCGTGAAGACCGGGACCCGCACGCATATGCCCGAGACGAGCAGGTCGGGAAGGCCGAGGATCTTGCGCGACTCGTTGCGGAGCTTCTGCTCCTCGTCGGTCTCGTTGAGGCCGTCCTCGACGATCGAACCGGCCAGCGGGATGACGTTGTGGGCGATCGGTGCGACGTACTTGTCGGGCTCGGGGAAGGTGATCGCGGAGCCGTCGTAGGCGAGCTCGCGGGCCTTGTCGCCCGCTGCAGCGACCCCGTTGGCCAGCTCGTCGACGCCGGCGACGCCGGAGCCCGAGACCGCCTGGTAGGAGGACACGACGAGACGCTGCAGGCCTGCCGCCTCGTGGAGCGGCTTGAGGACCGGCATGGCGGCCATGGTCGTGCAGTTGGGGTTGGCGATGATTCCGTGGCGAGCCTCGATCACCTCACCCATCGCGTCAGGGTTGACCTCCGAGACGACCAGCGGGATGTCGGGGTCCTTGCGGAACGCCGAGGAGTTGTCGACCACGATCACTCCCGCGGCCGCGAACCTGGGTGCCAGCTCACGGGAGGTGGTCGCGCCGGCGGAGAACAGGGCGATGTCCAGTCCCGACGGGTCAGCAGTCGCCGCATCCTCGACGGTGACCTCGCGGTCCCCGAAGGGCAGGACCGTGCCCGCGGACCGGGCGGAGGCGAAGAAGCGCACCTCGCCCACGGGGAAGCTGCGCTCGAGGAGGATCTGGCGCATGGCGACGCCCACCTGACCGGTGGCGCCGACGATGCCGATGTTGACGGGGCGGGCCGGCGACACGTCGCTCATCGCCCGGTCCCGCCGTAGACCACGGCCTCCACCTCGTCGGCGTCGAGGTCGAACGCCGAGTGCGTGGCACGCACGGCGTCGTCGACGTCGTTCTCGTCGACGATCACCGAGATGCGGATCTCGGAGGTGGAGATCATCCCGATGTTGACCCCGGCGGCGGCCAGCGAGGCGAAGAACTTGGAGGTCACGCCCGGGTGGGAGCGCATGCCTGCTCCGATCAGCGAAAGCTTGCCGATCTTGTCGTCGTAGAGGAGCTTGTCGTAGCCCACCTCGGCCTGGATCCTCGCGAGGGCCGCCATCGCGGTCTGTCCGTCGGCGCGCGGCAGGGTGAAGGAGATGTCGGTCAGGCTCGTCGCCGCCGCCGAGACGTTCTGCACGATCATGTCGAGGTTGATCTGCGCCTCGGCGAGGGCCTCGAAGATGCGCGCGGCCTCACCGACCTTGTCGGGGACCCCGACCACGGTGATCTTGGCCTCGCTGCGGTCGTGGGCGACTCCGGCGATGATGGGCTGTTCCATGGTGTCTCCCTCGCTCTGTGCATGGAGTTGGGTGTCGTCGACGACCCAGGTGCCTTGGAGCTGGCTGAAGGACGATCGGACGTGGATGGGGATCCCGTGGCGGCGGCCGTACTCCACGCAGCGCAGGTGGAGGATCTTGGCGCCGCAGGCGGCCATCTCGAGCATCTCCTCGTAGGAGATCCTGCTGAGCTTGCGGGCGGTCGGGACGATGCGCGGGTCGGCGGTGAAGACGCCGTCGACATCGGTGTAGATCTCGCACACGTCGGCGTCGAGCGCCGCGGCCAGGGCGACGGCGGTGGTGTCGGTGCCGCCGCGGCCCAGCGTGGTGATCTCCTTGGTGTCGGCACTGACCCCCTGGAAGCCGGCCACGATGACGATGTGGCCCTCCTCCAGCGCGCTGGTGATGCGGCCCGGGGTGACGTCGATGATCTTGGCCTTGCCGTGCACCGCGTCGGTGATGACGCCGGCCTGAGAGCCGGTGAACGAGCGCGCGGTGTAGCCCAGGTCGCTGATCGCCATCGCGACCAGCGCCATCGAGATCCGCTCGCCCGCGGTCAGGAGCATGTCCATCTCGCGCGCCGGCGGCAGCGGCGAGACGCCGTTGGCGAGGTCGAGCAGGTCGTCGGTGGTGTCACCCATCGCGGAGACGGCGACCACGACGTCGTGGCCGGACTTCTTGATCTCCACGATCCGTCGGGCGACCCGCTTGATGGCGTCGGCGTCGGCAAGCGACGAGCCGCCGTACTTCTGCACGACAATGCCCACGGTGCGTCCTCGGATCGTTGGGTCGGGTGTACGACGCGGGGGCAGCGGCGTTGTCCGCCAGCCCCCGGGCTCCCTCGATTCTACGGGCGCCGCCAGGCCCGTCCCGCCGGTATCTCACGTCGGTGCCCGGCGGTGGTTCCGGAGCGCGGCACGTGTCGGCTTGACCTTGACGCAGCGTCAACCCTCCACGCTGTCCGCATGACGACACAGACACCCACCATCGAGGCGGTCGGACTCACCAAGTCCTACGGCGACCAACCCGTCCTCCATGACCTCCACCTCACCGTCCCGCCCGGCACCGTCTACGCCCTCCTGGGGCCCAACGGGGCCGGGAAGACGACCACGGTCCGCATCCTCACCACGCTCGTCAGCGCCGACGGCGGCGAGGCCCGCGTCGCCGGAGCCGATGTCCGGACCGAGGCTGACGCCGTACGACGCAGCATCGGCGTCACCGGCCAGTTCTCGGCGATCGACGAGCTGCTCACCGGCCGGGAGAACCTCCGGCTGATGGCGGACCTCCTCCACCTCTCCCGCCCGGACGCCCGCGCGCGGGTCGACGAGCTGCTGGAGAGGTTCGGCCTCACCGATGCCGCCGACCGCCGCGCAGCGACGTACTCCGGGGGGATGAAGCGCCGGCTCGACCTCGCCATGACGCTGGTCGGGCGGCCTCAGGTGATCTTCCTCGACGAGCCGACGACCGGGCTGGACCCGCGCAGCCGCCGCGACCTGTGGCAGGTCGTGCGGGAGCTGCTGGCCGACGGGGTGACGATCTTCCTCACCACGCAGTACCTCGAGGAGGCTGACCAGCTCGCGGACACCGTCGGCCTGCTCGACGGCGGCCGCCTGGTCGCCACCGGCACACCCGCCGAGCTCAAGGCGAGGACGGGAGGCCAGACGCTCGACGACGTGTTCCTCGCGCTCACCGGCCACCCCGCCACCGCTGACGAGGACACCGCTGACAAGGAGACAGCCCGATGAGCACGATCACCCTCACCGCACGCGACTCGGTCACGATGTGGCGACGCAACGTCAGGCACATCATGCGATACCCCTCGCTGACCTTGATGCTCATCGCCCAGCCCGTGCTCTTCCTGCTGCTGTTCGTCTACGTCTTCGGCGGCACGATGGGCGCAGGCCTCTCCGGGGGTGGCGGAAGGCGCGAGTACCTCACCTACATCGCCCCGGCCATCTTGATCATCACCGTGTCCTCCGTGGCTCTCAGCGTGGCGATCCACGTGGCCAAGGACTCCACCGAGGGGATCATCGACCGCTTCCGGACGATGCCCATCGCCAGGTCGTCGGTGCTGACCGGCCACGTCCTTGCCGCACTGGCGCAGACGGCAGCCGCCGTGGCCATCGTGCTCCTCGTCGCCGTCCTGATCGGCTACCGCCCCGAAGCCGACGCCGTCGGCTGGCTCGGTGCGCTCGGCATCCTGACGCTCCTCACGATCGCGCTGACCTGGCTCTGCGTCGCACTCGGCCTCGCCGCCGACAGTGTCGAGACCGCGAGCAACACCCCGATGTTCCTGATGCTGCTGCCGTTCCTCTCGAGCGCGTTCGTGCCGACCGACTCCATGCCCGCAGGACTCGCCTGGGTCGCGGAGAACCAGCCGTTCACCCCGATCATCGACATGCTGCGCGCCAGCCTGGAGGGCACCAGCCCGGGCACGGACGCGTGGTGGGCCGTCGGCTGGTGCGTGGTGATCACGGCGCTCTGCTCGCGGTGGGCCCTGCGGCTCTTCAGTCGGGCTCGGGCAGTCTGAGTCCATGCTCACCATCAGCCAGCTCGCGGCGCACGCCGGGGTCACCGTGCGCGCCGTGCGCCACTACCACCAGGTCGGGTTGTTGCCGGAGCCTGCTCGGGACGGCTCGGGCTACCGCACCTACGGCGCGACGGACGTCGTACGCCTGATCCGGATCCGGACGCTCGCAGAGGCGGGAGTGCCGCTGGCGCGAGTAGAGGAGCTGCTCGACGCCTCGACGAGGGACTTCTCCGAGGCGGTCGCCCAGATCGACGCCGACCTGAGGGCGCGGATCCGCGAGCTCCAGGAGCACCGTCGGCGCATCGCCCGTCTCGCCGACGGCGACTCGCTGGCGCTGCCCCCACAGGTGGTCGCCTACCTCGAGCGGCTACGGGCTGCGGGCACGTCGGAGGCCATGATCGAGGGCGAGCGCGACGGCTGGATCCTGCTGGCAGCACGATGGCCGGAGAAGATCCCGGCTCTCATGGAGCAGAAGAACGCCCAGCTGGACGACCCGCGCACGGTGCGGCTCTACCGCCTCATCACCGAGCTGGCCGAGGACGGCCTCGACGACGCACGGCTCACCGAGGCAGCCGACCTGATGGCCGAGATCGCGGATGAGGCAGCGGAGCGCGGCGAGCTCGAGCAGCAGAACGCGGAGCTGTCGGACGACGCCGTCGTCGGCCTCATCGACTCCTACGCGTTCGACGCCCACCCCATCGTCGAGAGGCTCCAGGAGCTGATGGCGGAACGAGGGTGGACCGGCTGGACCAGGATCGAGCGCTCAGAGGGTTAGGCCGGCGTGACCCCGCCGAGGATCTCGTTGGCGACGGTGACCGCCTGGGCGTTCTCCTCGAAGTCGGTGTCGAACCTGTCGTGCGCCACCACCGTCAGCAAGGCGTTGAGGGCGGCGCCGGCGAGGTTGCCCCAGTTGTTGACGTAGGAGAACTGCCACCACCACAGCGCCTCCTCGATGTCGCCGACGCGGAAGTGGCGCAGGCCGTTGTCGAGGTCGATGGCGATGGAGGCGAGGTCGTCGGAGAGGTGGCTCTGGACGACCTCGGGGACGTAGGGGTCGAAGACGAAGCTGTAGGTGTCGATCCCCCCGAGCATCTCGGCCAGGCGCAGGCGCAGCTCGTCGATGTCGGGCTCGGGGCCGACGTCGGGCTGGAACTCCTCGCGCGGGGTGAAGTCGAGCTGGGCGCCGAGTCGCGCACCGGCGAGCAGGACCTGGCTGATCTCGAGGAGCAGCAGGGACACCGCGCGGGCGCCGTTGCCCTCGCGAGCAACCGCCCGCAGCGCGAGCAGGAAGCTCTCGACCTGGTCGGCGATCTGTGCGGCGAACTCGTAGCGGTCGACGGCCGCGCCACCGGATTCCTCAGTCATCGGCTGATCTCCTTCCGGCGAATGCCCGGCCCAGAGTGACCTCGTCGGCGTACTCCAGGTCACCGCCTACGGGCAGTCCACTCGCCAAACGTGTCACGCGCAACCCCATCGGCTGGAGGAATCTCGTGAGATAGGTCGCGGTGGCCTCGCCCTCGAGGTTGGGGTCGGTGGCCAGGATGACCTCGGAGACGGCTCCGTCGGCCAGCCGGGTCATCAGCTCGCGCACGTGGAGCTGGTCGGGACCGATGCCGTCGATGGGGGAGATCGCCCCGCCAAGCACGTGGTAGCGGCCCTTGAACTCGCGGGTGCGCTCGATCGCCACGACGTCCTTGTACTCCTCGACGACGCACAGGACGCTCGGGTCGCGGCGCGGGTCACGGCAGATCCGGCACTGCTCGTCCTCGCTGACGTTGAAGCAGACCGAGCAGAACTTCACCTTGGCCTTGACCTCGATGAGGACGTCGGCGAGACGGCGTACGTCGGCAGGCTCGGCCTGCAGCAGGTGGAACGCGATCCGCTGCGCGCTCTTGGGGCCGACCCCGGGCAACCGCCCGAGCTCGTCGATGAGGTCCTGGACGACGCCTTCGTACAACTCGGGTCCTCAGCCCAGGCCGGGCATGCCGCCGGCCAGCGGGCCCATGGCCTCGCTGGCCAGTGCCTCCGCCTTGGCCTTGGCGTCGCGGTAGGCGGCCACGATCATGTCGGAGAGGTCGGAGAGGTCGTCGGGGTCGCTGCCGTCGAACTCGCCCGCCCGGATGGTGACGGAGACGAGCTCTCCCACACCGTTGGCGGTGACCTGGACGGCTCCGCCGGCGACGGTGCCGTCGACCCTCTGCTCGACGAGGTCGGCCTGGGCCTGGGTGAGCTGCTCCTGCATCTGCTGGGCCTGCTCGAGCAGGGCGTTCATGTCGAAGCCGCCGCCGCCGAGGGCGTCGAAGGGGTTCTGGCTCATGGTGTTCCTCGCATCCGGGTGTGTGGTCGGTGTCGCGGCCGGTGGGCGGCCGCGTCAGTCGTGCTTGATCTCCTCGATGAGTCGCGCGCCGAGCGTCTGGCTCAGCAGCGCCTCGCTGTCGAGCCCGGCTGTCTCGGCATCGAGGTCGTCGGGGTCGACGTCGTCGTCGGCGGACCGCACGGGGGCGGCGTCGGCCTCGCCAGGCTCGTTGGCCCGGGCCTGCTGGAGCGCCTCGCGTGCCGCGGCCAGGCCGGCACCCTCGGTGCTGGCGGCAGCCGTCTCGTCGCTGGCCCATGCCGGTGCCGCGTCAGCCGGGGCCTGCGGCTGGGGCGCGTCCTGCGGCTGGCCCGTCGGTGCGGCGGGCGCCGCGGCCGGTGCGGTGGAGTGCTTGGTGATGGTCGGGGCATCGCCGGCGTGGCTCGGGTCGACGATCGAGTCGATCCGCCAGTCCATGCCGATGACGTCGATCGCCGTCTGCCGCAGCACCTCGTCGCCGCCGCCACGCAGGAAGGACTCGCGCGGGCCTTCGGAGTTGAAGCCGATCGTGAGCGTCGTGGTGTCGACCCCGACGACGTGGGCGTTCTGGGAGAGGACCATCCACACCAGCCGCCGACGTGTCTTGAGCGCCTCGAGGACGTCGGGCCACAGGCGGCGGACGTCGACCAGGCTGAGGCCACCCTGCGGGCCGGCGGGCTGGGAGGCCACGACCCCGGCACCTGACGGCTCGGGGCTCGGCTCCGCAGTCACCGGAGCCGGCTCCTCCGATGGCTCCGACCACTGCGTCGAGGACGGCGGGGGCGGAGGCGGCGGAGGACCGGGGTCTGCTGCCGGGGACGGGGTGGGCGCGGCCGCCGACGGACGCGACGCCTCGGGCGCAGGCCCCTCGGGGGCGGGCGCCTCGGGCGCGCTGGCCGGCGCACGGGACGCTGGCGCGGCCTGCGGCGGGGTGCTCGACGCCGAGGAGTGTGGACCGCCGGTGACGTCCATCCGCCGCTCGAGACGGTCGAGCCTGGCCATGACGCCCTCGGACGTGTGGTCGGCGCCGGGCAGCAGCACCTTGGCGCAGACCAGCTCGAGCAGCAGGCGTGGCGCGGTGGCCCCGCGCATCTCGGTGAGGCCGGCGGCGACGATGTCGGCGGCACGACTGAGCTCGTGGGCTCCGAAGCGGGCGGACTGGGCGACCAGCCGCTCACCGGCGTCCTCGGCGACGTCGATGAGGCCAGTCGCAGGGGCGTCCGGCACGGCCATCACGATGACGAGGTCACGAAGGCGGCGCAGGAGGTCCTCGGTGAAGCGACGCGGGTCCTGGCCCGTCTCGACGACCTTGTCGACGACCCCGAACACCGCCGCGCCGTCGCGGGCGGCGAACGCCTCGACGACCTCGTCGAGCAACGAGTCGGGGGTGAAGCCGAGCAGGTCGGTCGCCAGCTGGTGGGTCACCCCCGCGTCGCCGGCACCGCCGAGCAGCTGGTCGAGGACCGACAGGGTGTCGCGGGCGGAGCCACCACCGGCACGCACCACCAGCGGGAGGGCCGCAGGCTCGATCGACACACCCTCCTCGGCACACAGGGTCGAGAGGTAGTCGCTGAGCAGCTTGGGCGGAATCAGCCGGAAGGGGTAGTGGTGGGTGCGGGACCGGATCGTCGGCAGCACCTTGTCAGGCTCGGTCGTGGCGAAGATGAAGCGGAGGTGGGGAGGCGGCTCCTCCACCAGCTTGAGCAGCGCGTTGAAGCCCTGGGTGGAGACCATGTGGGCCTCGTCGATGATGTAGACCTTGTAACGGTCTCGCACGGGGGCGAAGAAGGCCTTCTCACGCAGGTCGCGCGCGTCGTCGACGCCTCCGTGGGAGGCCGCGTCGATCTCGATGACGTCGATCGAGCCGGGCCCGCCGCGAGCCAGGTCACGACAGCTGTCGCACTCACCGCACGGATCGGCCACCGGCGCCTGCACGCAGTTGAGCGCCCGGGCGAGGATGCGGGCGCTCGTGGTCTTGCCGCAGCCGCGCGGACCGGAGAAGAGGTAGGCGTGGTTGACCCGGTTGCCGGCGAGCGCCGCACGCAGCGGCTCGGTCACGTGGTCCTGCCCGATGACCTCCTGGAAGGTCTCGGGCCGGTAGCGGCGATAGAGCGCGAGGGGTGACTCCACGTCGTGAACCCTAACCGTGCCCACCCACAGTCGACACCCGCCGGGATGCCCGGCCGGGACACAGGGTGGGCCCGGACATGAAGAGGCCCCCCACGCACCCATCAGAGCTCACTTGCCCTTGCTGCCTTCCGGCCCTGGGGGATTGGGCGAGGTGACGCCGCGTGGGGGGTTGGCGGTGAGTCTAGGGGAGGCGTCGTACCGGACCAAAGCGGGCGATTTCACCGGCTGGCGAGACGACCGGTAGCCTCCTCCGCGGAGGTATCGCCTAGTGGCCTATGGCGCTCGCTTGGAAAGCGGGTTGGGTTAATAGCCCTCGGGGGTTCGAATCCCCCTACCTCCGCCAGCGGCACCACTGACCCGGGCCTTCGTGGCCCGGGTCAGTTGTCTGACACCGGTGGTCTCACCCGTGGTCCTGGGTGCCGTCGGCGCATGACAGCCGTAACTGGCTGTCTGACTGCGAGGTATAGACCACCGGGCATCTCCTTGTCCCGGACGCTAGTGTCCGCCCCGGCGCACCCTGCGGACACCGCCCAACCTCGGAGAAGACATGACTCGCCTCGACTCGAACTGCCCGACCCAGACGTCGTACTGAGTCGCGAGAACTGCCGACTGTGAACGCGCATCGGGCGGCGGCGGCGGCTCTCGTGGCCGTCGGGCTCGTGGCTGTCGCGGTCTGGTATCTCGGCGGGACCAACCACTCCGTGACGAGCGTGGACGCGACCTACCTGGACAGCCAGCCGCGACTGTTCGCCGCAGACTCCCACGGTGCGATCGTTCATGTCGGTCAGCAGTTCCGGGGTCTCGACCGATCGGGTCGGGTCGTGTGGCAGCGCGACGACACGGGCCAGCTGTCAGCCGTGTGTGCTCCGCGGTGCCCTGCGGCGGTGTTGAGCGGCGACCTCCAGGATCTCACCGCTGACCCGAGGCCGGAACTCCTCGGCGGAGCGCGGATCCCGAAGGCGTGGAAGACGCAGGGTTCAGGGTTCAACGAGATCCTCGCCGTCGACCGCGACGCCGCGCTGCGGCTGTGGACGCGCACGGACGGGAATGCCGTCATTCAGAGCTGGACACCCGCCGGGACCACCTCGTGGCCAGCCGAGAACGTGTCCCTGGAGTGGTACTCGCGAGCTGCATCCGGCACCAGCGGGGTCCTTGGTCTCGGCAGCCGCTACCAGTCCGTCGTACGGACCTCCTCGGGATGGCGGCCCATCCAGATGCCGGAGTCCCCGGTTGAGGAGGAGGACCCCGACCGACCACACGCGCCAGGATGCCTGTCAGCCGACGGAGCTGCACGGTTCAACGGCGTCGATCGGATCAGCGTGAACGGCGAGGAGGCGGAGGTCAGTCCACCGCTCCCGGGCGCGACCTGCTCGTGGTCGCCGCGGCATGTGGTGGCGGTTGTGCGCGCCAGGACGGCCGATGGCCTTGTGACGGTGGTGTCGGTGCACGACCAAGCCGGCCGCCTGACGTGGTCGACGGAACGGAAGGCTCAACTGCTGCTGGCGGCCTCGCCCACTTCGGAGCGCATGTTGCTGACGGACCCCACCAGGACTGTCCGACGAGCATCCCTCCTCGACCTGTCGGGGAACGAGATCGATCACTGGGACGACATCACCGAGGCCGTGTTCGACGAGCGCGGTGACATCGTCCTGCTCGACGCCGACGCCGGTGTCCGCTGGGTCCAGCCTCCGGAGCGCCCCCGAGGGGTCCCCGAGGATCGTTCATGAGCACCACCCACGCGCTGTCAGTGACCGGAGCGATCCGCCGTTATCGCAACGGTACGGAGATCGGGCCGTTCCAGCTGGACGTCAGGGAGGGTCAATGCCTCGGGCTGGTCGGCAGCAACGGCGCAGGCAAGTCGACGCTGATGCGGATGATCCTCGGCCTGGAGCCCCTCGACGGCGGTACCATCAGCGTCGCCGGCAACCCGGTCAGACGAGGCCGACCCACGCCGGGAGTCACCGGCATGCTTGAGCACCCGGCCCTTTTCGGGTCACTCTCCGCCGCCGACAACCTCCGGGCCGCCTTCCCATCCCGTCGGCTCGGCAACCACGAGACATCGGAGGCTCTGCGCCGTGTCGGGCTGGGCGAGGTAGGGCGACAGCCGGCGGCGGCCTTCAGTCTGGGCATGCGTCAGCGGCTGGCCCTGGCCCGGGTGCTGCTGACCGACGCAGGACTGATCGTCCTGGACGAGCCCACCAACGGACTCGATCCGATCGGCATCCGTTGGCTGCTCGACCTCGTACGTGACATGACCCGGGCGGAGGGCCGGGCCGTGATCTTGTCCTCACACCAGCTGCACGACGTCCAGGTGGTCGCCGACCACTACCTGATGGTCGCCGACGGCCGGCCCCTGGTCGCTGGAGCGATCGCCGAGCTCGGCGCGATCACCACGCTGGAGGAGCTCTACTTCTCGAGTCTGGATCACGTGGAGTGAGTGCATGACGATCCGCGGGCTGGCCAGCACCCTGGTCCGGACCCGAGCCTGGCAGGTCTGTGCGGGCGCGTTCGTCCTTGCCGCCCTGATCGGGATCGGACGCAGCAGCCACCCGATCGGTGAGTCGAGACTGCCGGGGACCCTGGACACCCTTGATGACGTCGCCGTCGTGTTGGTTCCCATCACTCTCGCGCTGGTCCTCGGCACGTTGAACGACGCGCGATTCGAGGAGACCCTGCACCTGACCGGCCATTCTCCCCGGCGAGCCCGGCTTCAGGTGCTGGTCCTGCTACTGGGAACGATCGTGCTCGGGCTTGTCCTGGTCTGGGCCGTGTGCGTCGCCACGAGCCGGGCTGACGCTGTGCCGCGATTCATGCCTCTTGAGCCTGCGACCATGGGTCTGGGCGATGTCGCGCGCCCCGTGCTGACCCTCCTTGCCTCCTTCGGATGCAGCATGGCCCTTGCCTTGCACCGAAGCACTGTCGACGCGCTTCTCGGAGCCGCTGCGCTGGTCTCGGTCCATCTGTTGTTGCTACTCGGCAAGCCGCTCCCAGCCATCGACCTGGTGCGAGCCGCCTGGCCCACCACCGCGGCCGCCGTCGTTGCCCTCGGCGGACCCTTCGCGGGACTGGCGGTCGTTTCATTGCTCGCCACCATGGTCGTCGCGGCGCTCACGTCGATCGGTGCACCGGGGTCCGACCCTGGCTCCTCCGGCGAGAGGTCTCGGCCAGCGCCGCGACCAGCCAGGGCGCGGCGACTCACCACCCGCTCCGGGGCCTGGCGTACCGGAGCCCTCGTCGCGTCAGGGATCGCGCTCGGCGCCGCGACATTGCCCTCTCTTGCCGAGTCCGTGCCGGCTGACCGACGTCTCAGCACGATCGTGCAGGAGCAGCGCCGAGAGTCGCCCCGTGATGCTGCGACGTCGTTCTTCAGGCTCACCAACGGCGGTGACACGAGCAGCGCGGCCAAGCTCACCGTCAGCCACGACACCGCCCGTACGTTCGTCGGCGTACCTGTCCTGCTCGGCGCCCAGCAGGTGACCCTCACACCGGCGGGGAGCCGCAGCATTCGCCGGGCACAGGTCGACGGCAGCGGAGGAGGCTTGGACTTCAGTGTCTGTCTGATCCGCCGGCCCGGCCAGTGGCTGGTGGAGGAGGTGACCCGTCGTGGTGGGTGCGCTCATTGACCGACGGCTCGGCGCCCTGGTGGCCACCGAGGCCCGCCTGATGCTCACCCGATCGCGTGCACGCGCCGGGGCCGCTCTCATCGGTCTCGCTGCTGTCGCCGTGGCCCTCACGCCCGTGGGGCTCTTCGGTGACCCCGAGACTGTGGGTGCCGGAGGATGGTGGCTCGGCCTTCAGCTCGGCTGCGCCACCGGGTGCGTCCTCGGCCCGACCACGGTACTGGTCTCTACGGGTCTCGACTTCGACCGAGGCACCCGTCGCGCGCGACACCTGGCCGGCACCGACGTGGCCTCGCTCAGCGTGGCCCAGACGCTGGCTGCGGTTGGCGTCGTCATGCTCACCTCGATCCTGATCGGCGCCGCCACCACGCTCGCCGGCCTCGCAGACCAGGCCGCCAGGGCGCTGCTCGGACCTCCTGCCTCGGTGGTCGCCACCGAATCCGCCGCCGAGACCGTGCCCCTTCTCCTGATCTGCGCAGTCGGCGCCACCCTCGTCGCGGCGCTCCTGGTCCACGCGGCAGGCTCCGGCAAGCGGGCCGCACTGGTGATCATCGCGGCCATCGGCTCCTACGCCCTGCCGCTCACCATGCTCATCGACAGACCTCCGTGGCTCGCCCTCCTCCCTGCCGCCTCGCTCTGGCAGGCGATCTCCCCCGTGGCTCAGCCGGTCCACGCTCCGACATCCTGGTTCATCGGCGCGAGCATCGGCTGGGCTCTCCTCCTCGTCCCCCTGGGCGTTCGTGGAATCAGACGCGCCTAGCCACGCCGCCCCGCCGACCGGTGACTCACCGGCCGTGTCGCGACCGTTCCAAACAGTCGCTGACCGATGGTTCAGCGCCGCAGCAGGGGACGCAGCAGGAAGACGAGCGCGAGCAGCGCGCCGCCGAGTAGGCCGAACCACAGCAGGAGCGCGCGCGAGGAGCCGAAGAGGTCGACCTTCTCGGGGGCAGGCGGGGCCTGGGCGTCGGACCGGGTCGAGCGGACCGTGCTCCTGAGAGTGCCGTCGGGACCGATCGACAGCTGTCGGGTGAGCGCGTCGTTGGCCTGCACCACTCCGGCGCCGGTCCAGGGGTTCTCCACCCTCTCCTTGCCGGCGGCAGCTCCCGCTCCCTCCGTCGTGGCCTGCAGCCGAGCCACGATCTGCCGAGGCGTCTCACGGGGGAAGCGCTCGCGGAGCAGTGCCACGAGCCCGCTCACCTCGGCCGCGGCCCACGACGTCGCCACCTCGTCGACCACGCAGCGGCCACCCGTGGCGTTCACCGAGATCGCACCGGCAGTGGGTGCGGCGACGTCGGTGTCGAGGTTGGGCAGGACGTAGCCGGCGGGGTCCTGGTTGTCCGGGGGCGTGGCACTCACAGCGAGCACGCCGTCGTAGTCGGCGGGGTAGACCGGGGCGTCGTTGCCAGGAGTGCCCTCGAAGTCCTCGGAGCTCGTCGTGAGGGCCTTGTTGCCGGCGGCGGCGACCACGACGACGTCGCGCGCCACCAGGTCGGCGATCGCGGCCTCGAGCGCGGGGTCGTGCTGGGACGTCGACAGCGAGATGTTGACGACGCCGAACCTCTCCCGCGGCATGGCGTCGATGACAGCGCGGATGCCGGCGACCATGCCGGCGGAGGTGAGGCGCTTCTGGCCCTCGGTCTCGTCGGCACCCTCGCCGTCGAAGACCTTGACGTCGTAGAGGACCGCGTCGGGTGCGACGCCGTCCTTGCCTGCGATCAGCCCGGCGACGATCGTCCCGTGTCCCGAGAGCATCTCGGGCCCGGTGCCGGGAAGCGCGTAGAGGGGGATGCGGGCGAAGTCGTCGACGGTGGCGATGCCGCTGTCGACCACGGCGACCTTGACGCCCTTGCCGGTAGCCATCGCGTGAGCCTCGTCGACGTTCATCCGCTGGTGTGCCGGGTTGACCCTGACGGTGGCGTCGGCGAGGGCCTCGGAGGTCGGCACCGTGGCGGGGTCGCACAGGGGCTGCTCGGCAGTGGCACCGGTCATCACGGTGACCCCGGCGGCGACCGACGAGGTCGCCCACGCCGGGACGAGGACCAGCGGGAGGCCCGCCACTGCAAGGCCGGCCCGCCTCATGACTCCGCGGCCTCCTCGTCGTCGGACGGCGGCGCCGCGTCCTCGGGCAGTCGGCGAGCTGCATTGGTCGACAGCACGACCCCGCGCTCGAAGAACTCCAGCCAGGTGCTCGGCACGACCGGCGGGTCGACCTCGCCGTAGCCGATGTAGTCAGGCACGACCGAGCCGAACAGGGCGTACTTCTGGCCCTTGGTGTCGATGACGTACGGCGACCCCTCGCCGACGGAGTCCTCCGAACCAGACAACACGTAGGCACCACCGCTCGGTGCGACGTCGACCTCGTGCCGCCCGCGCGGGACATCGGCGGACGACGCCGGTCCGGTCGGGTTGATGGCCAGGGCAACCCGAGCCTGCTCGTCCGGGGAGGGGTGGAGCACCGCGCACATCTCACCGCCGATCTGCGCCTGGGGGACCTCGCGGGGCCACTCAGCGGGGTAGTCCGGAGCGTCCTGGGCCGAACGCAGACCGCCCTCGAGAGGAACGGCGCTCTCGCCCACCGCGTCGTAGACGAGCGCCGCGAAGTCGCTGAGCGCCTGGGGCTTGTTGTCGCCGAGGAGGTAGTGGTCGCCCGTCGCGGGGTCGACCAGGAGGTCGCCGATGCGGTAGTCGGAGAGGTCGGTCGACGTGCCGGAGTAGCGAGCCGGCTGGCCCTTCCTGGTGATCCCGAACTCGTCGAAGGCCAAGGGCGACCCCGCCCGGAAGAGGTTGAGCCAGGCCTCGCTGACGCGCGGGGCCAGGTCGGTGGCTCCGAAGCCGAGGCGGTCGGCGACGGTGCCGGACTCGACAACGTCGGTGGGCATCTCGAACCGGTAGCCGGGTCCCGGCACCCCGCCCACACCCGGAGCGGTGGTGATGAGCCACAGCCGCGAGGCAGACGTCACGAGGAAAGCCGAGTCGGCCACCTCCTCCACGTGCGGCTCCTGCTCGAGCACGAGCTTGATCCCCGAGCCGGCGGCGGTGCAGGCCGTCCACCCGTCGTCGACGAGCGCACCCTCGGCCGGCAGGCTCGCGGGAGCCCCCTCGATGCCGAGGTCCTCGCCCAGGCGCACCTCGCGGATGTACTTGTCGCGCACCGTCGCCGGGGCGAGCTCCGGCTCGCCGAGCAGCAGCTGCGCCGAGACGTAGTTGGGCACCCGCTGGAGCGTCGGGTCGTCACCGCCGTGCAGCACGACGTACTGCTCGCCGGTGTCCTTGGAAATGATGAAGCTGCCCTTGTCGAGCCAGCCGGCGGGCGGACGACCTATCAGGAAGCCGGCGATCGCGGCCCCCGCAAGGAGCAGGACCGACAAGGCCACGCCACCGATGAGCACTCGGCCGGGCCGGACGGGCTCGACCTCACGGCCGCCGGGCGCACCGGACACGAAGGCGGTCACGAGCCGCCGGCGACTGAAGGCGTGCGCCTCGACCAGGTCCTTCTTGGTGGCCATCGGGTCAGCCCGCCACCGCGGAGACGAAGCCCGCCGCCAGGACCATGAGCGGCAGCAGCGACAGCAGCGTCAGCGACTCGACCACGTCACCGGCCCGGCCACGCCTGACCGACGCCGAGGTCGGGACCAGCGTGAGGAGCAGCAGGACGGCACCGACACCTGCCAGCACGATCGCCGCTCCGGCACGCCAGCCGTCGTGGATGAGCAGCATGGAGACAGCGACCGACACCAGCCCGAGAACCCCGGACACGAGGCCGGCGAGCACCTCGCTGCCGGTGCGGAACTGGCGGGTCCGGAACATCACCGCGAGACAGCACACGACGGCCAGGACCGTGCCGAAGGCACCGCGGTCGACGGCGAGGGGCGCGAACAGCACCAGCAGGGAGCCGACGGTGGCGGAGACCGCCAGCAGGATCTCGTGGCCCACCCGGGCGTCGTGCCCCACCTCGACGGGGTCGATCTCGTCGGGATCGGCGGTGACGTCCTGGAGCGAGTAGATCTGTTCCACCCGGGTGCCTGTCATGCCCAGGGCGAGCCATGGGAAGACGCTGCCGGCCAGGACGACCAGCGTCATCAGGACGGTGAACAGGACTCCGGGCTCCAGCGACACCACCTGCAGCACGAGGCCCGAGGCCAGCAGCACCGCCCCGACCACGATGGCCGGGATCATCAGGGTCCGGCCGTCCTGGAGGCCCACGACCGCGACGAGGCCGACGAGCAGGACGCCTGCTCCGGCGCACGCCACCGGCGCCTCGAAGAACGAGTCGGCGAGCGGCCAGGTCCACTCGGCCAGCGGCCCCGGCGCCAGCAGCAGCCCTGCGACGGCGGCATGGAGAGCAGCGATCAGGGAGACGGCGACGCCGGCCTCGGGCTCGTCCTGGGCGCGCGCCAGCACGACTCCGCCCACCACCAGCAGCGCCGCGATCACCGCAGCGGCGACCCCGCCGAGCAGGTTGTCCCCCTGGAGGAGGAGCGCCACGGCACCGAGGGCCAGGAGGATGGCTCCGGCGCCGAGCGCAGTGCGACGCCCGTCGGCGGGCTGCCAGGGCTGGAGCTCACGCTCGACCACGTCGGCCATCGCCTCGACCACGTCGTCGTAGACCCGCGGCGGGGTGTCGTCGACACCGGCCGTGACGGTGAGCAGACCACCGTCCTCGACTCCCTGGATGGTCAGGCTCGCGTCGTTGGCGAGGACCCGGCCGTCCTGGGTGACCAAGCGGTAGCCGCCGTAGACCGTGGAGGCGTCGAGCAGGCCCACCGAGCGAGCCAGCTCGGGAACGAGCTCGGCGACCGGGATGGCTCCGGGAAGCACCAGGTCGACCCGCCGGGACCCCGACGCCACGGTGACCCGGATCAGGCCGGAAGCGACCGACGAGCCCTGGGTCATGGCCTGCTCCCCCGCATGGTCATCTCACTCCCGCTGTGTCTTCGCTCCCACGAACGAGGAGCAGCCTAGGCGACAGGCCGGACGAGGCACGGACGCGGACCTGACCGGTCATCCGAGGACGCCCGGTGCGGCGTCGTCCTCGCCGACCCACTCGCTGTCGGGGGCCATCAGGTCCTGCCTCTCGCGGTTCTCGTCCTTCCCTCGGCGGTCTCGGCGTCCCTGGGGGACCGCCGCGCCTCCCGCACGCGCACCCGCCGCGCCACCTCGAGCACCACTGCGGCCCGCCTGACCGGCTGCCGCTGCACCACCGGCGGGACCGCGAGCCCCTGCGCCCCGGGCCGGCGCAGCCGCGGAGGACGCCGCCGAGCCAGCAGGGCCGGAGCCGACGGCCCGCGCTGTCCCACCCGCAGCGCCCCCCAGGGGCGTGCTCCCGAGGGCACCCCCGGCGGCGACGGAAGGCCCAGCCATCAGCCCGCCTGGGATCGAGGCCGCCCCGCTGGAAGGGCCGGTGCCGCCGGAGAGCCCAGCTGTGGCACCGGACTGCGGAGCCGGACCGGACAGCGCGAGTCCGCTCTGTGCCTCGGCGGAGACACTGGTGATCAGGGCGGGACCACTCGAGCCGGCAAGGTGGGAGGGGCTCGCGTGGGTCGACGCCGGCACCCCGGCGGCGTAGTCGCGCCTGACCGGAGGGTCCCAGGAGGGCGGCCTGCCCGGCTCCTCGAGGACGCCCTCGCGCTGCCGCTCCAGCTCACGCTGCCGCTCCAGCTCACGCTGGCGTTCGATCTCGCGCTGTCGCTCCAGCTCGCGCTGGCGGTCGAGCTCGCGCTGCCGCTCCAGCTCGCGCTGGCGGTCGAGCTCGCGCTGCCGCTCCAGCTCGCGCTGCCGCTCGATCTCCCGCTGCCGCTCCAGCTCGCGCTGCCGTTCCAGCTCACGCAGTCGCTCCAGCTCTTGCCGGCGGAGCTCCTTCTGCTGCTCCTGCGTGAGCCGGGACTCAGGGATGTCGTGGTGGACCCGGATCTGCTGCTCGGCGTGGGAGAACGTCTGCTGGAGGTTCTCCATCTCGCGGCGGGCGGCGTCCTCGCGCTGGGCGACTGCCTCGTTGTAGCTGGTGGTCGCGCTGGTGTGCGCACTCAGGGCGGTGAGGTAGGGGGTCTGGTCGGCGGCCTGCGGATCCGGCTGGGGCGCCGGCCCAGGGTCGACCGGGGCTCCCCCGCGGTCCCAGCTCTCGACGAGCCGCACGGCAGTGCCCATCGCAGCGCTGGCCGCATCCAGCGCCCGGGCCGTGCCACGCAGGACGCGCCGCTGCTCGCGGAGGTGCTCGGCCATGCCGGTCAGTGACGCGGCAGCGGCCTCGCGGGTGCGCGGGCCCAGCTGCTCGTGCTCCTCCAACCCGGTGAGCACCTGCTGGAGGTGCTTCTCGGAGGTCTTGATCCTGCCGATGGCGGTGCGCCAGCCGACGGCCATCTCGGCGAGGATGTCGGCGTCGCGGACGTTGGCGACGGCGGCTCGGAGGCGAGCCTCGTGTGGCCCGGTCATCGTCTCAGCCCCTGTCCACGTCGAGGGCCAGCCGGCCCAGCGCCCGGAAGTGCTCGCGCGAGAGCTCGTCGGTGTCCTCGAGGTCGCCCAGGCAGTCCTCGAGATCGCGCGCGTAGCGGCGGACCGCAGCGGCGGAGGCGAGGGTGCTGTCGACAGCCTTGTCCTGGGCCCAGCCGTAGACCTCGCGCAGGCTGCGACCCTCGTGGAAGTCGCCGAAGTTGGCGCGACCGGTCTGGCTCCCGGCCAACGTGTCGATGTTGCGGTGTCGCCCCGTCATGGCCTGGACGACGTCCTCGCGTCCGTGGCGGTCCGCCTCGGGATCGAGATTCTCCGACGCCGACCGCAGTGCGCGTGCCAGGTCGCGGATCAGCTCCGCGTCGACACGAATGTCCTTCCCCACCGTGATTCCCCCTCAGACCTGATGTCTGTCGATCGCACCGGCGAGTGCCGATGCCGTCTGACCCGATTCTGTCGGACCGGAGCGCTCGCCACAGCGACCCGGCCGAAGATGTGGACACACGAGCAGCGAGGCCGGCCACCACACGGTGACCGGCCTCGGCTTGGTGTGATGCTGCTCAGCCCGGGAAGCGGCCGGCGCCGCGGCTGTCGGCGCTCTTGTACTCGGCGTTGGAGGTGTCGACGCCCTGACCGGCCTGCGTCAGCAGGGTGATCATGTCGGTCATCGCGGCGTCCCACTTCTTCTTGGCGTCGTCGTAGGCGAGCTTGGCGCCACCGTGCCAGTCGCTCTTGAGGGGGTTGAGCTCGTCCTCGAGGGTGTTGAGCCGGGCCTCGATGTCGCGAGCTGCGCGGATGACGTCTGCGGCACCCGTCTCGAGCTTGCCGTGCTGGACCTGGATTCCGTCGAAAGTCATGGTGTTCTCCTTCTGGGGAGTGGTGTCGGGAAGTGTGGGGCGCGGGTCAGCCGAGGCGGCCGCGGAGGTTGGCGTTGTTGCTCGACTGCTGCTCGTCGGTCGCGACGTTGTCCTTCTCGGTCTCGATGAGCGCCGTGGACAGGTCGTCGAGGGCCTTGAGGATGATCTCCTGCTTGTCGCGCCAGGCGACCATGAGGTGGCTGAACGACGTGGCGCCCTGGCCTCCCCAGCCGGTGAGCATCTGGGCGACCTCGTCACCCATCCGGTCAGCCTTGCCCTTGACCTCGGTCCGGGCCTGGGTCACGAGGTCAGCCGCCTTGCTGAGCGCCTTCTCTGTCTGGCCGAACACTTCGTTCATGTCGATTCCTTCTCCCCCGGCGGCGAAACCGACCGAGTATTCAGTGGTGTGTGTCGAAGTCCTGCTTCCGGAGGCGTCCCATCCGGCGTCGAGGAGCGTCTACCCCGCCACCGGGGCCGTAAACCTCACGAAGTGATTTCCCACAGGGCACGGAAGATCCCCGCGGCCACCACGGCCGAGCCGATCGCCAGGCTCCCGCTCAACGACTCGGCGAGCTCGGCCCGTCGCGACCACCACACCGAACGCCAGCCGCGGCCGCTCGCGACCGCAGCGGCCAGCGCCGCGGCACCGAGCAGCACCGTCACGCAGAAGAAGACGAACAGGTGGGTCGTGAACCCGGACGAGACGAGCTCGACCGACAGTGCCGTCCAGGCCAGGAGGCCGGTGGCGCGCAGCATCCCGCGCGCCGCCCGGTGCCGGTAGGAGCGTGCGGCCAGCAGCAGCGAGGCTCCTGCGAAGAAGACCAGGCAACGCGAGCCGATCAGGTCCAGGTCGGCGTCTGCGCTGCGCAGGAGCAGTGGACTGGCACCCGCCCCGACCACGAGGATCGCAGCGCACCCGGCAGTGACCGTGCGGGAGGCGCTCTGCACCAGACGCGCCATGGCGGCACCAGCCACGACGATGCGCCCCCGCCGGCCCTTGCGGCTGGTGTCGCGGGCCGACCATGCGGTCACCGCGAGGCGGTCGAGGTCGAGGAGGGCCTCGTCGGGGACGTCGACCGCCATCGACGGCACGAAGCGCGCCGCCAGCATGGCCAGGACGACCAACAGGCTCCACGACACGCGTGCGTCCCACCCCAGCAGGGGACTGAGCGAGCAGACGGCACAGACGGTGAGCCCGGCGGCGATCCACACCGTGCTCACCTCGTCCGGCTCCTCCGCCATCGCCCGCCCGGTGCCGGCCACCACCGCCGCGGTCAGGCCGGCCGAGGCCACGATGGCCGGGAGCAGGTGGTCACCGGGGACGTAGAGCGCACCGAGCGCGGCTGACGCACCGAAGGCGGGCGCTGCCACTGCGCGCTGCCGCGCGTGCCGCCCCACGGGCAGTGAACCCACGAGGGCACAGGCCACCAGGACGGCGACCACGACGGTGCGTACGACGTCGTCGCCCGCGCGAGCGGCGTACCACGCGGCGAGCAGGGCGAATCCGACACCGAGCCCGGCGACCAGGGCTGCGACGGCGGGGTGGTCGGTGTCGGCGTCGGCGGTGGCGACTGCGGGCGTCGTACGTGAACGGGACAGACCGGTCGCGGCCACCAGGACGTCGCCCGTCTGCACGCCGGCCTCGACGAGCGTCCGCCCGGCATCGACCAGCTCGCCCAGCGGTGTCTGGAGCAGGGGGATGCCGGCGATGCCGGTCTGCTGGGAGTACTCCCTGGCGACGTCGACCGAGCTGGCGCCGACAGGGACGACCAGGTCGAGCACCCCCGCGGGGCCGTGGACGCTCACTGCCAGGGTCGCGCTCGCCGAAGGTGGGCGGGTACCGGCCTCCGACACCTTCTGTCCCCCCTCGTCGCTGGATGCTGCGTGGTGCAGCAGGGTAGTCGCCCCGATCACCGGACACCTATCATCGTCGCGACCAGCGAGGGCCCGACGGAACGGGCACGGCGGAGGGGGATGCGTGAGCACTGCACTGCGCGGTGGCCACCGGCTGGACGAGCCCGAGCTGCCCACCGGCCAGATCGTGCTCCAGCCGCCCCCGGAGATCCAGGAGAGCGAAGGCGCCAGCGGCGTCCTGATGAACGCCATCCCGATGCTCGGGAGCCTCGGCTCGATCGTGCTCGTGGCGACCATGGGCGGAGGTGCCAACCGGGGACGGAGCTTCCTCGCCGCGGGCATGTTCCTCTTCGCGACGCTGGGCTTCATCATCGTGCAGATCGACCGCCAGCGTAAGCAGCGCGCCCAGCAGGTCACGGGGTCGCGCACCGAGTACCTCCGCTACCTCTCCAACATCCGCAAGGTCGCCCGCCAGGCCGGCGACCAGCAGCGCCGCGCCCTCAACTGGCACCACCCCGATCCCTCCGCCCTCCCTGCCCTCGCCGAGGAGCGCACCCGACTGTGGGAGCACGGGCCGACCGACGCCAACTTCCTCCACGTGCGCTACGGGCTCTGCTCCCAGCCGCTGTCCCTCGAGCTGATCCCCCCGGAGAGCGCGCCGGTCGACCAGGTCGACCCCGCTGCTGCTTCGGCACTGCACCGCCTCCTCGTGGTGCACCGGCTCCAGCCCAACCTGCCGGCCTCCATCGACCTGCGAGCCTTCGACCGCATCGAGCTCTGCGGCGGCGAGGAGCAGGCGCGAGCCGCGGCACGCGCGATGATGTGCTCCGCGGCCGCCTTCCACAACCCCGAGCAGCTCGTCATCGCCGTGCTGAGCTCGGAGCAGAACCTCACCCACTGGGACTGGGTCAAGTGGCTCCCGCACGCACACTCCGGCCGCGAGGCCGACGCTGTCGGCCCGATGCGTCTGGTGTCGACCTCCCTCGACGACCTCGGAAGCCTGCTGCCCGCCGAGCTGAGCGACCGGCCTCGCTTCGGCGCCGACGAGCGGGCGGCCACGCCGCACATCCTGCTGGTCATCGACGGCGGGCACCTTCCGCCCGGCAACCACGTCGTGCCTCCCGACGGCCTGCACGGCGTGACCCTGCTCGACCTCCCCGCCCGCTGGGACGAGCTCGAGGACCCGACCCGGCTCCGGCTCCAGTTCACCGATGCGCCGGCCGAGTCCGGCAAGGAGCCGATCCTGGCCCTGCGTCTGCGCGGCGAGCCGGTCAAGGCGCTCGCCGACCAGTGCGACCTCGCGACGGCCGAGGCGTTCGCACGGCGGATGGCACCGCTGAAGACCGCCAGCGCCGAGGCGTCGTCCAGCAGCGGCGGCACCATCGACATCACCGCCACCACGCCGGACCACATGGAGCTCCTCGGGCTCGGCGACATCCACACCTACGACCCGGCCACCGCGTGGCGGCCGCGCCCCGCCCGCGACCGGCTGCGCGTGCCGATCGGCATCGGCGACTCGGGCGGGCTCATCCACCTCGACATCAAGGAGTCCGCGCAGCAGGGGATGGGTCCGCACGGCCTCGTGATCGGCGCCACCGGGTCCGGAAAGTCGGAGTTCCTGCGCACCCTCGTGCTCGGCCTGGTGATGACCCACTCCTCCGAGCAGCTCAACCTGGTGCTCGTCGACTTCAAGGGCGGCGCGACGTTCGCGGGGATGGCCGACATGCCCCACGTCTCGGCCGTCATCACCAACCTCGCCAACGAGCTCACGCTCGTGGACCGCATGCAGGACGCCCTGTCGGGCGAGATGACGCGGCGCCAGGAGCTTCTGCGCGAGGCCGGCAACTACGCCTCCATCCGCGACTACGAGAAGGCTCGGGCCAACGGTGAGCCCCTCGAGCCGATGCCGTCGCTGTTCATCGTGGTCGACGAGTTCTCCGAGATGCTGTCGGCCAAGCCGGAGTTCATCGACCTCTTCGTCGCCATCGGCCGGCTCGGTCGATCGCTGGGGCTCCATCTCCTGCTCGCCTCGCAGCGGTTGGAGGAGGGCCGCCTGCGCGGGCTGGAGTCCCACCTCTCCTACCGGGTGGGACTGCGCACCTTCTCGGCGGGCGAGTCCCGGGCGGTCCTCGGCGTGCCCGACGCCTACGAGCTTCCCGCCGTTCCAGGACTCGGCTTCCTCAAGCCCGACCAGTCGACGCTGCTGAGGTTCAAGGCCGCCTACGTCTCCGGCCCGCCCTCGAGCCGCGTCCGCGTCGCACGCGACGAGGGCGGCGCGATCCGAGGCATCCTGCCCTTCACGATCTCCGAGGTGCAGACGCTCGAGACCGACACCGAGCCCGACGACGTCGCCGTCCCCGCACCCCAGCCCCAGGGCGAGCAGCCCTCCCTCCTCGACGTCGCCGTGCAGCGGATGATCGGCAAGGGCCCCGAGGCACACCAGGTGTGGCTGCCGCCCCTCGACGTCCCGGACACCCTCGACGAGCTGATGCCCGACCTCGTCGAGGACCCCAACCTCGGCCTGGTCTCCCCGCAGTGGCGCCAGCTCAACGGCCTGGTGATCCCGCTCGGGACCGTCGACCGTCCGCGCGAGCAGCGTCGCGACACCATGACGCTCAACCTGACCGGCGCCTCCGGCCACGTGGCCGTCGTGGGCGGACCCCGCTCGGGCAAGAGCACCCTGCTGCGCACGATCGTCACCAGCATGTCGCTCGTCACCACGCCCCTCGAGTCGCAGTTCTTCGTGCTCGACTTCGGTGGCGGCACGTTCGCGCCCCTCACCCGGCTGCCGCACGTCTCCGGTGTCGCGACCCGCTCCGAGCCCGACGTCGTACGACGCGTGATGGCCGAGGTCGAGGGCATCGTCGACCGGCGTGAGGCCTACTTCCGCGCGCAGGGCATCGACTCCATCGAGACCTACCGGTCGCGTCGTGCCAACGGAGCCGCCGACGACGGCTGGGGCGACGTCTTCCTCGTGATCGACGGCTGGAGCACCCTGCGCGCCGAGTTCGACGACCTGGAGATGGAGATCCAGCAGCTCGCCGCGCGCGGCCTGACGTTCGGCCTTCACCTCGTCACCGCCTCCACCCGCTGGGCCGACTTCCGGGCGGCGATGCGCGACGTGTTCGGCTCCAAGCTCGAGCTCCGCCTCGGCGACCCCCTCGACTCCGAGATCGACCGCAAGGTGGCCACGCTGGTCCCGGCCGGCCGAGCGGGTCGCGGCCTGGTCCCCAGCAAGCTCCACTTCCTCGGCGCGCTACCGCGCATCGACGGCCGGCCCGAGCCGGAGTCGCTCGGCGACGGTGTGGACGACCTCATCGATCGGATGGCCGCCGCCTGGCACGGGCCCGCCGGTCCGAAGCTCCGGCTGCTCCCGGAGAAGGTCACCCTCCACCAGATCCGCGAGGACGCCGAACGCCGTGGTCTCCCCCCGAGGAACCTGCTCCTCGGCATCAACGAGAAGGAGCTGGCCCCGGTCGCGCTCGACGTCGACGCCGAGCCGCACATGTTGATCTTCGGAGATGGCCAGTCCGGCAAGAGCGCCCTCCTGCGGGCCTACGTCCAGGAGGTCATGCGGACGCGCAGCGCGAAGGAGGCCCAGATCGTCGTCGTCGACTACCGACGCTCGATGCTGGGCGAGATCCCCGAGGAGTACCTCCTCAACTACCTCACCTCCGCCACCCAGGCCACGCCCACGCTCAAGGACATCGCCGACTACCTCCAGGGACGCATCCCGGGACCTGACGTCACGCCTGAGCAGCTGCGCAACCGCTCCTGGTGGACCGGCGCGGAGGTCTTCGTGGTCGTCGACGACTACGACCTGGTCGCCACCCAGCAGTCCTCACCGGTCGCAGCGCTGCAGCCGCTCATGGCACAGGCTCGCGACGTCGGCCTGCACGTCGTGGTGGCCCGCCGCACCGGCGGGGCCTCGCGCGCGCTCTACGACCCCGTCATCCAGTCCCTGCGCGACCTCGCCATGCCGGGCGTCATGCTCTCGGGACCCCGTGACGAGGGCGTGCTCATCGGCAACCTGCGCCCCCAGACGGCGCCACCGGGCCGTGCCCGTGTCGTCACCCGTGACCGGGGCACCGAGACGGCTCAGCTCGCCTGGACCGACCCGACGATGTGAGCCCGGACGGAGACCGCATGCCCAGGCCTCGAGTCGTCGCCGTCAGCCGTGACGAGACCCACCGGTTCAGCAAACTCCCCGCAGACTCGATCACCCTCGTCGCCGGTCTCGGTGTGCTCGGCGACGCCCACGCCGGGACCCTGGTGCAGCACCGGTCGCGAGTGCGCCGCGACCCCAACCAGCCCAACCTGCGACAGGTGCACCTCATCCACTCGGAGCTCTTCGACGACGCCCGGGCCCTGGGCTACGAGCTCGCACCGGGCGACCTGGGAGAGAACGTCCTGACCGCAGACCTGGACCTGCTCGGCCTGCCCACGGGCACCCTGCTCGATCTCGGGGGGCCCGTCGTACGACTCACGGGGCTCCGCAACCCGTGCGTCCAGATCAACGACTTCAGGCCGGGGCTCCTCAAGGTGGTGCTGGCCCGGGAGGACGGGACCCCCACCGACGAGCCGGCCCCCTCGACCGGCTCGCCGGAGATCACGACGGCGAGGCTCATCCGCAAGGCCGGCGTGATGGCGGTCGTCGAGTACGGCGGCGACGTCGTGCCCCACCAGCCGATCACCGTGACCCTGCCCCCGGGGCCCCACACAGCTCTGGTGCCTGTCTGAGCCTCGTCCACGGGCAGGTACGACGCAGTGGCCCCTAGCGGCGCCCCGACTTGAACATCCCCCGGGCGATCTCGCGGGCCGCCGTGCGCATGAAGTCCTTGAACGCAGGGGACTTCACGACGGTCTCGAGCATGCCGTCGTCCTCCTTGCGCACCTTCTCGGCGGATTTGTCACGGACACGGTCGTTCTTCTGCTCGCGCGCCATCTCCTTGACCAGGGCGTCCTCTGCGGCCTTGCGGGCGCCCTCCTCGAGCTTGCGGGCGAGATGCTCGCGGGCCGAGTCGCGGTCGATGGCCTCCGCGTACTTCGCGTGGAGCGGCGAGGCCTGCACAGCAGCCTCCATGTCGGCGGCGGGCGCGGGGTCCATCAACGACTGCGGCGCGCGAAGGCGGGTCCAGGCCACCGGGGTGGGTGCTCCGCGTTCGTTCATCACCGTCACGACCGCCTCGCCGATGCCGAGGGACGTGATGACCTCGCCGAGGTCGTCGTACGCGCTGTGGGGGTAGGTGTCGACGGTGGCCTTCAGCGCCTTGGCGTCGTTGGGGGTGTGGGCGCGGAGCTGGTGCTGGACGCGAGACCCGAGCTGGGCGAGAACCTCGTCGGGGACGTCGGTCGGTGACTGGGTCACGAAGAAGACCCCGACGCCCTTGGAGCGGATCAGCCGCACGGTCTGGGCGATCTGGTCGAGGAAACCCTTCGAGGCGTCGCGGAAGAGCAGGTGTGCCTCGTCGAAGAAGAAGACCAGCTTGGGCTTGTCGAGGTCGCCTTCCTCGGGCAGGTCGTGGAACAGGTCGGCGAGCAGCCACATCAGGAACGTGGAGAACAACGCGGGGCGGTCCTGGAGGTTGGGCAGCTCCAGCAGGCTGATGACGCCCGCACCGTCCTCGGTCGTCCGGAGGAAGTCCTTGGTCTCGAACTCCGGCTCACCGAAGAAGACCCCCGCGCCCTGGGCCTCGAAGCCCACCAGCTCGCGCAGGATGACTCCCGCGGTCTGGGAGGAGAGGCCGCCGATGGTCTTGAGCTCGGCCTTCCCGGACTCGTCGCCGGTGAGGTACTGGAGGACCGCGCGCAGGTCGGCGAGGTCGAGCAGCGGGAGGCCGTTCTGGTCGCAGTAGTAGAAGACCAGCTCGAGGGAGGACTCCTGGGTCTCGTTCAGCCCGAGGACCTTGGACAGGAGCGTGGGGCCGAAGGCACTCATCGTGACGCGCACGGGCGTCCCGACGCCCTCGCCGCCGATGGCGAAGAACTCGGTCGGGTAGCCGGTCGCGGTCCACGTCTGGCCCACGCTCGCGGCCCGCTCGGTGATCTTCGCACCCTCCTCGCCGGGCACGGAGAGGCCCGAGAGGTCGCCCTTGATGTCGGCTGCGAAGACCGGCACCCCCTGGGCGCTGAGCTGCTCTGCCAGGAGCTGCAGGGTCTTGGTCTTGCCGGTTCCCGTGGCACCGGCGACCAGCCCGTGCCGGTTGAGCATGGCGAGCGGGATGCGGATGCCGACGTCGGCGAGCTCGGTGGCGTCGAGCATCAGCCCGCCCAGCTCGAGGGCCGCCCCCTCGAACTCGTAACCCGGGGCGACGGCTGCGGCGATCGAGTCGGTCATGAGAACACCCTAGTTATAGTCACGCACGTGATCTTCAAGCGCGTGGGCGTGGGCCGTCCCTACCCCGACCACGGACTGAAGGCGCGTGACTGGGCGGACATCCCGCCCCGGCAGGTGCGCCTGGGTGACCTGGTGACGACCAAGGACACCCTCCAGCTCGACGCGCTGCTCGACGAGGACTCCACGTTCTACGGGGACCTGTTCGCGCACGTCGTGGAGTGGCGCGGCGACCTCTACCTCGAGGACGGGCTCCACCGGGCGCTGCGCGCCGCACTCCACCAGCGCAGCGTGCTGCACGCCCGGGTGCACAAGGTGGCGGGCACGTGAGCGCCGGCGCCCGTACCGCAGCGACCCTGGCCGGGCTGCTGGCCCTGGTGATGGTGGCCGCCCTGTGGGGTTGGTCCGCCGCCACCAAGCCCTTCCCCGCGAACGAGACACCGCCCGACTGCGTCGACACCCAGGTCGCGGCCGGCGAGCAGGTCTTCCGCGACCAGGTGGTCGTGAGCGTCTACAACGGCAGCCAGCGCTCTCGGCTCGCCGCCGAGACGATGGCGCTGCTGACCCAGAGGGGCTTCGTCGCAGGTGACTCCGGCAACGCTCCGGAGCGGACCGCAAAGACCCAGATCCTCTCCCCTGACCCGGCGAACCCTGCGGTCGCGCTGGTCAAGGCACAGTTCAAGGGCGCCGAGGTCGTGCTCGCCAACGGCCTCGGGCCGGGGGTCACCGTCGTGGTCGGCGAGAAGTTCAAGGCCCTGCGCAAGAAGAAGGTCGAGTCGGTGGTGGCCGAGGACGCCGCTGCCTTCTGCGCCGCTCCGGGCGCCGACAGCCCTCAGTCCGGCTGAGGCGCGACGCCGTCGAGCCAGTGGGCCAGGCGCCCCGTGGTGGAGACGCGTCGCAGGCGCTCCTCGGTCTGCTCGCGAGACTTCCGCGGAGTCACCACGACCAGGTCGTCCCCGTGGCGCAGGACAGTGCGGCGCTCGGGCACCAGTGCCTCGCCGCCTCGGATGACCAGTGAGACCGATGCCCCGTGGGGAAGCCTCAGCTCGCCCACCTCGACGCCGTGCATCCGCGAGCCAGGCGCGATGGCGACCTGCAGGAGGTCTGCCGCCACCCGCTCGAGAGGTGCAGCCTCCACCTCCAGGTAGCGAGGCTCAGCGGGTCGCGAGACGCCCAGCAGCCGCGCCACCCACGGGAGGGTCGGGCCCGTGACGACGGTGTAGATCACGACCATCACGAACACGATGTCGAAGACGCGGTAGGCGCCCTCCACGTCGGCTGCGAGGGGGATCGTCGCGAGGACGATCGGCACGGCTCCGCGCAGTCCCGCCCACGAGATGAACGCCAGCTCTCGGACGGGCATGGGCTGGACCCTGCTGCTCACCCAGACCGACACGGGACGGGCCACGAAGGTGAGCAGCAGCCCGGTGACCACGGCGAAGGTGATCTCGATCGACTGGATGCGGTCCACCGGCATCAGCAGGCCCAGCATCACGAACAGCCCGATCTGGGCGAGCCAGGCGATGCCCTCGGCGAACGACCGGGTGGCGACCCGGTGGGGCAGCTCGCTGTTGCCGAGGATCAGTGCGGCGACGTAGATCGCGGCGAACCCCGAAGCGTGCACGGCGGCGGACGCGCCGTAGGCCACGAAGGACAGTGAGAGCACGGCGATGGGATAGAGGCCTGAGGCGGGCAGGGCGATGCGTCGCATGACCCAGGCACCGGCGACGCCGATGACGGCGCCCAGCACCACGCCGGCCGCCAGCTCGTAGAGGATCAGCGAGGCGACCCCGAGCACGCCGTCCTCCTCGAACGCGCCCGAGGAGATGACCGTCACGAGCACCACGGTGGGGGCGTCGTTGAGGCCGGACTCGGTCTCCAGGGAGCTGGTGAGTCGCCGCGGCAGGGGCACCGTGCGCAGCACGGAGAAGACGGCCGCCGCGTCGGTGGGTGAGCAGATGGCGCCCAGGAGGATCGCCAGCGGCCAGGGCAGGCCGAGGAGGTAGTGCGTCCCGACCGCCACGATGGCCACCGAGATCGCGACACCGACGGTCGAGAGCGCGACGCCCAGCCGCAGCGTCGGTCTCATCTCGTGCCACTCGGTGGTGAGACCACCTTCGGCCAGGATGAGCGCGAGCGCACCGAACCCCAGGGCGTGGGCGAGCTGGGCATCGTCGAAGTTGATCGCCAACGGACCTGCCTCACCGAGGAGGAGCCCGATGAGGAGGAAGATCAGCAGCGAGGGAAGGCCTGCGCCGAGCGCCAGCCGGGCTGAGAGGATCGCACCGATGAGCACCAACGAGCCGACCAGCAGGAAGACATCTAGCTGATGGACGTCAAAGCTCACACCGAACCTCGTCCCTTCTGCGGTTGAATGGATCTTAACGGGCGCCGAGCGGCAGCACCGATGGCGGGATTCGCGCCGACCGGCGTGGACTGCGATGTTTGACCGGACCATCCAGCGGGTAGTCGTGGGGACGAGAGGGGCGTGATCGATGTACGGCGACAGCACGGCAGCGCGCAAGCGCGTCGGTCAGCTGCGCGAGCAGGCCGGCGACATCCGCGCCACCGCCGACCGTCTCGTGGCCAGCGCCGAGTCGGTCCCCTGGCACGGTCGCGCGGCCGAGTCGATGCGTGCGCGCATCAAGGAACGCGCCGCCCACCTCCGCACGGCCGCCGCCGCCCACGACACGGCAGCAGACTCCTTGGCCCGCCACCTCGGCGAGGTCGATCGGCTCAAGGACGCGATCGAGGTCCGCGAGCGCAAGGCGAACAGCCTGGTCGAGGACGCCCGCGCCCGCGCCGCCCAGGACGGGCGCGCACCCACCCCGGACGCGACCGAAGACGACGAGGAGCGCGCACTGCTGGCCTTCTCCCCGCCCCCTGCCGGTCACCTCGACTGGCTCACCGCCGAACTCCCAGGGCTCTGACATGGTGACCATCGACCTGACCACCCCGCCCCCGCCGGCGAAGAACTTCCTCGACGGGCTGCCCCGGCGCCTCGCGATGACCCTGCCCGAGCTGCGTCACGCCGCGGAGCTCGCCGGTGGGGCGCCGCTGCCGTTCGAGCACGTCGTGGAGGCTGGCGGCACCGGTTCCGACGGTCTCTCCGACCGGTTGGGCGCGAGCAGGGAGTCCGCGGAGGCCACGGCCTACGCAGCCGCCATCTCCTCCCTCCACGATGCCGAGGACTCCCTGCGACGCCGCGGACTGGTCACCGACGCGGGCGCCGACCCCGGCGTCGTCGGTGCCATCGGACTGCTGGCGACGCCCCAGCTCGCCCTCGACATCGACGTCGCCACGGGCAGCCACCACGTGAAGGCCTGGCACCGCCACTCCGAGGGAGCGGTCGCCACGCTGTCCACCCGTGACGGCATCGTCTTCGAGCTCGCCTGGTTCCCTGTCGGCCACTGGACCAACGAGCTTGCGCGCGTCACCGCAGTCCCCGAGGAGCTGACGCTCAGCACCTCGGCGGTGCCTGAGCTCCTCGATGTCCCCTACCAGCTCGTCGACGCCGTGGGCGAGGCTGTTCGCTCCGGCCGCCAGGACCTGGTCCCGGTCCTGATGTCCCACGCCGACTCGCCCGTGCTGGCCGACGACGAGACACTCGGTGCTCCCGAGGCCTCAGCAGCGCTCTCCGCCGTCCACACCGAAGGGCGCGGCCGCCTGCGGATCCTGGCAGCCGAGGTGTCTCACGACCAGACGACCGATGTCGGGGTGGTGTCCTGGGTCCTCCTCTCCGACGGCTGGCACTCGCTGACGCCGCGCCACGCCGACGACGGTGCGCGCGTGTGCGTGCGCCGGGTGGACCCCGCGGACCTCGCGACCGAGCTCGCGCCCGTCCTGGCACAGGTGACCTCATGAACGACGCCCACGACCGCCTCAGCGACGACCTGGGACGGGTCCCGACCCCCGACGCGGCTGCTCCGCAGGCCGGCACGAACCTCCGCAGCGACGCCGCCGTCAGCACCGACAAGTACGACCAGATGCTGGCGCTGGCCGACCTGTTCGACTCCAGCGGCGACGACATGCGTGAGCGCGCTCGGCTGGGCGCTGAGATCCTCGCCGACGACGACGTCGCCGACTCCGAGCCCCTGTCCAAGGCCACCTTCGCCCAGCTCGAGGAGGACCTCCGGGCCGCCACGACGGGCAAGCACGGCCTCCTCACCAGGTCCGTGGAGCTCGACGCCGACGCGCTCGTCGTACGAGCCACTGTGCTGACCTACCAGTGGATCGACGAGCTCCAGCAGGCGGCCTACCAGACGTTGGGGTCGATCGCCGGCCGTGCCATCGGCTACCTCGCACCGGAGGTCGCACTCGGCGGGGCCATCGTGAGCGCTGGCCTCATCGAGACCGACACCCTCGACCGCGAGGGCGTGACCGCCTACCTCAACGAGCTGGCCGAGAGCAATCCCGAGCTGATGGACCACATGGCCGGTGGTGGCGGCCTGCTCGACGGACTCCACATGCGCTCCCTGCTGACCGCTGGAGCACTCGCCTCCGAGCACGGGGCGGCTGCGGCGCGCGCGGGGATGCGGGCGATCGGCGTCGAGGCGTTCCCGACCGACTCCGTGTCGGCGTTCCGCGACTCCGCCGGGACGTTCGTCGACGTCGCGGAGGCAGCCCACGACCCCGAGCGGGCCGAGGCCGACGCACCGCGCTCCCTCGAGGAGCTCATGTCTCACCTCTCCACGGCGGAGCGCCGCATCAGCGTGCAGCGTGTCAGCGCCGGACGCTACATCGCCTACCTCCCGGGTCACCTCGGCCCGGAGAACGGTCGCCTGAGGCTGGTCGGCGCCAGTCCGTCCAGCCAGGTCGAGCCCGTCGTGCGAGCCATCGAGGCGGCCATCGCCGAAGGCGACGAAGGCGCCCGGGTCATGCTCGTCGGCTCCGCCAGCGGCGGCACCGTCGCCGCCGAGATCGCCGGCTCGGTCACCTCCGAGAAGTTCGTCGTCGACCAGGTGATCACCGCGGGGGCGCCCGCGGCTCAGGTGCCGGTCATCCCCGACACGACGCGGATGCTGTCCTTCGAGGACCGGGCCGACCCGATCGCCCTGCTCGGCTCGCTGATCAACGCGCCCCTGTCCAACCGCGTCACCGTCGTCTTCGACGGCTCCGCCGGCGACGGCGGGGACGTCTACGTCGCCGGGGGTCGCGCGGCCGACGCCGCTCAGCATCCCGATCTCCAGGCCGAGATCCGGCGCATCCACGACCTGGGCTTCCTCGTCAGCTGATCGTCGCGCCCTCCAGGGTGGCGGCACCCGACATCGCTCCCGCCAAGGTGGCGGCACACAACAGCCCGCGGCGCCGTTTCGATGTCGTACGCCGCCAGGGTGGCGCCGCGGATGTCGTACGCCGCCAGGGTCACCGACTCACACGAGGTCGTGGACGAACTCCCCCAGCTGGGTGAGGTTGCGGCACTCGCTCATGGGGATCACCTCGGCGTAGGTGTCCGCAGCACTGTCTCCGCTCCCCCAGTGGCGTCGGTGCTCGGGGTTGAGCCACCACGACTGCCTCACCCCGCTGACGAGCTCACGCAGGACCGGCAGCCCGAGGTCGCTGTAGTTGGACCGGGCATCGCCCAGCACGAGCAGCGAGGACCGGGGCCCGAGGGCGTCGGCGTGGGACTCGGCGAAGCGGGTGAAGGCCCGCCCGTAGTTGGTGCGCCCGAAACGCGCAGCGTGTGCCGTGCTCGCCGCCAGCGCCTCCATCACCTCGACCGGGTCGGAGCCCCGACGGAACCGGTCGCTCACCTCGACCACGTCGTCGACGAAGGTGAAGGCGCGTACGCCGGTGAACTCCTCGCGCAGCGCGTAGACGAGCATCAGCGTGAACTGGGCGAAGCTCGCCACCGACCCGCTCACGTCGCACAGCACCACGAGGTCCGTGCGGTGGGGCCGCTTGGGCCGGTGGTGGGTCGTCAGGGGGACCCCACCGGTCGAGATGGAGGCCCGGACGGTGCGACGCATGTCGAGGGGGCCGCGGCGACGGGCGTGCTGCTCCTTGGTGAGGCGGACCGCGAGGCGTCGCGCCAGCGGCAGGATCTCGCGGCGCATCTCGACCAGGTCGGCGCGCCGCGCCGCCGCGAAGTCGAGCCGGTCGATCGTCGGACGCACCGTGACGTCGACGACGTGCTGGGGACCCTTCTCCTCCACGATGCGACGTCGCGCGTCCCCCTCGACCAGGGCGGTGAACGCGCCCACCCGCTGACCGGCCACGCGCTCGGCTCGCTCGGCGTCCATGCCCTCGGCGAGCAGGGCCTGCACGAGGCGCTCGATGAGCTCGTGGGGGCTGACCCGTTGCAGCGTCGTGTAGGCCGACCAGCTCGAGAGTCCGGGCCCGCGGCCGGGCATCGCGCCGAACCGCCCCACCGCCTCCGAGGCCAGGTCCTGCAGCGTTCGGCCGTCGCGGGCCCGCCGTTCCTGGGACTCCAGCGCCTCGGCGAGGTCCTCGCGGAAACGGCCCAGCTCGGGTCCGCCGTCGCGGACGCCCTCCTGCACGCCGTCGCCCGACGCGTCCGGCGTACGGCTCGCGGCGACGCCGTCCCCGACCATGCGCGGGTAGTAGAGGTCGAACACGGCGTCGAAGGTGACGCGTTGGGGCTGGCGCTTCACCAGGGTCGCGGCGTAGGCAGACCGCACCGTCTCCCGGTCAGCCCACGAGAGTCGTTCGAGGGCCGCGATCGCGTCGAGCCCCTCCGCCAGCGACACCGGCAGGCCCGCGGAGCGCAACGCCTCCACGAAGCCGATGTGGGTGTCGAGCAGGCTCACCCGGCGCCCCGGGTCGTCGCGAGCTTCAGCTCCTTGACCGCGCGCGCCTGGTCGGAGGAGTGCTTGAGGATGACGCCGAGGGTGGCCGCGACCGTCTGCTCGTCGAGGTCGTCGGTCTGGAGGGCGATCAGGGTGCGGGCCCAGTCGACCGACTCCGCGATCGAGGGGGCCTTCTTGAGCTCGAGCTCGCGCAGGCGGGAGACGACGTCGACGAGCTGCGCCGCGACCCGGTCGTCGAGACCAGGCACCTGGCTGGTGACAATGGCGCGCTCGCGGTCGGCATCGGGGTAGTCGAGGTGGAGGAAGAGGCAACGCCGCTTCACTGCCTCGGAGAGCTCGCGCGTGGCGTTGGAGGTGAGTACGACGAACGGTCGACGCACGGCGGAGACGGTGCCGAGCTCGGGGATGGTCACGGCGAAGTCACTGAGGAGCTCGAGCAGCAGGCCCTCGACCTCGACGTCGGTCTTGTCGACCTCGTCGATCAGCAGCACGGTCGGCTCCTCGCGACGGATCGCGGTCAGCAGCGGCCGGGTGAGCAGGAACTCCTCGGTGAAGATGTCGTCGTGGGTCTCGCTCCACTCCTGGTCCGAGCCGCTGGCCTGGATGCGGAGGAGCTGCTTCTTGTAGTTCCACTCGTAGAGCGCCCGCGCCTCGTCGAGCCCCTCGTAGCACTGCAGGCGTACGAGCCCGGCCCCTGTCGCCCGGGCCACCGCCTTGGCGAGCTCTGTCTTGCCCACGCCGGCCGGCCCCTCGATCAGGAGGGGCTTCTCGAGCACCCCGGCGAGGTAGGCCGTCAGTGCGGTGGCCGGGTCGGCGAGGTAACCGGCCTGGCCCAGGCGCGAGGCAGCATCGTCGGAGGAGGAGAACCAGGTGTCGCTCACGGAGCGAGCCTAGGCCAGACGGCGGCCCTGCCCCGGACTCGCTCGTCCACGTGGCAGAGGGGGCGGGATTCGAACCCGCGGTAGGTCTCCCTACGACCGCTTTCAAGGCGGTTCCGATAGGCCACTCCGGCACCCCTCCGTGTGCCACACCGCAGGGCATGGCACACGGAGGAGTCTAGGAGGTCAGTACTCCGCGGTGAGGCGGAAGGTCCACTGGACGCCGGACCCGTCGCCGTCGTCGCGGAAGCCGGAGCCCGACAGCACTCCGGTCTCTGGGTTCCACTCCGCCTCGGACCGCAGCGGGCCCACGACCGGGATGACGCCCTGGTGGCTGCTCTCCGGGCAGACCCACGTCACCTCCGCCAGCTCCGACCCGGCGGCCTCCAGGAAGTACCAGGGACCACCGTCCTCCTCGATCTGGACGTGGGTGCTCATGAAGTCGAACGGCTCACCTGCGGAGTAGGTGCAGCTCTCGCCGCCGCCGGTGCCCGTCCACGAGCCCGTGCCGTCGTTGGCGCGATAGATGGCCCGGGTGTAGTTGCAGTCCTCGGGTCCCTTGCAGTCGGTGACGGAGTACTGGTACTCCGAGACCGTGCGGAAGCTCCACTTCACCGTGGAGACCGAGTCGCCCCACTTCCACGTGGAGACACCCTCGAACTCCCCGACGAACCTGGCCGGGATGCCCTGCTCGTGACAGGAGATCTTCGTCTCGGTGGTGTCGTCGCACCTGTCGGGGTCCTGCGGTGTGTTCTCCTCGGTGCCGGGGGTTCCGCCGTGGCAGACGTCGGCCCCGTCGCCCCCTGAGCACGTGTCGGTGCCGCCCTCGGCGCGCAGGAAGTCGTCTCCGGCACCACCGTCCAGCGAGTCGTCGCCGTCGCCGCCCTCGACCTGGACGTCGTTGCCGCCGGCTGCGAGGAGTACGTCGTTGCCGTCGCCGCCACTCATCACGTCTGCGTGCGGACCACCCTCGAGCTTGTCCGCACCGGCGTCGCCCTGGAGGAGCGTCCCCTCGTGGACCGTGCTGAGGGTGTCATCGCCCGTGCCGCCGTAGAGGCCGATGCCGGCGTCCTCGGCGACCACACGGTCGTTGCCCCCGTCGCCGTACAGCAACCCGGCCACGCCGGTCCCCGAGCTGACGTGGTCGTCGCCCTCGCCCCCGTGCAGGATGTCCAGACCCGGTCCACCGTCGATCCGGTCGTTGCCGGCGCCCCCGTCGACGTCCTCGTCGTTCCCCGCGCCTGCAGCGATGGTGTCATCGTCCGCGCCGCCGTCGATGGTGTCCGCGTGGGGACCCCCGGTGATCGTGTCGCGTCCCGCATCGCCCTGGAGGAGCGTGCCCTCGTGGACCGTGCTGAGAGTGTCGTCACCCGTGCCGCCGTAGAGGCCGATGCCGGCGTCCTCGGCGACCACGCGGTCGTTGCCCCCGTCGCCGTACAGCAGCCCGGCCACTCCGGTCCCCGAGGTGAGGTGGTCGTTGCCCTCGCCCCCGTGGAGGATGTCGAGACCCGGACCGCCCTCGATGCGGTCGTTGCCCGGGCCGCCGTCGACGTCCTCGTCGTTGCCCGCCTCGGCGGTGATGAAGTCGTCGCCCTCACCGCCGTCGAGGTGGTCGGCGAAGTCGCTGCCGAACAGGTCGTCCGCGCCGCCGTCGCCGGACAGCAGGACGTGCTTGGCCTCGGAGACGAGGATGTCGTCCCCGCCGCGGCCGAAGGCGCCGACTCCATCGGCCTCCGCCCGGATCTGGTCCTTGCCGGGGCCGCCGTCGAGGATCCCGCTCTCCCCGCTGCCGGAGAAGATGTCGTCGTCACCGCCCTCGCCGTTGATCATGTCGAGGCCGCCACCGCCGTGCACCCGGTCGTTGCCGCCGCCGGCGCAGATCAGGTCCTTGCCACCGCCGCCCTTGATCCGGTCGGCACCGCCCAGGGCGACGATGACGTCACGGCCGCCGGTCCCCTTGATGACGTCCTTGCCCTTGGTGCCGACGATGGTCGCCTTGCGGCCCTCGCACTTGGGCACCTTGGCGGACGCCGCAGCGGGGACCAGGAGGGCCGACGCGGAGAGCACGGCCGTGACGCCCAGGAGCGCCGTGAGGTTGTTGATGACGCGCCTGTCACGGCGCGGCCCCTGCGGGCTGAGTTCTTGTCGCATGGTGCCAGCCTCACCGGGTCCTCTTGCGCACCGCTTGCGAGCGGCTTGCGGACACCGGCTCGGACCCGAGGTAGGCGACGACCAGCGTGTGCCGGCCGGGCCGGAGTCTGGGCAGCACCAGCGTGAGCCGGCCGCTCCGCGCCGCGGTGAGCCGGCCCCTGGCGATCACCTTGCCCCGGTCCCGGACCACGACCCTGCCGGTGGGAACGGCAGCGGCCAGGACCCTCACGGCGACCTTGCCCCGCCGACCGGGGACCAGCTTCCACCTCGCGGAGGTGGAGGACGTCACCTGGCCGACGACCGGCAACGGAGCAGCGGTCGGGGACGGGACCGGTGCCGGTCCCGAGGTGGGCACCGGCGCGCTCGTCGGCTCCGGCTCCGGCTCCGGACCGGGGCCGGGAACCGGGCCGGGTCCTGGCTCCGGCTCCGGCTCCGGCTCTGGCTCTGGCTCACCGGTGGTGTCCACGGTCCACTCGTACGACGCACCCGGCGACTCGATGTTGCCGGCACTGTCCATCCCCTGCACCGCCAGGCGGTGGACACCCTGCTCGAGGTCACCGAGGACCACCGGTGAGCTGCACGAGCCCCACATGCCGTTCCCGGCGGGGCTGTCGATGCGGCAGCGGAACGACGTCGCCTCCGGATTGGTGAAGGTGAACGTCGCACTGTTGCCGCGCACGTCGGAGGTCACGACGGTGGGGGTGGTCGGACCGGTCGAGTCGACGGTCCACCACCACTCCGCCGGGATGGGGTCGACCCAGTCCCCGGTGCTTGCGTAGACACGCAAGCGGTGGAAGCCGTCGTCGAGGTACTCCAGGACGACCGACCGACGCGGTCCCGACCCGCAGCACGTGAAGGGCTCGCCGTCGAGGGAGCACCAGAACTTCTCCCCGCCGATGGTCGCGAGGCCGATGACCGCGGTCCGGTCGCGCGAGACGGCCATCGGCCCGAACGTCATCTCGGTGTCGATCGAGACGATGTCGACCTGGGCCGCCCCTGCGTTCCCCGAGCCGTCCACGGCACGCACCTGGAACACGCGCCTGCCCTCGGGCACGGACCGGCGGACCGGGGAGGTGCACGGCGAGAACGACGCCTCCCCCTCGATCCGGCACAGGGTGGCGCCGTCGGTCGCGGTGAAGTCGAACTGGAAGGTGCGGTCGTCGGCCACCACCTGCGTGGCACTCACGGTGACGGTCGGGACCCCGACGTCCTGGAAGTGCGCGACCGGGGACTTCTCGACCGAGCCGAAGGCACCCGAGTGCACCGCGCACTCGGTCACACCGTTCGTGGTGCGGGTCGTGTCGCAGCCGGTCCAGCCGGAGAACTGCCACTGCCCCGCGGGGGAGGGCGAGGGCGTGGGGCGCAGCCACACCCACGCCTCGAAGGGTTCTTCGTTGCGGAACCGGCTGCACCACACGGTGACGCGGTGGTCCTGGTTGTCGTATCGGCTGCAGGTCGAGGGCGCGAGGTCCTCGAGGGTGCCCTCGACGACCCGGACGGAGCCGGCGCCCTCGATGCCGACGGTGACCCCTACCTGGCCTGCGTGTGCCGGTGCGGGGAGGGCGGCCACGAGGCCGACCGGTGCGAGCAGCGCCGCTACCGCGGCGAAGAGGCGGATCATCGCGCCCTCACCACCCGGGTGCCGGCGAGCGTGTCGTGCCAGCCGCGACGGGTCACGGAGTCCTGCGTGATCCCGAGCAGGATCGTGACGACGGCAACCAACATGGCCACGCTGCCCACCAGTCCGCCGACGACCGGCACGACCGCCAGGACTCCCAGCGCTGTCCAGCAGTTGCGGCGCAGGGTCGCGCTGAGCGAGGGCGTGCCGCCGACCTCGTCGACGACCCGCAGCCCCAGCAGTCGCTTGCCGAGCGTCTGCCCGTCGCGTGACTCCAGCACGGCGAAGTAGCCGAGGGTCACCCCCGCGGACACCACGGCGGAGACGACCCCCGCCAGGAAGCCGGCGGCTCCCCCCAGGACGGCAGCGCCGAGCCCGAGCGGGAGGAGCACGACCATCAGGACCACGGCGACGCCGACATGGTCGACCAGGCGGGCGACGGCCCGCTGCCAGACCTCCGCCTCTGCGATGGCGGGGCCGGCGCCCTCACGCTGGTAGAAGTGGGGGTCGGTGGTGGCGGACATGGGCGTCTCCTTCTCGAGGTCGTGAACCCCTCGATCGAAGCGAGAGACGCTTGCGGCTCGCTTGCACCCGCCTTGCGCCCCGCGCCGACGCCGTCCGGCTCAGTCGGAGCCGCCGAGCTCCCCCTCGACGTCGTCCCAGGCGAGGTCGTTGCGACGCTGCAGGTGGTGTCGTACGTCGTCGACCAGGCGGAGTGCGTCGAGCCGCACCGCCTCGACGTCGGGCGCCTCCAGCACACGTGGGCCGAGCGCGCTGAGCCTTCGCAGGAGGGTGCGACGCTCGCGCAGCGCGACGCCGTGACGCGGCTCCAGCCACCCGCTCTCGGGAGTCACCGCCTCGTGCAGGAGCAGGTCGCGGACCCCGGACATCCGTTGGCGCACGGTCCACCTCCACCGGCCCAGCTCCGCCCCTTCGGGCGGACGACGAAGCACCCGTCGGAGCTCCACCAACGCGTGGAGAGGGGGTGCGTGGACAGTGGGGGAGAGGGTCATGACGACCTCCGGACCGTGGGGGGCCTGACGGTGCCTTCGAGTGTGACCCCGCCCGGCGGTGTGCGACAAGGGCCACCGCGTCGGCGCGACCCCTCTCGTGGTGAAATCCTCCCGTGCCGTCCGACTATCGACTCTCCCCCGCCGTGACTGCGCGGGTCGTGGGCCTCGTGGTGGTCTCCATCGCGCTCCTCATGCTGCTCACCACGCTCCTGGTCGCCTTCCTCGACCTGCACAGCCTCGTGCTGACCGTGCCCCTCGTGCTCGGGCTCGCTGTCCTGGTGGGGGCAGCCGTGGTCCACCAGCGCCGGGGGTGGGTCGTCCGGCTCTCCGACGAGGGCTATCGCGTCCAGTGGGTCCGCGGCGCGGGCGTTGCGGCAGCCCGGTGGAAGGACGTCGAGGACGCGGTCACCACCGAGGTGGCGGGTTCGCCGGTCCTGGTCCTGCGCCTGCGGGACGGGCGCACCACCACCATCCCGGTCGAGATGGTGGCCGCCGACCGTGACTCGTTCGCACGCGACGTCGTGGAGCACCTCCAGCGCGGCCAGGGCCTGCGGCCGCTCTGAACCGAGGGCGGACCTGATTGGTCCATCGGACAGGTGGCCTTGTAACCTGTCGACGCCTGGTTCACGCCGGGCGTGGAGGCGTCGCCTAGTCCGGTCTATGGCGCCCGCCTGCTAAGCGGGTTTGGGGCTACAACCCCATCGAGGGTTCAAATCCCTCCGCCTCCGCTGCTGGGGAGCGGCTCGACCGAGCCGCTCCCCTTCTGCATCTCGAACCCTCCTTGGACACGCCCGGGTGAGCCCGCGGACGCGCTTGGAACAAGAAGTGCAACAACATGCATTGCAACGACCTGCACCCCAAGTCATGGGACGGGGCCCGAAGTGTGCGCGACAATGGTGGGACCAATCGCCCCCCGCACCCGAAGGTGATCCCCATGAAGCCTGTTCGTCGCCTCGCCGCAGCAGCCCTGGTCACCGCGTTCGGCTTCGGTGCCGTTGCCGTCGCGGCCACCCCGGCCAACGCCGACACCACGTGGGGCACAAGCATCCGCCGCTGACCGTCCCCACACGGTCACGCAGCACTAATCCCCAGAATCAGAGACGCGGATCCTCTCACCCCCCACGAGTCCTGATCCGAGTGCCTTCCCCCCAAGGCCCGTCTCTCACGAGGGCAGCGATCGAGTCGCTGCCCTCGTCTGGTGTCCGGGAGGTGCCGAGCTCAACGGGCCCGGCGAGGGAGCTGCTCGATCTCGCGGCCGGAGATCCCCAGCTTGCCCATCGCGTAGCCGAGCTGGAAGCGCGTCTCGGCGTCGAACTCCGCCTTCAGGTCAGCGACATAGCCGGCGTAGGTGCGCGGACTGACGCCCAGCCGGGTGGCGCCCGCGGGGTCCGGGCGACCCTCCAGCAGCATCCTGATCGTCATCGCACGCTGCTCGGCCGCGATGTCCTGGGTGAGTGAGGACTCGCCGCTGGCGAAGGGCCGGGCGCGCTCCCAGTGACGCTCGAACATGTCGACGAGGTAGGCCACCATCGACGGCTCCCGGATGACCGTCGCCGTGTCCAATCCTTCGTGGCTCGGAATCACGGCGATGCGCCGGTCGACGACGATGAGGCGGTTGAAGAACTCGTCAAGAGTGCGCACCTCGGCGCCCTCGGCCGAGACGAGCACGACGTACTTGCGGGTGTCGGAGCTGCGGCGCGCAGCATGCTGGTAGAGCGTGCGCATCCTCACCCCCCGTCGCAGGACACTGATCTCGCGGTTGACCACGTCGGCGAGCCCCTTGATGTTGCGCCGGTTCTGGGGCTGGGCGGTCAGCAGCTCCTCCTCGGCCTCGGACACCAGCGAGGCCACGAACCCCGAGATCGTCTCGCCCCCGCGGATGCTGGTGAACTGCTCGCCCGAGGTGTTGGGGGAGCGTCGCCAGGCGTGGGTCAGCGTGGTGAACGCCTGCGCCCAGTGGGCCGACTCGGCGATGAGCTCGGCGCCCTGCTGGCCCAGGGGGGCCACGACCTGCGCCTGCACGGCGGCGGGGTCGACCGCCACCCAGTCGTCGGAGTCGTCACGACGTGTCACGAGCCCGATCTCGCGCAGGAGCTCGAAGGCGGCGGCGAGCTCTCCCCCCGGCACGATGCGCGCATCGCCGGCAGAGAGGCGCCCCGTCAGGACGATCTCCTCGTAGAGCGGGCTCGCCTCGGACTCGAACAGAGCCCGATGATCCGAATCGAAACTCATGGCCCCTCCCCAAGTGCCCCCAAACATGCCTGTCTGGATGCTCCCACATCCGGCAAGGCACGCCGGCGCGAAGGGGCTCAGGCGGGCCTCACGGGGCGTCGTCCGGGTGGATGCTGCGCGTCTCCCCCCGGCGGTTGCGCCCGTCCACGAGGTCGGAGAGGTAGAGCTTGGGCAGGACCTTGGAGACTGCCAGCGTCACGTAGACGATGGTGTTGATGGCCACGAAGGCAGCCAGCACGGCCACGAACTCGTTGGCGAGCAGGTCCTCGGGCAGCAGGATCCCCAGTGGGAGCACGGTCATCTCTCCACCTCGATGCCCTCGCGGGTCTGGACCACGTGCTTCCACGACGCCTGCCTGGCCAGCGAGAGGTCCCACACGCCCTTGACGTAGACGACGTTGAGGAACATCGCGTAGAAGAGCTCGGGGAAGAGCGAGAGGCCGAGCAGACGAGCCCGCCACCCGCCTCGCCACACCGTGACGACACGCTCCACCACGAACACCCCACCGACCCCGAGCCAGAAGGGGAACCACACCCAGTTGGCGGTCGCCAGCACCATCATCAAGATGAGCAGCACGTAGGCACTCAGCGCGATGACGCCGTAGCCGATGCCGAGCTGCTGCATCCAGTTGCGGAAGGTCGAGGGGCGCATGCCGTAGGCGCCGAGGTTCTCCAGGGCACCCCGCTGCCAGCGCAGCCGCTGGGCCCACAGCGCCCCCCAGCTCGGCATCACCTCGGTGACGACCGTGCACTCGGGGGGCGAGATCATCAGCGCACCCAGGCTCTTCAGCGCCATCGTCAGCTCGTTGTCCTCGGTCAGCGCGATCGTGTCGTAGACGTCGCCGGGGACACCGGGCAGGGTCTCACCACGTTCGGCGGCCACCGCCCGGAGCGCTCGCGGCCTGAACACCGACGCGGTGCCGGTGAGGACGAAGACACGGCCCCGTCGCCTCTTGAGCTCGCGCTGGTAGCGGATGTACTCGTTGCGCTGGAACTGGCCGATCAGCCCCGCGCCCTCCTCGCCGTAGAACAACCCGCCGACCGCCATCAGCGCCCGGTCCTCGGTCATCCGCCGGGCAGCGCCGGCGAGGAAACCCTGGTCCAGGGTGGTGTCCGCGTCCATGACCATCACCAGGTCGTTGTCGCCCTGCCCCGGCAGGACCTCGCGCAGCGCCTGGTTGAGGGCGCCCGCCTTCTTCTTGGTGTTGCCGACCGTCTCGAAGATGTCGACGCCGACCGCACGAGCGAGCGGCACCGTCTGGTCCGTGCAGTTGTCCGCCACGACCACGATGCGCGCAGGCGGGACGGACTGCGCGAGCAGTGAGCGCAGCGTGGCACCGATGGCGGCCTCCTCGTTGTGCGCCGGGATCAGCACGGTCACGGTCACCGGGCCGGCGTACTCACCGCGGGTCTGCGCCATCACCAGCTTGGGAGCAAGAGGAGTCCGGTGGGGGTTCTCGCTGCGTCGGGCCCGGTTGGTGATGCGGCGCTCCAGTGCCGCGACGGCCGCAGCGAGCAGCAAGCCCACCCCGGCAGCGGCCACGAGCACCCGTCCCGATGGCATGGCGGTGTCGTAGAACACCCGCCACACGCCGAACAGCAGGCCCTGCTGCGGCCGTTGCCCCGGGTCAGGGTCGCTGGCGGCCACGCCGACCCACAGCAGTACGGCGCCCAAGGTCGCCGTACCGAGGATCGCCAGACCGACGGAACGTTGCAGCCAACGCATGTGGACCAGGGACCTCCTTGGCAGTTCGGCGCGCGGAAAGGGGCGGTACCCCTTGTTTCAGCGGACGAAACTGCTGCTGGCCTCGGGCTGCAGGAACTCGGCCACGAACTCGTCGACCGGGATGGGCTTGCCGATGAGGTAGCCCTGCGCGTAGTCGACGCCCTCGGCACGGACCACCTCGAGCACCTCGGGGCTGGAGACGAACTCGGCCACCGTCTCCTTGCCGAGGTCACGGGCGATGCCGACGATCGAGCGCAGGATGGTGCGGTCGACCCGCGAGACGTGCGAGTTGGCCACGAACTCGCCGTCGATCTTCACGTAGTCGAACAAGAGGTGCTTGAGGTAGTAGAAGGAGCCGAATCCTGCGCCGAAGTCATCGAGGGCGAACCGGCAGCCCACCCGGGCCAGACGCTGGGCGAACTCGCGGGCCAGCGCCACGTCGGCCACGGCCGCGGTCTCGGTGATCTCGAGGATCAGGGCACGCGGGTCGACGTCGTGGCGCACGAGCGAGTCGCGGATCGTCTGCTCGACCTGGGCGTCTCCGATGGAGTGCCCCGAGATGTTGACCTCGAGGCAGAAGTCGGGCCTGATCGTGCGGAGGTCGGCCAGCATGGCGATGCTGCGCTCGATGACCCAGGCGTCGACGCGGGGCATCAGCCCGGACCGCTCGGCGATGTAGACGAACCGTCCGGGCGGCACCAGCTCACCATCGTCGCCGCGCAGGCGCAGCAGCGCCTCGGCGGAGTCGATGTGACCGTTCGTCACGTCGAGGATGGGTTGCAGGTGGAGCTCGAACCGGTCGTTCTCGAGGGCCTCCTCGATCCGGTCCTGCCACTGAAGGCGGGCCGACAGGCGGGGCGGGCGCATCTCCCCCTCACGCAGCATCGCGATCTGGTTGCGTCCGGCCTCCTTGGCGTCGTACATCGTCATGTCGGCCAGGGCCAGGATGTCGACGGCCTGCTCGCTGGCAGCCTTGAAGGTGACCGCGCCGACGCTGGCCGTGACCCGGCGGCTCACGCCGTCGAGGGTCGCGGCGTGCTCGCTCACCTGGTCGACGATGTCCTGCGCGACGCGCTCGGCCGCCCCTTCGTCACCGTCGGTGACGATGATGCCGAACTCGTCGCCGCCGAGCCGCGCCACCACGTCGGTGGACCGCACCGCACGCCGCAGCACCCCGGCGATGACGACCAGCAGCTGGTCGCCGGCGTTGTGGCCGAGGGTGTCGTTGACCTGCTTGAAGTTGTCGAGGTCGAGGAGCACCACGGAGCCCGAGGGGCCGTAGCGGCGGCAGCGCTCGAGGTGGCGTTGCAGCTCGTCGTCGAAGAGACGACGGTTGCCGAGCCCGGTGAGGACGTCGTGGTCGACGAGGTGTGCGAGGCGGTCCTGGTAGCGACGGCTCTCGGAGACGTCGACGATGTTGACCAGGAGGATGTCGGGCTCGGTGACGTCGGCGTGGCGCAGCATCCGGCTGCTCAACGAGACGTGGACGTCCTGGCCGGAGGAGTTGCGCAGGACGCAGTCGGTGGCCACCGCAGTCTGGTCGGTCTCCAGGACGCGGCTGACGTTCTGCTCGACGCACTCGTCACTCGCGGCGCTGAACTCGGTGAGAAAGCGGCCGACCATGTCCCGGCCCCGCAGGCCCACCATGGCGCCGAGCGCCCGGTTGGCCAGGACGATGCGCCCGTCCTGGTCGAGCACGGCGACGCCGTACGGCGCGTCGATGAAGAGACGGGCACTGCGCTCGGTCGCTGAACGCGCGGTCCTGCTCTCGCGCTCGAGACGCATCACGATCCGCTGCACCACGCGCCCCAGCACGTGGGCGATCGGCACGTAGACCGCCGCGAGCCGCCAGCTGTCCCAGGGGTACTTCTCACCGCCGATGAGGAGGACCGGAGCCATGATGACGACGCCCACCAGGGCCACTGAGGCGTACATCTCCTGCCTGCGACCCGTGATGGCCAGCCACAGGACGGGGCCGATGAGGAGGGGCAGGACCGGGGACTCCGCACCGCCGCTGGCGTCGCGCAGCAGGGCGATGTACACGAACGTCAGCAGGACGGCGGTCGGTGCGAGCCAGGTGCGCTCCTCGCTGCGGGCGCTGAAGATGTAGGCCAGCAGCACGAGCTCGTAGACGAGCGTCGTGACCAGCAGCATGAGGGTCGACGTCGGGTGCGGAGGAACGAGCACGACGAGCAGCCCAATGCCCAGGACCACCCCGAACGGACGCATGAGTCGCAGCGAGGGACGGGTTCGATTGAACCCGTCCCCGGCCGCGAGCGCGCGTTCGACGAATGACATGGTGCAACGAGCGTAACTACTCGCGAGCATCCGCGGACCGAAAGGTAAAGAGTGGTGCCCACCCGGTCCGGGGCCCGGAAATGCACTGACCCGCCCGGGGTCCCGGGCGGGTCAGCGAGGTGCTGGTGACGCGGTGCGGGTCAGGCCTGCTCGTCCTCGAGCGCCTTCGCCACGCGGCGGTGGGCCTCCCAGATCTCCTCGGGCAGACCGTCGAACTGCTTGAGGTGCTCCTCGCGGTAGCCGATCTCCTGCTGCCAGCGCGCCTTGTCGATGGCCAGCACGGAGTCGAGGTCGGAGAGGGTCTGCTCGTCGAGACCGTCGAGGTTGAGCTCCTCGCGGGTCGGGATGATGCCGACAGCGGTCTCGCGGCCCTTGACCTCGCCGTTCTTGAGCTGCATCAGCCACAGGAGCGGGCGGAGGTTCTCGCGGTAGCCCGGCCACAGGAACCGGCCGTCGTCGCCGCGCTGGAACCAGTTGACGTGGGCGAAGAGCGGCTTGTCCTTGGCCTGACCGATGACCTTGAGCCAGTTGGCGGCGTAGTCGGCCTCGGGGTAGGAGAGGAACGGGCGCATCGACATGGGGTCGTAGCGCAGGACGCCCTCCAGCCCGTCGGCGGCGGCGGTCGCCTCCGCGCCCAGGGTGAGGCCGTCGTAGACGCCCTCGGCCACGTCGTGGATCGCGCGGATCAGCGGCTCACGGTCGCGGGCACGGCCACCGAAGATGATGCCGTGGATCTCCACGCCCCGGTAGTCGTCGTAGTCGGCCGCCACGTTGGGGACGTTGCCCAGCTGCGTGGTGAAGCGCGAGTTGGGGTGGGCCCACGGGTCGTCGACGTGCGCCTCGGCGCGGTCGGCGATCCGGTCGCCCTTCCAGTCCATCCAGCCGTCGAGGTCGGCGGGCTTGTCGCCCTTGCCCTCCCACCAGACCTCGTGGGTCTTCTCGTTGTAGGCGACGTTGGTGAAGATCGCGCCGGAGTTGGGAAGGATCGACTCGATCGCGGTCGGGTTGGTCTTCTCGTTGGTGTCCTTCGCGACACCGAAGACGCCGTTCTCGGGGTTGAAGCCGCGGAGCTTGCCGTCCTCGTCGACCCAGATCCAGGCGATGTCGTCGCCGTAGAACTCGACGTAGTAACGGTCACCGAGGGCGTCGGGGGCCAGCGTCATCGCGAGGTTGGTCTTGCCCGAGGCGCTCGGGAAGCCGCCGGCGATGTTGTACTTCTTGCCGGTCTCCTTGTCGGTGATGCCGAGCAGCATGAACTGCTCCACGAGGAAGCCGTTCTTCCAGCCGTCGTAGGAACCCTGGCGCAGCCCGTGGGCGATCTTGCCGAGCAGCGCGTTGCCGCCGTACGACGACCCGAAGTGCAGGATGGTGCGCTCGTCGGCGACGGTGACGAAGTAGCGCTTGTCGTCGGGGGTGCCCTGGCCGAGGTTCTCCAGGTCGCCGGTCACGTGGACGGCGCGCACGAAGTCGTTGCCGAGGTGGTTGATGTAGTCGACGCCCACGCGGGCCATGCGGATCATCTGCATGACGACGTTGCGGTTGTCGGTGAGCTCGACGCCGGCTGCGAACTTGTCGAGCGGACCGCCGGCCGGAGCCATCAGGTAGGGGATGACGTACATCGTCTTGCCCTCGGAGGCGCCCCGCATCAGGTCGTGCAGCTTGGGCTTCATCTCGGAGGAGGGGTGCCAGTTGTTGTAGGTGCCCTTGTCGCGCTCGTCGCTCGTCGCGACGATCGTGCGCTCCTCGGCGCGCGCGGTGTCCTTGTAGTAGGACCGGGAGTAGTAGAGCCCCTCGCCTGCGGGCAGCAGCTCTCCTGCCTCGAGCGCCTCCTGGATCAGGCGGGCGTCGTCGGAGGTGTTGACCACCTCGATGCGCTCGGCGCCGGTCAGCTCGGCGTACTCCTTGACGAACTCCTGAACCTGGGGGTTCGTCAGTCCCGCTGCTTCCAGGACTCCCTGAACATCTGCTGCCATCGCCAGCGCTGCCTCTCATATGACGTGGCGGGCTTCCGCCACGGTGGTGCGACTCGTGCCCAGCACCATATGGCACGCTGGGGGGTCTGCCGACGGGTGCCCACTGTGACGCTGATTTCGTCGCGCCTCGACCGGTCGGCTATTCTCTCGGAGTCTGCTCGTGCCCAGCACGGACCGGACGGGCGCCTGTAGCTCAACGGATAGAGCATCTGACTACGGATCAGAAGGTTTGGGGTTCGAATCCCTACAGGCGCGCAGATCGAAACCGCAGGTGACTCACGCAGGCACCTGCGGTTTTTGTCGATTTCAGGGCGAGTCGTCTATCGAAGCGCCTCGTTCATCTCCCTGTGCAGTGACTGCAAGTCAGCGTGGAGTGCGGCCCGGTGCGCTCGGCGCGCCCTGCTCCCCTCAACCGGCATGTCCACGCGCGCTCTGAGCTTCTGAGCACGCGACCGCCACTCGGCTGCCTGCGCACGCTCGGGTTCGCTCTGCGCCTCCTCGCTCAGCCGCTGCGCAAGGAGCTCGGTCAGGTCCATGCGTGCGGCGAGCTTGCGCTTCGGCGACGCACTGGCCAGGTCGCGCAGCAGTGACATGACCTTCTCGCGGTTCTTCGCCTCGAGCAGCAGCGGCCAGAGCTTGGGCAGCTGCTTGGCCATTGCAGGCAGCGCCCTCTTGAGGATCGGAAGGGCCGTCTGGAGCGAGAGCAACGTTCGCACCTTCCTTCTAGGGCAATGGTGTGAACCCACCCTAGGGGACTGCCCGCTCCAGGAATTTGAATACCCCCGGGGGTGTGTTTATGCTATATCTTGTTGATACCCCGCAGGGTATACTCTTCTTCTCAAGACGGAGCGCCGCATGTGCCGAGCAACCCGCTGCAAGACCTGTGGCAAGACCACCTGGGCCGGTTGCGGCCAGCACGTCAACCAGGTCAAGGCAGGAGTCGCTGCCAAGGACTGGTGCAACGGCAAGCACACCCCGGCTGAGAAGGCTGCCGCCGGCTCCGACCGCGGCTTCGTGTCCAAGCTCTTCGGCCGCTGACCTTTCCACCCCCCTGACTGGCGGGGGCGCGTCCTCCCCCGTGCGCGCTCCCGCCTCCTCCCTCCCCCTGAAGGACCTGACGTGAACCTCGACCGCGCCGTCCTCGGCCTCGCCGGCACCATGACCGTCGCGAGCGTCGTACTGGCTGCTTTCGTCTCCACGTGGTGGTTGCTGCTCACCGCGTTCGTCGGGCTCAACCTGCTCCAGGCCAGCGTGACGGGCTTCTGCCCGGCCGCAGCGGTCGCCCGCCGCTTCGGCATAGACGCCGGCTGCGCCTTCCGCTAGGACCCACTTCCCCTAGCGCTGGGTCGCGACCGAATCGAGCGCCGCGAGAGCCGTCTGCTCCCCCAGCCTGAAGAGCGTGCCGGTGTGCCCGAAGTCGAACACGGGGCCGCAGTCGAAGGTCTCGTCCAGCTTGCACTGGACCACCTCGGTGTCGGGTGCGAACGCAGCGGTGGGGCGGTTCGTGATCGAGCCGGCCAGTGCGGCGACGAGGACGTGCAGCGGGGAGTGGAGTCCGCGAGCGGCGTTCTGCTTGCTCACGTCGAGGAGCCAGACCCTGTCGCCGGGACGCACCATCCGGGCCGCGGCCGACACCGGCAGGTTCTCCGACACACCCGCGTCCACGTGGACGCGGCCGTCGAGGGTGACCGGCGGGAAGAGTGCCGGGAGCGCGGTGGAGGCGGCGATCAGGTCGAGGACCGGGCCGGAGTCGTGGTGGACGGAGCGGCCGGTTCCGAGGTCGGTGGTGGCGACACGGACCGGGATGGCGAGGTCCTCGAGCCGCTCGACCGGCACCCAGTCGGAGATGAGGTCGCGGAGCCGCTGGGAGCCGAAGAGATAGGGCCGGCGCCGTACGACGTTCAGCGCGGCAGAGCGGCGGGACCCGATCAGCGACTTCTCGCTCATCTGCATCCAGCCGTCGGCCAGCGCCTCCACCCGGTCGGGCGTGGGGTCGGCGGCCACGCAGCAGCCGTTCAGGGCCCCGACTGAGGCTCCGACCATCGCGTCCGGGACGATGCCTGCGCCGATCAGCGCGCGGAGCATCCCGATCTGGGCCGCTCCGCGGGAGCCGCCTCCTGAGAGCACGAACACGTTGCGCACAGGTCAGCTCCTCTCCGGTCGTCGGTGCGTCATCTTGTTCCCCACTGCGGCCGCGGCGGGGCCGACCTGCGTGGTTGGCAACTCGAACCACCCGAACGGGTGGTCAGCAGTGGCCCGGACACGTCATCCGTACGACGCGAGAGCCCCCGGCCGGCCCGGCCGGGGGCTCCCGTGTCGTGGTGTGTCAGAGGGTGGTGTGTCAGTGGGTCCGGCTTACCTCGCGGCGGCCCAGGGCGACACCGAGGCCGATCATGCCGATCCCGAGGACGAAGTGCAGCCAGTCGTCGGCGGTGTTGAGTGGCACGAAGTTGGCCTCGGAGTCCTTGTCGATGAGGAGTCCGTAGAGCCACAGCACCAGGTAGATGGCGCCACCACCGATGAGGAACGCCTTGGCGGTGGAGTCGGCGCGGGACATGGCAAGGCCGGCGACACCGAAGAGCAGGTGGACGATGTTGTGCAGGATCGAGACCTTGAAGATCCCGAGGAGCATGGCGTTCGACTCGTGGCCGGCGAACTCCATGCTGTCGTAGTCGGACGTGATGCCGGGGATGAACCCCAGGATGCCGACGAGCAGGAAGACGGCGCCCACTGCTGCGGCTGCCATCCGGAGGGGCGACCGGTCTCCGCGACCGGTTCCGTGCAGGTGATCTGTCATGGCTGCTCCTCCTCGTGGCTGTGTGTTGACCTCGATGCCGTACCCCGGTCCTGCGCGTTCATGCAGTACCGCCGGTCACTCCGCGGGAACGAGGTACTGGGGTGCCCCTTGCCGCCTACTCCGCCCGAGCCACAGGATGGGAGCCCCGACAGGAGGCGACATGACCGACGGCCAACGCAGCGCCAGGTACGGCTCGAGCGGACGCCTGAGGTCGTCGGTCTACGACGCCGAGATGGCGCGCCTCCAGGAGCAGCTGGTCCTGCTGCAGTACTGGATCCAGACCCAGGGCCTGAAGGTCCTGGTGATCTTCGAGGGTCGGGGGTCGGCCGGCACGTCGAGCACCTGCCCGCCGCCGGCGAGATGGTGCTGTTCGACCGCAGCTGGTACAACCGCTCGAACGTCGAGTGGGTCATGGGCTTCTGCACCGAGGAGGAGCACCAGGAGTTCCTGCGGAGCTGCCCGGAGTTCGACCGCATGCTCGTCCGGTCGGGGATCGTGGTGCTGAAGTACTGGTTCTCCGTGAGCGTCGAGGAGCAGCAGCGTCGCTTCGAAGCCCGCAACGCCGAGCCTCTCAAGCGGTGGAAGCTCTCCGACATCAAGCAGGCGCCTTGGTACGTCGTCCCGTCCGACGACAAGCGTGCCGCCCGGCTCAACTGCATCAACCACCTGCTCTCGCGGTTCGACTACGAGGACGTTGCCCCGCCGCCGGTCGAGCTGCCCGAGGTGCGCGACATCCCCTACGTCAGGCCACCGGTGCACGAGCAGACGTTCGTGCCCCGGCTGTTCTAGCCGTCCCCGCTCTGCGCTCGGCACGCAGCATGAGCGAGAGCGTGAGGATCATCAGCGGGGCCCACACCCACAGCACGCCCCCGAACGCCAGCTGCCCGACGTGGAAGGCGATCAGGGCAACAAGCCCCGCCTGGGCCCACCTGCCGCCGGCCAGGATGAGCGCCCCTGCGAGCAGCTCACAGACGATCAGCAGGCCGATGAACAACCACAGGTGGGGTACGACGAGCGACGCCCAGGTGTCGCGCACGAAGGGGAACGGTGACGGCTCCGCGAACTCGCCGTAGTAGGCGTGGTCGGCCGCGAGCCAGACCGCATTGACCAGGGCACCGAACACGATGAACAGGATGCCCACCGCCCAGCGCCCGACCAGGAGGGCACGCGCGCTCCGACCGGCCCGCAGGGCCGCGACGAGGGCCGTGCCGCCCAGCACGAGCCACATGATCTGCACCATCACACTCTCCTCTCACTTCACCCGGGACGCCGGGCAGCGGGACGCCGCAGGAGCGCGGCGGTGGCGACGAGGTAGAGCAGCAGGATCACCGGTTCGAACGGGTCCATCCACACCGCCCCAGGCACGTCGGCGGCGCTCTGGAAGAGCAGCGACACGACGTAGCTGACCTGGTGCAGGGTGCCGGGCACGAGAGCCAGGGCGGCGAGCACGAAGCCCCACGGAAGTCGACGCCACAGCAGGACCGCGGCCGTGGCGTACAACGGCACCAGGATCGTCAGGTCGAGCACGATGCCCAGGTGCACGATGGCGTCCGACTCGACGAGCGAGCTGCCGGCGGGCACCGTGCCGTCGACCGCGTAGGCGATGCAGCCGTAGGCCCACATCGCACCCAGCGCCACGCTGAGCAGACCCAGCACCACGCCGGGAAGGCGTACGGCGACGTGCCCGACCCGGTCGGCCAGTGGATCGGCCACCACCCCGCTCAAGGTGAACCCCAACGCCACCAGGGTCGTGGTGACGAGCACGGCGTGCAGCAGCAACAGGTCTGTCATGCCGGCGCCCAGCAGGTGGTAGGCGAAGGTGTAGCCGAGGTACGCCAACCAGCTCGCCACCATCAGCCGACCCAACGGCGCTCCGTGCTGGTCCGACCTGATCGCCAGCAGCAAGGCGGGTCCGGCCACGACCAGCGTCACGGCGTCGAAGCCGCGCAGCATCTGCACGGCCGCCTCGTCGTCGCCGTACAGCCCGCCGAACGCCAGGCCCAGACCGGCCGCAACCATCGCCGTCACCGCCACCGCGACGGAGAGGCGTCGGACCGCAGGGCTCATGCCCACTGGCCTCACATGATCCGCCGTGGCCGTCGTGGTCGGTGGCGTGCGGAGAGGCTCGGTTCCGAGCTTCATCTTCCTTCTCCTTCCAACGAGTCGTCGAGGAAGGCGAGCACCCGTGACTCCCATTCATCGGGCGCCGTCTTCATGGCTTGGGTGTGGCCGGCGCCCGGCACCGTCCAGGTCTGCACGAGGCCGTTGCCCCGCTCCTGCAGGTAGTCAGCGACCAGTGCCTCGTCCGGCCGTTCTCCCGCAGCGATGACCAGGAAGGCAGGGTGATCGGGGCGGCCGGTGGCGGCCGCGACGGAGTCGCGCAGCGCGCTCGGCCGAGGAGCCTCGGTCAGCAGGTCGGTGAACCAGTAGGTCAGGGCGTCGATACGTTGCTGCACTTGGCCGCGCGTGCCGTAGGCATCCTCCAGGTACCCCTTGTCGGCCGCGACCCGGTTGGTGGCACCTTCTGCCACGACGGCCGCGACACGGTCGTCCGCACCGGCGGCGCCGATCGCCTGCTCACCGCCCATGGACGTACCGACGAGCCCGATGCGCTCGGGGTCGACGCCGGGCTGCTCGACGAGGAAGTCGACGGCCCCCTCGGCGTCGGCCTCGCCGTACCATCCGAAGTCCATGCCCCGACCCTCGCTCTCACCGTGGCCGCGGGCATCGAACAGCAGCACCGCGTAGCCGTGCGCGGCCAGCACCGAGGCGTGGTCGAGCTCTGCCGAGCGTGTCGACCCGGCCCCGTGCATGAGTACGAGCGCCGAGCCGTTGCTGCCAGGCACGTACCAGCCGCTGAGCCTCACCCCGTCACCGCTGGGGAACGCCACCTCGCGGTAGGTCAGTCCCACGTCCGCCGGGGTGCGACCACCCAGCTCCGGGCGCGGGGGGTACGACGCCGCGACCGCCTGGCCCAGCGTCCAGAGCGACAGGTACGTCGCCACCAGCACGAGCGGCAGCACCAGGGCCCACCAGCGACGGCGGGTCCCGGCCAGGACGCCGAACGTCCCCCAAGCCGCGAGGGCGGCTCCGACGACGAGCAGCACCAGCCCGGTCGTGGCGACCGAGGTCAGGCCCTCCTCGGCGTAGTGCCGAGGACCCAGCCCGACTCCCGCGGCCAGTGCCAGCAGGCCGAACGCCACGAGGAGCACCCACGCCCCACGGCGCCGCCCGGTCCTGGTCGTGGCGGACATCTTCGGCTCCTTGCTGCCGTTCGGCGGCTACACGATGTCGCGCCGCTGCACCGCCGTCCTCATGACGTCGCCCTGCTTGCAGCCCGGACGGGTACGGCGATCAGCAGGGCGCCGATCAGGAGGAACGCTCCGGCGAGCACGAGCAGGGTCGCGATGAGGACTCCGATGGCGGGGACCTCCGCGCCGACCGAGACATCTGCGGCGACGGCGTCGGACCCGTCGGCGTTCATCAGCACGGCGGTCCAGTCACCGTCCTCGAGGGACCAGGTCAGCTCCGGCTCGTCGCCGGTCGCCTGTGCCACCCAGAAGTCCTGCTCGGCGGGCGGTGCCTCGGGGGCGCCACCCTCGGTGTTGTCGTAGACCGGACCCGGGGCCGGGATCTCGAGCAATGTGTCGTGCTCCACCCCGGTCAGGTAGTCCTGCACGGCGTCGCTGGGACCCACGCCCACGAAGAGCGCCTGGCCCCCTGTCGACTCGGCAGCGAGGCGCACGTCCCCGATCAGGTCCTCGGGGAACCACTCCGGCGCGCCGTCGGTGTGGATACGGGAGTCCTCGGACACGACGGCGAAACCGTCGCTGGACAGCTGCTCCTGCGGACTCATCATGAAGCCGTCGGTGTCACGCGCCATCTGGTCGGCTGCGACGAGGGTCAGACCCCCGCCCGCCATGCCGAGCCCGCCCAGCACGAGCAGCGAACCGAGGACGAGCGAGACGACGCGGCCGGTGGACCAGCCGGTGCGACCGGGTGTTGTCGGGGGACCTGACGGCGGTGGGGCGGCGTACGTCGTCTCGGGCGGCAGGGTGCCGACACCCCCGCGCGGCTCGATCGGCGACTCGTGGCCACCCTGGTCGAGGCTGAACGGTGGGTAGCGGTCGGTCATCAGTGCGACGTAGCCGGCGACGCGGAGGACCCAGCGATTCAGGCCGATGACGAGGTCGAAGATCGGCTTGGGATAGCGGCCCGAGAAGAGCAGGACCACGGCGGCGACCAGGACGAGGAGCCCGATCAGGCTGAACCCGACCCAGGCGCTCTCGTCGGCGTCACGGATGCCGTAGCCCAGGCCCCCGGCGAACAGGCCGATGATCAGGTAGTGCGGGATGGCCAGCAGCCACCACTTCACCAGCACCAGGCCCCGACTGAGTCGCTCGGGGTAGTCGACGCTGAGGTGGGCGGGGTAGTCAGGCACCTCGGCCAGGGTGAACGGCGGGTAGCGGTCGGTACCGAGGGCGCCGTACGCGTAGTAGCTCACGCGCCAGCTCCATCGCATCACGCCAACGTTGAAGTCGAAGAGAGCGCGTGGGTAGCGCGCGGTGAACAGGATGGCGAAGAACGCCACCACGCTGCTGACCAGGAATGCGGCCCACAGAAATGCCAGCACGATGTAGTGCGGGATCGCCAGGAGCCACTTCACGAGCCAGAGACCGCGGCTGAGCTGCGGATCGAGCTCGGCATCGACATGGACGGGGTAGACGACGGGAATCGTCGAGGTGCTCATCTTCGTCACTTCCTCAAGCGCGAGACCCCCACGTTCGAGACGGACGAGGGGGTGAGGTGGGTGGGCAGGGGACCGTGGCGGCGACGTCAGGGCCGGGAATGGCGCGAGTCGGCCGGGGCCGCGGTGGCCTGGCAGCATGGAGGAGGGCCGTGTCGCCCGTTCGGACCGTCGTCATGACGATCGCGCCCCCTTTCTGCCCTTCAAGTGTCTCGCCAGCAGCGGGGTCGCGCCCAGAGGCGAAGGTCCCGGCCAGGCGGCTCGGCCGACCCCGACGGCTTGTCCCCGAGGGTGGGCAGGGGCGAGGGTGGGGGGCATGGCCGAGCGGGACTACGAGCAGGACACCACGGTCGCCGACGGAGTGCTCCGCATCAGGGCACGCGGTCGCGCGGTGCTGTCGAACCCGATGACCAACCGAGGGACGGCCTTCACCGACGAGGAGCGCACCGTCCTCGGCATCCACGGACTGGTGCCCACCGGGTTCACCACCCTGGAGAACCAGACCCGCCGCGTCTACGAGCAGTTCCGCAACACCGGGACGATGCTCGGCAAGTTCCTCACCCTCAACGCGCTGCGCGACCGCAACGAGGTGCTCTTCTACCACCTGCTCACCAACCACCTCGAGGAGATGCTCCCGGTCATCTACACCCCGACCATCGGGGAGGCGATCGAGCGGTTCAGCCACACCTACAACCGCCCCCGCGGCGTCTTCCTGTCGGTCGACCGCCCCGACCAGATCGCCGACTCGCTGCGCAACTACGGCCTGGGCGCCGATGACGTCGACCTGGTCTGCGTCACCGACTCCGAGGGCATCCTCGGCATCGGCGACCAGGGCATCGGTGGCATCCAGATCGCCATCGGCAAGCTGTCGGTCTACACCGCGGCCGCGGGCATCCACCCACGCCGCACCATCCCCGTCGTGCTGGACGTCGGCACCGACAACCTCGGCCTGCTGAGCAACGACCTCTACCTCGGCGAGCGCCACAGCCGTGTCCGCGGGGAGAAGTACGACGACTTCATCGACGAGTTCGTCACCACGGTCCAGCAGCTCTTCCCCAAGGCGATGATCCACTGGGAGGACGTCGGAACCGCCAACGCCCACCGGATCCTCCACCGCTACCAGGACGAGGTGTGCACGTTCAACGACGACATCCAGGGGACCGCGGCGGTCGTGCTCGCCGCCATCCTCGCCGCCGTCGACGTCACCGGCGGCGACCTCGAGGACCACCGCATCGTGGTCTTCGGTGCGGGCAGCGCGGGCATGGGCATCGCCAACCTCGTGCGCGACACGATGCTGCGCAGCGGCCGGCTGGAGTCCGAGGAGGAGGCCTACGCCCGCTTCTGGCCGATCGGCATCCAGGGCCTCTACCTCGACGACGACACCTCGCTCCTCGACTTCCAGCGTCCCTACGCGCGCAGCCGCGACGACGTGGCCGGCTGGGAGCTCGAGAAGCCCGGGCACGTGGGACTGATGGACGTCGTGCGCCACGTCCGGCCGACGATCCTGATCGGCACGTCCACGCGCGGCGGTGCCTTCTCGCGAGAGGTCGTGGAGGAGATGGCCCGCCACTGCACGCGGCCCATCATCTTCCCGCTCTCCAACCCGACGAGCAGGGCCGAGGCCACCCCGGCCGACCTGCTCGAGTGGACCGACGGCCAGGCGCTCGTCGCGACCGGGAGCCCGTTCCCGCCGGTCGACCACGACGGCGTACGACACGTCATCGCCCAGTCCAACAACGCGCTGATCTTCCCGGGCCTGGGACTCGGGGTGGCCGCGAGCGGCGCTCGACGGGTCACTGCGGGCATGATCGCGGCGGCCTCCGAGTCACTCGCCGGGATGGTGAACGCGTGGCGCCCCGGCGCCCCGCTGCTGCCGGGCGTGGGCGAGCTGCGACTGGTCTCTGCCACCGTGGCGATCGCCGTGGCCCAGCAGGCCGCCCTCGAGGGCGTGGCCGAGAAGTCCCTGGGCGACCCGATCCAGCAGGTCTACGGGCGCATGTGGCAACCGCGCTATCCCGACATCGAGGCCATCTGAGACCGGGTCCCGACGTCTACTCAGCGCGCGGATGGGCACTGAGACGGTGACGCCCAGTCCAGGGGCGTCCCGACGAAAGGACCCCTCATGGGACTCGACGACAAGATCCAGAACAAGACCGAGGACCTCACCGGCAAGGCCAAGGAGCACGCCGGGAAGGCCACCGACGACGAGAGCCTCGAGGCCGAGGGCAAGGGCGACCAGATGGGCGCCAACCTCAAGGACGCGGGCGAGAAGGTCAAGGACGCCTTCAAGAAGTGACCTGCCGCCAGCCGGCCGGGCGCTGACCGCGCCCGGCTGTCGGCGGGGGGTGGCAGGCTGCACCCGTGACGTTGCACCTCCACACCGCCGAGAGGACCGACGCCCTGGCCGACGGCCTGGCGGCGATGCTCGCGAATCCCCTGGCGGACCCCTTCGCCCGGGAGGCCGTGGTCGTCCCGGCGCGAGGTGTGGAGCGGTGGCTCACGCAGCGACTCTCCCACCGCCTCGGGGTCGGCCCGGCCGGCGGTGACGGTGTCTGCGCCGGGGTCGACTTCCTCACGCCCCACTCGCTCGTCTCGCTGCTCCTCGACCGGGACCGCGTCGACCCGTGGGACCCCGACCAGGTCGTCTGGCCCCTGCTCGACGTGATCGACGAGGCGCTGGGCACCCCGGGCTTCGAGTCGCTCTCGCGACACCTCGGTCACGACGACACCAGCGAGCTCGGCGAGATCAAGCGCGCGCGGCGCTACTCCGTCACCCGACGCCTCGCCGGCCTCTTCACCTCCTATGCCCGCCAGCGCCCGAGCCTGGTCTCCGACTGGCGCCGGGGGCACGACACCGACGGTGCGGACGGCCCCCTCGACCCCGACCTGCACTGGCAGGCCGAGCTGTGGCGCCGCCTGGTCGCCCGGATGGACGTGCCACCCCCAGACGAGCGCCATGCGACCACCCTCGAGGCGCTTCGTTCCGGAGGCCGAGACCTCGACCTGCCGCCTCGCCTCTCGCTCTTCGGCCACACCAGGCTGCCCGTCACCGAGGTCGAGCTGCTGGCCGCCCTCGGGGCCCTGCGCGAGGTGCACCTGTGGCTGCCGCAGGCCTCGGCCTCCCTCTGGCGAGAGCTCGGGCGGGCGACCTCCGACGGGCCGGTCCTCCGCGAGCTCGACAGCTCCGCCACCGCGGTGGGACACCCCCTGCTCGCCTCGCTCGGCCGGGACGCCCGCGAGCTCCGCCGCACCCTCAACGCTGTCGAGGCCGTCGACGAGCCCGTCGACGGCTCCATCCCGACCCCCGACAGCCTGCTCGGCTGGCTCCAGCACGACCTGCGAGCCAACTCCGTCCCCGACGCGGAGACCCGAGCGACCCGCCGCCACGACCGTCTCGACCGCTCGGTCCAGGTGCACGCCTGCCACGGCGCCGCGCGGCAGGTCGACGTCCTGCGTGAGGTGCTGGTGGGCCTCCTCCAGGACGACCCGACCCTCGAGCCGCGCGACATCCTGGTGATGTGCCCCGACATCGAGAGCTACGCGCCCCTCGTCTCCGCGGGGTTCGGCCTGGCCGACCTGACCCAGGGCGGCTCCGGCCACCCAGCCCACCAGCTCCGCGTCCGGCTGGCCGACCGCTCACCCGGCGCCACCAATCCCCTGCTCTCGCTCGCCTCGACGCTGGTCGAGATCGCCGAAGGGCGGTTGACCGCGAGTCAGGTGCTGGACCTGGCGGGCGCCGAGCCCGTCCGACTGCGCTGGGGCTGGGACGACGACGAGCTCGAGCAGCTGGGGCGATGGGTGGGCCAGGCCGCCATCCGCTGGGGCTATGACGCCGACCACCGCGCCACCTTCGGGCTCGGCCTCCCCGACAACACCTGGCTGCAGGGCATGCGCCGCATCCTGCTCGGCGCCGCCGTCTCGGGGCAGGGACACCGCGTGGTCGGCGGCACCCTCCCGGTCGACGACATGGGCGACGGACAGCTGGAGCTGGTCGGTCACTTCGCCGAGTTCGTCGATCGCCTGCACCGCTTCCTGGACCGCGCCCTGCGCGCCGCCACGGCTGCCGAGTGGGCCGACGCCCTGCACGAGGCCGTGCGCGGGCTGACCTCCACACCCCTGGAGTCGGCCTGGCAGCTCGCCCAGTTCGAGCGCGAGATCGGCCACATCGCCGCCGGCACCGGCGCGGGCACCACCACCATGCGCCACGCGGACGTGAGGTCCCTCCTCGCCCACCGCCTGCGTGGACGACCCACCCGCTCCAACTTCCGCACCGGCACCCTCACCGTGTGCACGATGGTGCCGATGCGCTCTGTGCCCCACCGCGTCGTGTGCCTGGTCGGGCTGGACGACGGCGTCTTCCCGCGCTCGACCGCGGTCGACGGTGACGACGTGCTGGCCCGACGACCCCGAACCGGCGAGCGCGACGCCCGCTCCGAGGACCGCCAGCTGCTGCTCGACGCCGTCAACGCCGCGACCGAGACCCTCGTCATCACCTACACCGGCCGCGGTGAGCACACCGGCGCGGCCCGGCCCCCGGCGGTCCCCCTCGGCGAGCTCCTCGACGCGCTCGACGCGACCACGGCAGCTCCGGTGCGCGGTGATGTGTTGACCCACCACCCGCTCCAGCCCTTCGACGAGGCGAACCTCGTCCCCGGTGGGCTCGCAGGCACCGAGCCCTTCACCTTCGACGTCAGCGCGCTGGCCGGCGCGCAGGCAGCCCGGCGCCAGCCTCCAACCGAGGTCCGCGAGCTCGTGAGGTCGCCCCTCCCCGCGGGTGACCCCGTCACGGACGTCTCCCTCGCCGACCTCCACGACTTCTTCAAGCACCCGGTCAAGGCGTTCCTCAGGTCCAGGCTCGACATCTCCACCCCCTACAGCCCCGACGAGGCCCGAGACGACATTCCCATCACGCTCGACGCCCTGGAGAAGTGGGACGTCGGCGACCGTCTCGTCCGCGACGTGCTGGCCGGCGCCGACCCCGTCGAGGCGATGACGGCCGAGCAGCTGCGCGGCCTGCTCCCGCCCCGCCAGCTGGGGCGCTCCGTCCTGGAGGACATCTGCCGCAGGGCCCAGCCGCTCGTGGAGGCGGCCCAGCGGCTGCGCACCGGCCGCGCCCACAGCGTCGACGTCGACATCGACCTGGGAGACCGACGCGTGACCGGCACGGTCGGCGACCTCTTCGGCAACGCACTGGTCACCGTCACGTTCTCCAACCTCGGTGCCAAGCACCGCATCGGCGGCTGGCTCGACGCCGTGGCCCTGGCTGCCGGGCACCCCGACCACAACTGGACGGTCCACACCCTGGGCAAGCACCGCAGCGGCGCCCAGCGCGCGCTCGTGGGCCCCCTGGCCGAGCACGAGGCACGCGACTGGCTGCGCACCCTGGTAGACGTCCGCGAGCGAGGCCTCCGAGAGCCGCTGCCCCTGCCGCTGAAGACCTCGCTCGCCTTCGCCACCGACTGGTCGCTGCTGGAGCGTGGCGGCCAGGGCGACCCGGACGCGCGGGCGGCCGACGAGTGGACCACCCCCCGGTTCAGCGACACCGGCTTCCCCAAGGAGGACGCCGACCCGTGGCACGTGCGCGCCTTCGGTGACTCGGCGCCCTACTCCGCCCTGGCCGCTCCCCTTCGCGCCGACGAGTCGGGCGGACCCCACCGACTGGCCCACTACGCCTGGCGCGTCTGGGGCCCGCTCCTCTCCGACCGGCACGAGATCCTGGGGGCAGTGTGATGGACGTCTTCGACATCACCGCCCCGCTCCCCCAGGGTCCGACCACGACCCTGCTCGAGGCCAGCGCCGGCACCGGCAAGACCTGGACCATCGCCGCACTGGTGACGCGCTACGTCGCCGAGGGCGTGGCCCGGCTCGACGAGCTGCTGGTCGTCACCTTCACCAGGGCGGCCAGCCAGGAGCTGCGCGAGCGCGTCCGCGCCCAGCTCACGACGGCCCGCGACGCCCTCGCCGGCGACTCGCAGTCACCCCCCGCCGATGCGATGGTCGAGTGGCTCCTCGACGCCGACGAGAGCGAGCGGGCGCGGCGGCTCGCACGCCTGACCGCCGCGCTCACCGACTTCGACGCGGCGACGATCGCCACCATCCACCAGTTCTGCCAGCTGGTCCTGCGCAGCCTCGGGGTCGCCGGTGACACCGACACCGACGCTCGTCTCGTCGAGGACCTCGAGCAGCTGACCCACGAGGTCGTCGACGACCTCTTCCTGGCAAGCTTCGCCGACCTGCCCGCGCCCCCGTGGTCCCACGACGTCGCCCTCCAGATCGGTCGGGCCGTCGTCGACGACCCCCGCGCCGCCATCGAGCCCCGTGCGGCTCTCACGGAGGCCCCCGACTCGACCGCCGCCGCCAGGGTCCGGTTCGGCACCGAGGTCCTCGCCGAGGTCGAGCGCCGCAAGCGCCGTCTGGGTGTCCTCAGCTACGACGACCTGCTCAGCCAGCTGGCCGACGCCCTCGACGACCCCCGCTCCGACGCGCGCGCCCGCATGCGCCGACGGTGGAAGGTCGCCCTGATCGACGAGTTCCAGGACACCGACCCCGTCCAGTGGCAGGTGTTCGAGCGTGCCTTCCACGCCCACTCGACCCTGGTGCTCATCGGCGACCCCAAGCAGGCGATCTACGCGTTCCGGGGCGGCGACGTCGTCACCTACCTCAGGGCGGCGGAGGTCGCGACCACCCGGCAGACCCTCGGCGTCAACTGGCGGGCCGACGGCCCGGTCCTCGCCTCGCTGCAGGCACTCATGCGGGACGCGCGCCTCGGCAGCGACGAGATCGTCGTGCTGCCCGTCGCGGCAGACCGCGACAGCTCGCGCCTCGAGGGTGCCGGTCCACCGTTCCGGCTGCGCGTCGTACGCCGTGCCGAGCTCGGCCTCGGTCTCGGGCCCAAGGCAAAGCCGCCGCGCGTCGACGTGTGGCGCCGCCACGTCACCACCGACCTGGCCCAGGACATCAAGCGGCTGCTCCTGAGTGGCGCGAAGTTCTGCGGTCGCGACCTCGAGCCCAGCGACGTCGCCGTGCTGGCGGCGCGACGCAGTGACCTGACCGCAGCCCAGGAGGCGCTCGCGGCGGTCGGGGTGCGCTCGGTCATCAACGCCGGGGGGTCTGTCTTCCACACCCCGGCAGCCACCGAGTGGCTCGTGCTGCTCGAGGCGCTCGAGCAGCCTCACCGCACGGCGCGGGTGCGGGCAGCCGCGCTGACCTCGTTCGTCGGCCTGGATGCCGCCGCCCTGGACGCCGGCGGCCCCGACCTCACCAACTCCCTCACCGAGCGGCTCCGGGCCCTGTCCGACATCCTCGCCACCCGCGGGGTCGCCGCGGTGCTGGAGGCGACGGTCATCGACGGGCTGACCGACCGGGTGCTGTCGCGGCTCGGCGGTGAGCGCACGCTGACCGACCTCCACCACATCGGGGAGGCGCTCCACCGGGTGTCGGTCGACGAGCGGCTGGGGCCCGTCGGCCTGCTGGCATGGCTGCGGCAGCAGGTCGCCGACGAGAAGAAGGAGGTGGCCGGGGAGCGCACCCGGCGGCTCGACTCCGACGCGGACGCCGTCCAGCTGGTGACCATCCACGGCAGCAAGGGCCTCCAGTACCCCGTGGTCTACGCGCCCACGCTGTGGGACCGCTGGACCGGGCGCGACCCCGACGTGCTGCTCTTCCACGACGACCAGGGTCGTCGTTGCCGCGACATCGGCGGCCCGAGCCCGGCGCGAAAGGAGCACCTCCAGCGCCACTGGACCGAGGACGCCGGCGAGTCCCTCCGACTGCTCTACGTCGCTCTCACCCGCGCCCAGTCGCAGGTCGTCGCCTGGTACGCCCCCACCAACAACACGGCCGGCTCCCCTCTCCACCGGATGCTGTTCGGTCGCCTCCCCGGAGGTGCGGCGGTGCCCGACTCGGCCCCGCTCCCCGACGACGACAAGATCGTCACTGTCCTGGGCCACTGGAAGCACGCCGGCGGCCCGCAGCCGGAGCTCGCGACGCTCGTCGCCCCCGACGTGCGGCCGCTCGAACCGTCGCAGGACGCCCTCTCGGTGCGCGTCTTCGACCGGGAGATCGACACCGCGTGGCGGCGCACGTCCTACTCCTCGCTGTCGGCAGCCGCAGGCACCTCGGCGATCGGTGACGCAACCACGCTGTCGGAGCCGGAGGAGGTTCCGGGGCTGGAGGTCGAGGAGCCCCTGCCCACCCCCGAGGAGAGCGCCGACGAGACCGGCGCAGACCTGGCCGCCGTCCCCTCGCCCATGGCCGGGCTGCCCGTCGGCGCGACCTTCGGGTCCCTGGTCCACGCGGTCCTCGAGCACGCCGACGTGACAGCGACCGACCTCCGCGCCGAGCTCGTCACGAGGATCCAGGAGCAGGTCGAGTGGTGGGCGGTGCCCGGCCTCGACGTCGAGGAGCTCGCCGACGCGCTCGTCGCGGTCTGCGACAGTCCGCTCGGACCACTGGCAGGAGGCGCGACCCTGCGTGACGTCACGCGGGCCGACCGCCTGGAGGAGCTCGACTTCGAGCTCCCGCTCGCCGGTGGCGACGACGCGGATGCGACGCCCGGCTCGGCCGTGCTGGGCGATGTCGCGGTCCTGCTCCGGCGCCACCTGCCCGAGGGCGACCCGGTGCGCTCCTACGCCGACACCCTCGACGCCGACCCGGTGCTGGCTGCGCAGGTGCTGCGGGGCTACCTCACCGGCTCCATCGACGTCGTCATGCGACGTGAGGTCGACGGAGCCACCCGTTTCCTCACCGTCGACTACAAGACCAACTGGCTGGGTGAGGTCGGGGCGCCGCTCACCGCCCACGACTACCGCCCGGCCGTGCTCGACGAGGCGATGGGCCACAGCGACTACCCGTTGCAGGCACTCCTCTACACCGTCGTGCTGCACCGGTTCCTGCGCTGGCGCCTGGCCGACTACGACCCCGAGGCCCATCTCGGCGGCGTCCTCTACCTCTACCTCCGCGGCATGTGCGGTCCCGAGACACCTCTGGTCGACGGGTCGCCCTGCGGCGTCTTCTCGTGGCGTCCGCCAGTCGCGCTGGTCACCGAGCTCTCGGACCTGCTGGACGGACGCCTCCAGGGTCGGCTGGCCGGGGCGGTGAGGGCATGACCGAGGTCTTCGAGCCCGTCGACGCCGCCGACCGCGACCTGGCCCTGGGCGCCACCGGTCTGCTGGGGCGCTTCAACACCGCCGGGGTCCTGACCGCTGCCGACATCCACGTCGCCCGGGCGCTCGGGGCTCTCGCCGGTGAGCGCGACGACACCGTCCTGCTGGCCACGGCCCTCGCCTGCCGTGTGCTCCGTGCGGGGTCGGTGTGCCTCGACCTCGCCGCCGTCGACCGCGACGTCGCCCCCGACCTGCCGTGGCCGGACCCGGACGCCTGGCGCTCCGCCGTCGCCGCGTCGCCCCTGGTGGCCCAGGGGGTGCTGCGGTGGGAGTCCGGTCTCCTCTACCTCGACCGCTACCACGAGCAGGAGACCCAGATCCTGCGCGACCTGGCCCTGCGTGCGCAGACCTCGCCGCCGCACGATCCCGACCTCATGGCAAGGTCCCTGGCCCGGGTCTTCGACGAGGCGGGCTACGACGAGCAGCGCGCCGCGTGCTTGCAGGCTGCACGCGAGTGGACGACCGTCGTGATCGGCGGCCCCGGCACCGGCAAGACCACGGCCGTGGCGGGGCTGCTGGTGGCCCTCCACGACCAGTTCACAGCGCGAGGAGAGACGCTGCGGGTGGCTCTGGTGGCGCCCACCGGCAAGGCCGCTGCCAGGTTGCAGGAGGCGCTCGACACCGCACGGCTCGACCCGGCCGACCGTTCGCGGGTCGAGGGCGTCGAGGCGATGACGATCCACCGGCTGCTGCAGCGCGACCCCGGCAGCTCGAGCCGATTCAGGCACCACCGCGGCAACCGGCTCCCTCACGACCTCGTGGTCGTCGACGAGACGTCCATGGTGTCGCTGACGCTGATGGCACGCCTCCTCGAGGCGGTGCGCACCGACGCCCGCCTGGTGCTGGTGGGCGATCCCGACCAGCTGTCCTCGGTGGAGGCCGGGGCGGTGCTGAGCGACGTGGTGCGCGGCTATGCCGAGCGCCCCGACTCGCCGATCGTCTCCCTCACCCGGACCCACCGGTTCGGCGAGCACATCGGCGACCTCGCCCGCGCCGTCCGCGAGGGCGACGCCGATCGCGCCCTGGCGGTCCTCTCAGCCGGCGACGAGTCCGTCCAGTGGCTGACCGACGCCCGCTCGCCCCAGCTGCGCGCCCTCACCGTCGACGCCGCGCTCGCGCTGCGTGATGCTGCCACGCGCGGCATCGTCGACGACGCCCTCGTCGCCCTCGAGCGCCACCGGCTGCTGTGCGCGCACCGCGACGGTCCTTACGGGGTGCGCTTCTGGAACCGGCGGGTCGAGCAGTGGCTCACCGCCGAGACGGCCGACCCCCTGCACGACCACAGCTACCCCGGCCGACCCGTCCTGGTGACGAGCAACGACTACACGCTCGGCGTCCACAACGGTGACTCCGGTGTGGTCGTCGAGACGGCCGAGGGGCGCCGTGTCGCGCTGCCCGGCCCCGACGGACCGCGCCTGTTCGCCCCCTCGCGGCTCGGCGACGCCGAGACCATGCACGCGCTGACGATCCACAAGGCGCAGGGCAGCCAGGCCGAGCACGTCACGGTCCTCCTCCCGGACGAGGAGTCCCGGCTGCTCACACGCGAGCTCTTCTACACCGCGATCACCCGCGCCAAGCAGGTCGTGACGGTCGTCGGAGAGGAGTCCTGGATCCGGGCCGCCATCAGTCGTCGGGCACAGCGGGCCTCCGGTCTTGCCGTCCGGCTGGGAGCGACCACCCCCGAACGGCGAAACCTGGGCGACACGACAGGCGACTAGCCTGACTTCCGTGCCCTACCTCCTGCGTCTGCGCCTGCCCGACGTCCCCGGCTCCCTCGGTCGCGTGGCGAGCGCGATCGGTGAGGCGGGGGGCGACATCGAGGCGATCGAGATCGTCGAGAAGGACGGCGACTACGCAGTCGACGACGTGCTCCTCGAGATCCCGCACGGCACGATGCCCGACTCGATCGTCTCGGCCTGCAGCATCCTCGACGGCGTCAGCGTGCTGTGGATCAACCACTACGCCGCCGGCGGCAACATCTTCCTCGACCTGGAGGTGGTCGAGGCCCTCACCGAGGATCCGTCCTCGGCCCGCGACCGCGTCATCGAGATGATGCCGGTTGCGTTCCGCGTCGACTGGGCCGCCTCCGTGCGACCCGGTGAGGGCGCGGACTGTCACGTCGTCCACGCCACGGAGGCTGCTCCGCGCACCCTCCCCTGGGTCGAGGTCGCCGTTCCGACCCGGCTGCCGGGCGACGCCGTCTACGTCGAGTGCGCGGCGCCCTTCGGGGACGACGTGGTCCGGATGGGGCGCCGCGGCGGTCCGGAGTTCCTCGACTCCGAGCTGGCGCGGCTCGGCCACCTGCTCGGCCTGGCCCACACCATCAGCCGCTCCTGATACTCCGTATCAAGAAGCTCCTGTGTGGGCGCCTGACACCACCCATTTGATACGGACTATCGGGGGAGTCAGCGGCGCTCGAGCAGGAACAGCGGGATCTGGCGCTCGGTCTTCTTCGCGTACGACGCATAGGTCGGCCAGGTCTCGACGGCACGCTGCCACCAGACCTCGCGCTCCTCGCCGCTGAGCTCGCGGACGTCGTACGTCGCCTTGTCGGCGCCGTCCTGCAGGTCGACCTCGGGGTGGTGCCGGAAGTTCGCGGCCCACTCCGGGTCCTCGGGCGCCCCGCCCATGGAGGCCACCGCGAGGTAGCTCCCCTCGTGCTCGACCCGCATCACGGGGTTCTTGCGCAGCTTGCCCGAGCGCCAGCCGATCGAGGTGATCACCACGACCGGATAGTTGGTGCCGGGGAGCGTGCCGCCCTCGACGCCGTCGGTGGCCTCGTAGACCTCGACGTTGTCGCGGACCCACTTGCTCGCGCTGGGTGCGTACTCACCTGTGAGTGCCATGCCCCCCACAACAACACGGGTCGCCCAGCGATTCCAGCGATTACCCGACCTCGGGCTCCGAGGCGGGTACGACGTCGTCGGCCGCGTCGTCCTTGGCCGGCGCGAGGTCGACACCGGGCTCGCTCCAGAACCACTCCGAGGCGACGGTCAGCAGGACCCAGCACACGCCCACGGCGAGGAGGTAGCGGGTCAGCGCGACGTCGAACGCCATCTCCCCCGCCGCCGCACCTGCGAGAGCCGGCGACGTCAGCAGTGCCGCGACGACGAGGACCAGTCCGGACAGGGGCTTCATGCGCTCACCGCCTGCCGCTCACCGGAGACGAGGCCGACCGAGGTGACCTGAGCGGCGCCGCCGAGCTCGGTGTAGGACAGCACGGGGGTGCCGGGCAGGGCCGGGAGGACCATGCGTCGTACGGCGGAGCGCAGCTGGGGCGCGCAGACGAGGACCGGCCTGATCCCCCGTTCCTCCGCAGCGGTGCGCAGGTCGGCGAGCTCGGCGAGCACGGTCTGGCCGGTGAGCGGGTCGAGGGCGATCATCGGGCCCTGCTCGCCGGGACGCATGGCCTCGAGCATCCGCTGCTCCAGCATCGGGTCGAAGCTGAGCACGTGGACCGTGCCCTGCGAGAGGTGCGGGGCGACGATCGCCGGACCGAGCGCGGCACGGGCCGCCTCCACCAGCGCGTCGGGGTCCTTGGTGACCTGCGCCTTCAGCGACAGGGACTCGTAGATGCGGACCAGGTCCCGCACGGAGACCTGCTCGTCCAGGAGGCTCTGCAGCACCCGCTGGACCTCGCCGAGGCTCAGCTGGGCCGGAGTCAGCTCCTCCACCACGACGGGGTGCTGGCGCTGGACGAGGTCGGTGAGCGTCTTGACGTCCTCACGCCCGAGCAGGCGGCCGGCGTGCGAGGCGACGACCTCGGCGAGGTGGGTGGTGATGACCGAGGCACGGTCCACGACCGTGGCGCCGCTCAGCTCGGCCTGGACTCGCAGCTCCGCGGGGATCCATCGTGCCTCGAGGCCGAAGACCGGCTCGGTGGTCGACTCGCCGGGGAGCGCGCCGAGGGTGTCGCCGATCGCCAGCACGGTGCCGCGCGGTGCCTCGCCGCGGGCGACCTCGATGCCGAAGAGCCGGATGGCGTAGGTCCTGGCTGGGAGGTCCAGGTTGTCGCGGGTGCGGACCGGCGGGACGATGATGCCCAGGTCGCCGGCGACCTTGCGGCGCAACGCCTTGACGCGGTCGAGCAGGTCGCCGCCGTTGGCAGCGTCGACGAGGTCGATGATGTCGGGCGCCAGCTCGAGGCCCAGCGGGTCGACCTGGATCTCCGCGGCCAGCAGCTCCGGGGTGTCGGTCGGGATCTCGACGGCATGACCCTCGAGGACCTGCTCGGGTTCGACCTCGGGTTTCGGCACGCGGCTCGAGGCGAGCAGCATGATGCCCCCGGCGATCATGAAGGGCAGCTTGGGCAGGCCCGGGATGAGGCAGATGAAGAGGGCCGAGAAGCCGGCGACCTGGAGCGGGAGCCGCTGGCGGCCGACCTGGCGCAGGATGTCGGAGCCCATGTCGGCGTCGCTGGTGGACCGGGTGACGATGAGGCCGGTGGCGACCGAGAGGAGGAGCGCCGGGATCTGGGAGACGAGGCCGTCGCCGACCGACAGCAGGCTGTAGGTGGAGATGGCGTCGCCGAAGGACATCCCCTTCTGGGCCATGCCCACGGCGAAGCCGCCGATCAGGTTGACCAGGGTGATCACGATCGCGGCGATCGCGTCGCCCTTCACGAACTTGGACGCACCGTCCATGGCGCCGTAGAAGTCTGCCTCCGCGTGCACCTCCATCCGCCGGATCCGCGCCTGGTCCTCGTCGATGAGGCCGGAGTTGAGGTCGGCGTCGATCGCCATCTGCTTGCCGGGCATCGCGTCGAGGGTGAAGCGGGCGCCCACCTCGGCCACGCGCTCGGCACCCTTGGTGATGACGAAGAACTGGATGATCAGCAGGATCGCGAAGACGATGAGGCCGACGACCAGCGAGCCGCCGACGACGAAGTGGCCGAAGGTGTCGATGACCTTGCCTGCGTAGCCGTCGAGCAGCACCAGACGGGTGGCGCTGATGTTGAGGGCCAGCCGGAACAGCGTCATCACGAGGATGACGGCGGGGAACGCGTTGAAGTCGAGGGGCCGGTGGACGAGCATCGCCACCATGAGCACCAGGATCGCGCCGACGATGTTGAGCGCGATGAGCATGTCGAGCACGACCGCCGGGAGCGGGACCACCAGCATCGCGATGATGAGCACGACACCGGCCGGGATCCCCAGCTGGGTCAGGCGCTTGGCTTCCACGTGGTGCCTTTCGGAGGGTCAGTCGCACTGGGCGCCCTCCATGGCACCGGCTGACGCCGTCCTGGCATCAGGGGATTCATCGGCTGGTCGCGCCGGGTCCTGAGGGTTTCGTGGCCGGCAGTGCCGCGGGGCGTGCCGCGGGGCGTACGGCGGGGCGCGCAGCCTGGCGACGGCGGCGGGCGGCCAGTGCGACCTCGGGCAGGTCGTCCCCCCGGCGGGGAGTGCTGTGCTGCCCGCCCTTCGCTCCGGCGTTGCGCCGGGAGATGACGAACGCGAGGACCTGCGCGACCGCGGCGTAGAGCTCGGCCGGGATCTCCTGGCCCACGACGGTCGAGCGGTGCAGGGCTCGCGCGAGGGGCACGTCGCGCACCAGCGGCACCCCGTGCTCCGTAGCCCGCTCACGGATGCTCTGCGCCACCGCGCCGGCACCCCGGGCGACCACGCGGGGGGCGCCGTTCTCGGCCTCGTAGCGCAGGGCCACCGCGACGTGGGTGGGGTTGACGAGGACCACGTCCGCGGTGGGGATGTCGGCCATCATGCGGCTGCGGGCGGCGGCGAGCTGCCGCGCGCGGATCGCGCCCTTGATCAGCGGGTCGCCCTCGGTCTGCTTGTGCTCGCGCTTGACCTCGTCCTTGGTCATCCGGGTCTGCTTGCCGGTGCGGCGGCGCATCACCGCGTAGTCGGCCGCGGCCATCAGGATCCCTGCGAACGCCACGTTGCGGATGAGCGCGAACACCTCGTCCTGGACGACGTCGAGCACTGCCGAGATGGGGACCAGCCCCCCGATGAGCGGCACCATCGACCGGATGGCGGCGTACACCACCAGACCCACCACCGCGCTCTTGATCAGCACCTTGGCGCCCTCCCACAGGGCGTGGCCGCCGAAGGCCCTCTTGGCACCCTTGAAGAGGTTCAAGCTCTTCAACGACGGCTTGGCACTCTTGGACGCGACGTAGAAGCCGCCCTGCGCCAGGGCCGCCGAGACGCCGAGGACCATCACACCCGAGCCGAGGATGACGAGCGTGAGCATCACGTGCTCGAAGCCCCGTCCGAGGAGAGCCGTGGCGTCTGCCACCTCGACGTCCCCCTGCACGGTGAAGCAGTCGCGCATGAGCTCGGCGAGCGCGGTCAGCTCGTGCCTCATCAGCGGCGGGAGCGCCATCGCGAACGCGAGCAGCGCCGCCCAGCCCCCGAACTCCTGGGTGCGCGCGACCTGTCCCTCCTTGCGGGACTCCTTGCGCTTCTTGGCCGTGGGCTTCTCGGTCTTCTCCTCGGACATCGCTCACCCCCCGCCCACGAGCGTCCACTGGGCCTCGTTGGCCAGGTCGACGAGACGGGCGACGGCCTCCGGGAGCACCGGGAACGACAGCCCCAGCAGGAGCAGCGTGAGCCCGATCTTGGCGGGAAACATCACGTTGATGGCGTTGAGCTGGGGCGCCACCTTGGTGAGCATCGCCAGCCCGAGGTCGGCGACGAAGAGGACCGCCACCAGCGGCAGCGCGATCTGCACGGCGGTGAGGAAGAACATCCCGAACGCCGTGATCATCACGTGGGCCGCACCCTCGATCTCGGGCGACTCCCCCAGTGGCATCAGGTCGAAGGTCCGCAGCAGGCCACCGAGCACGAGGAGGTGGCCGCCGGAGGCGAAGAGCAGCATCACCGCCAGCATCTGGTGCATCTTCCCGAAGACGGTGTTCATGTTCATCGAGAGCGGGTCGAAGCCCTGGGCGAGCTGGAAGCCGCCGAACGTGTCCACCAGGGAGCCGGCAGTGGCGATGGCGGCGAGCAGCATGTACGTCACCAGGCCCAGGGCGGACCCGATGACGACCTGGGTCAGCGTCGTGACCAGGAGCTCGCCGGTCCCGGTCGGGATCGAGCCACCCTCGACCGAGGGCACCACCGCGAACGCCAGTCCCAGGGAGAGCACCACCTTCGCCGGCAGCGGAACCGACCGACCGGCGAAGGGCGGCACCAGGGCGAGCCAGGCGCCGATCCGCACCGAGGCCAGCAGGTAGGCCAGCAGCGGCTCGCCGGCGATGCTCAGGGTCAGGCCCACGGGTCAGCCCAGCAGGGTCGGGAGCAGGGCGAAGAGGTCCTGGGTGAAGTCGACCAGGGTCCGCAGCATCCAGCTCCCCGAGATCAGCAGGGCGATACCCACGCCGACGAGCTTGGGCACGAAGGCGAGGGTGAACTCCTGGATCTGCGTCATCGACTGGAAGAGCGAGATGGTGAAGCCGATGACCAGCGACGTCACGAGGATCGGCGCGGACAGCTTCAGCGCGACCAGCATGGTCTGCAGGGCGATGTTGATGACGGTGGTGTCGGTCATCGCGGCCTACTGATAGCTGGAGACGACGGAGGTGATGACAAGTCCCCACCCGTCGACCAGCACGAAGAGGAGCAGCTTGAAGGGCAGCGACACCATGACCGGCGGCATCATCATCATGCCGAGCGCCATCAGGGCACCGCTGATGACGATGTCGATCACCAGGAAGGGGATGAAGATGACGAAGCCGATGATGAACGCCTGCTTGAGCTCGCTCAGGATGAACGCCGGCACGAGGGTCGCCATCGACACGTCCTCCCGGTTCTCGGGGAGCTCGCGCTCGGCGACGTTGGTCAGCAGCCGCAGCTCCTCGTCGCCGGTCTGGCCAAGCATGAAGTCGCGCAGCGGCTCGACCCCGGAGTCGTAGGCCCGCGACGCGGTCTTGTCACCGTCGAGGAAGGGCTGCACGCCCTTGTCGTTCACCTCGCCGAGCACCGGCGCCATGATGAACAGCGAGAGGAACAGCGCGAGGCCGGCGAGCACCTGGTTGGGCGGGATGCCCTGGAGGCCGAGCGCGTTGCGGGTCAGGCCCAGCACGATGAGCACCTTGGTGAAGCTGGTGCAGGTGAGCAGGATCGCGGGCAGCAGCGACAGCAGCGAGAGCGCGAGGATCACCGTGACCGGCGTTCCGGGCTTGTCGGTCAGGCCGTCCAGCTCGATGGTCACCGAGCTGTCCCCGCCCGTGCCCGGAGTCCGTGGCCCCCGGGGGCCACGCGGACCGTCCGGACCCACGAGGTCGGAGGCGCTGGGGTGTACGACGACCGCGACGGACGAGCCGGCCGGCGCGGCCTGGGCGGGGGTCGCCAGGGGACCGAGCGAGAGGAACAGGCCGGCGAAGAGCGCGACGAGGAGACCCGAGAGGAGGCGGTTCACGAGGCTCGGTCCTTGGCTGCGGCCAACGCCTGCCGCCAGGTCTGGGGTGAGAGCAGGGAGCCGTTGAGGGGTCCGGCCTGGGCGCCGGCGCCCGAGCCGACCGGCTTGCGGCTGTTCGCGAGCGGGACCTGGATCGCGTCGTCCTCGAGGGCGACGTCCTCGGTCTCGAGAGCCACCGTCGTGAGCTCCAGCTCGTCGGGGTCCAGCTCGGTCAGCAGGCTGACCTGGTGGTCGGTGGTGCCCACGACGAGCACGCGGCTGCCGACGGTGATGACGGCGACCGAGGAGCTGCGGGAGAGCGGCTGGCGGTGCAGCACCTGCACCGGAGCGCCGGCGCGGCCGCCGTACCGCTTGCCCATGAAGCGGGCGAGCAGCAGCATCAGGCCGACGACGACCGCCAGGGAGGCGACCAGTCGGATGATCAGCTCGAGCACGTCAGCCGACAGCTGTCTCGTCGAGGATCTCGGTCACCCGCAGACCGAAGTTCTCGTCGACGACGACGACCTCACCACGTGCGATCAGGCGACCGTTGACGAGGAGGTCGGCGGGACTGCCGGCCGCGCGGTCGAGCTCGAGGACGGCACCCGGGGAGAGGGCGAGGAGCTCGCGGACCGTGAGGTGGGTCCGGCCGAGCTCGACGGTGACCTCCATGTCGACGCCGTGCAGCATCTCGATGCCGCGGCTGGCCGCCATGCCCTGGGCCGAGCCCATCGCGGGCGACTGCAGCACGGGGGGGACGCCGCCGGACTCGACGGCTGCCGCCGAGGCGGTCGCGGCGTCGGAGACCAGCAGCGCGCCGGCGGGCGTACCGCCGCCGAGGAGCGGGACCAGCGCGAACGAGCCGCCGATCTCGGCGCCCACCTGGTCGAGGGAGACTTCGCGAGCGGTGCCGCACGAGGCTCCGAGGGCCGCGGCAGCCGCATCGAGGGCAGGCTGGGTGGCGGCCGCCAGGTCGAGACCGCCCATCGGGCTGGCCGCCAGCGCCTCGACGAGCTCGGCGCCGACGAGGACCGCCACGCGGGGGGCACCCGGCAGGAGCAGCTCGGCCACGGCAGCACCGGCGTACTCGGCGACAGCAGCGGCGTCGCCCACGACGGGCGCGCCGGCCACCAGCTGGGTCGGCGCGGGGAGCACCGCCGCGACGGCCTCGGCCGCTGCGCTGGTGACGGACTCGGGGAGGGTGGTGGTCATGCGTTCTCCTTGGACGTGCTGACGACGAGCGCCGCCAGCCGCGTGCCGTGGGTGCCGGGGGTGGCGTGGGCAAAGGTGGTGTCGCCGACCATGACGTCCAGGGGCGCGGTCGACGGGTGGGAGAGCCGCAGCACGTCGCCGACGGCGAGGCTGCTCAGGGTGTCGGGGTCCAGGCGGGTCGGGCGGAAGCGGACGGCGGCCTCGACAGGGACGCCGCGGAAGCGCCGGTCCACCTGCTCGGCGGCCAGCGCACGCTGGTCACGCTCGCGCGACGAGACGGGCGAGGGGGCAGCCGAGCGGACCAGGTGCGGGTGCAGGCCGGTGAAGGGCAGGGCCAGCGTCACGCGGTGGCTGCGCTCCTTGATGACCAGGTCGAAGGACGCCACGACCATCGTGTCGGACGGGCCGGCGACCTGGGCCAGCTGCGGGCTGTACTCGACCCCGATGCGCTGGGCGTCGGCCTCGACGATGGCGGCGAGGCTGTACTGCAGCTCGCCGAGGACACGGTCGAGCAGGCTCTGCACGACGGCGCTCTCGATGTCGGTGAGGGGGCGCAGCGGCTGCTCGTCCGCGCCCGGCCCTCCGAGCATGTGGTCGATGGTGCTCATCACCGCGGGCAGCGGCAGGTTGAGCAGCCCGAGGCCGGCGATCGGCTCGGCCGAGAACTTCACCAGGTAGGTGGTCGGGTCGAGCGTGTCGACGTACTCCGCGTACTGCTGCTGGGCGACGCCGAGGAGCTGGGTCGTGCAGACGGTGCGGAGCGCGGCCGTGAAGACGGTCGCCGACTGGCGCGCGAAGCTGTCCAGCGTCACCTGGAGCGTGCGGGAGTGCTCGCGGGAGAGCTGGATGGGGCGCCGGAAGTCATAGGGGGTCGGCTCCGCACCCGAGCCGGCGCGGCGGCGTGCTCGGGCGTCGCCGTACGACGTGCGGCGGGAGGAGTCGAGGAGCGTCACGAGTCCCGTATCGGCCGCGGCGGCATGGACCTGAGGGATCCGCGCCCCGAACCGGACGGGTGAGTGGCGTCACTGGGTGACGAAGTCGGTGAAGTACACCTCCATCACGTCGCCGTGGTAGTCCTCGTGCAGAGCCTTCTCCAGCTTGTGCTTGTACTCCTCGCGGGTGTCCGACTTGACCAGGTCGGCGTGGTCGGCGCCGCTGAACAGGTCGATCACCGTGTCGAGCGCCGCGCTGCCGTCGACCTCGTGCGCGTCGGCCGTGAGCTGGAGGGCCACTCCGATCCGGAGGTAGTGGCCGCCGGCCAGGTTGACCTGGATCGCCTCCAGGGTGACGACCTCGCCCGCGACCGGCTCGGCGGCAGCTCCGCTCGGCTTGAGGAAGAACCACCAGCCCGCCGCCCCGGCGACGAGCAGCGCGACGACGATGATGATGAGCTTCTTCTTCTTGCCGCCCTTCGCCTCGTCCGCCGTCTCCGGCTCCGCTGGGCGGGTCATCGTGGTGCTCATGACATTCCTCCGTCGATCTCTGGCTGGATGCTGGGGATGATGACCGGCCCGCCCGCGGGGGCGTCGTCCAGGAGCTCGCGGGCAGCAGCCGGCAGGTCGGAGAGGACGACGATGTCCACGCGCTTGTTCACCCGCTGGGAGCCGGGCTTCGCGGGGTCGACGAGCGGGACCTCGTGGCCGAAGGCGGAGGCGCTGAGCCGCTTGCCGGGGATGCCGCCCCTCTCGTTGAGGTGGCGCAGCACCTCGATCGCCCGCGCCGAGGAGAGGTCCCAGTCGGTGGCGAAGTACTTGGGCTTCACGGGCACCTGGTTGGTGTGGCCGTCGATGCGCAGGTCCTCGTCGGCGCGCGAGAGCACGGGCGTGATCACGTCCAGGACCCGACGGCCACGACTGCTCAGCTCGGCCCGGTTGGGCTCGAAGACCACGTGCCGCGAGGTGAGGCTCAGGACGAGACCGCGCTCGTCGATGAGGCGCGTCACGTCGTCCTGCAGGCCGGCGCGCCGCAGGGCGGTGTCGAGCTCCTGGCCCAGCTGCTCGAGCCGGTCGCGCTCTGTCTTGGCGTCGGCCTCCACCCTCCGCTGGGCGGCCAGGGCCTTCTTCGCCTGCTCGGCGAGGGTGGTCGAGCCGCCGAAGTTCTCGGCGCGCACAGGAGCGACCGCCGAGGAGCCGGGGTGGTCCATGGTCGAGCTCGATCCCTGCATCACCGAGGTCGACTGCCCGAAGCCCGCGGCGAGCCCCGACTTGAGCTCGTTGAACTTCTTCTCGTCCACCGCGCTCATGGCGAACATGACGATGAAGAGCACCATCAGCAGCGTCACCATGTCGGCGTAGGTGACCAGCCACCGCTCGTGGTTCTCGTGCTCCTCATGGATCTCGGGCCGCTTCCTGGCTCCCATGTCAGGCGGCCTCGGCGTGGGCCTGCTGGGCAACTGGGAGCAGGGAGGTCAGCTTCTGGGCGATGATGCGGGAGTTGGAGCCTGCCTGGATGGCGGCGATCCCCTCGATGGCCAGCTCCATCCGGGTGGTCTCGAGGTCGCTGAGCCGCTTGAGCCGGGCGCTGATGGGCAGCCAGAGCGCGTTGGCCGAGCAGACGCCCCACAGCGTGGCGAGGAACGCCGCGGCGATCAGGTGCCCGAGCTCCTCGGGCTGGGCGAGGTTCTCGAGCACGTGGACCAGCCCCATGACCGTTCCGACGATGCCGATGGTGGGCGCGTAGGCGCCGGCGTCGGCGAAGAACTTCGCCGCCTGCTTGTCGTGCAGCTTCTTGGCGTGGACCTCGGCCTCGAGGATCTCCCGCACGTCGTCGGGGTCGGTGCCGTCGATCGCCATCGTCATCCCCTTCACCAGGAAGGGGTCGTCGACGTTCTTCAGCTCGTCCTCCAGCGCCAGCAGGCCCTCGCGGCGTGCTCGCTCTGCCAGCTTGACGATGACCGGGACCAGCTCGGCGGAGTTGGCTGCCTTGGCGGTGAACGCCCGCTTGAGGGAGCCGATCGCCGCCTTGCCGTCGGCGACCGTCCCTCCCGCGAAGCAGATGGCCAGGGTGGCTCCGAAGACCAGCAGCATCGGCGGGAGCAGGAGCAGCGACATCGGGTCGCCGCCCTCCATCATGTTGGAGGCGACGATGACGACGAAGGCGAGGATGATGCCGATCAGGGTTGCCGGATCCATCAGTGAACCCCCTCGGGCGTCGAGTCGGCGGAGACTGCGGAGAGGTGCGAGCGGCCGGCCGCGGGGCGTGCGTCGTCGGGCTGGGTGCTGCCCGCGATGATGCGGCTGCGCCAGGCGCACACACGCGAGACGATCTCGTCCATCGGCTCCATGACGACGTACTTCTTGTCGTCCACGAGCGTGACGATCGTGTCCGGGGTGCTGTCGAGTCGCTCGATCAGGTCGGCGTTCAGCACGAACGCCGTCCCTGAGAGTCGGGTCAACAAGATCATTTCGGCACCATCCCTGTGCGGTGTGACGAGACCCGTCCATGGGTCTCGTGTCTCTTCATCGGTCGTGGTCGCGGCGACCTGAGGGAACGCCGCAGAAATGCCGGACGCCCCGACCGGACTCTTCCGGCGGGGCGTCCGTGCGCGGGTCAGCGCTTGATGTTGACGAGCTCCTCGAGGACCTGGTCGGAGGTCGTGATCACGCGCGAGCTCGCCTGGAACCCGCGCTGGGCGAGGATCAGGTTGGTGAACTCGGCGGCGAGGTCGACGTTCGACATCTCCAGGGCACCACCCAGCAGGCTGCCCCGGGCGCCCTCGCCGGCCACGCCGAGCTCGGGGTTCCCGGAGTTGGCGCTGGCGCGGAAGGCCGTCTCGCCGACCTTCTCCAGGCCGGCCGGGTTGGTGAAGTCGGCCACCGCGACGATGGCGATGTCGCGCTGGACGTCGTCGGTGAACGTGCCGCGCAGGACGCCGTCGCTGCCGATGGAGTACGACGTCATCTCGACGCCGGCGGGCAGGGTGCCGGCGATGGCGTCGATGTTGATGTCGACGAGGGCGCCGCCGGGGTCGCCGGGCGCGTAGCCCTGGACCTTCTTGCCGCTGGGGGCGACCAGGTTGCCGGACTCGTCCCAGTTGAACGCACCGGCCCGGGTGTAGACGCGCTCGGCGCCCGACCCGAGGACGAACATCCCGTCGCCCTGGAGCATGAGGTCGGTCGAGCTGCCGGTGACCTGGGCCGAGCCCTGGGTGAAGTTGCCACGCGTCGCGGCCACCTGCACGCCGAGGCCGACCTGCAGCGGGTTGGTGCCGCCCTCGGTCGCGTTGGCGCCGGCGGCGCCGCGCATGACCTGGCTCAGGGTGTCCTGGAAGACGGTGGTGCTGGCCTTGAAGCCGACGGTGTTGGCGTTGGCGATGTTGTTGCCGGTGACGTCGAGCATCGTCTGGTTGGCGCGAAGGCCGCTGATGCCGGAGAAGAGTGAGCGGAGCATGTCGGTGGTCCTTTCAGTCGCGGCGTCAGGCCGCGGTGCCGGCAGTGCCAGCGGGGTCGGTGGGGTCGGTCGGGACGGACTCGGTGGGTGTGGCGGGAGTGCCGGTGGAGGGGCTGCCGACGGAGAGGAGCTGCGCGAGCTTGACCTCGACACCGCCGATCCCGAAGACGGGGCCCTCGGCACCGAAGGTGACGTTGTCGATGGTTCCGGTGTGGGTCGTGACGCCGTCGGCGTCGACCCAGCTGACGGGCTTGCCGACCATCGCGCCGGCGCCGAACGCCATCTGGGTGCCGAGCAGCGCGCCGACACCGTCGGCGACGTCCTGCATCTTCTCCAGGGCGGTGAACTGCGCCGACTGGGCGAGGAACTCCCCGGAGTCGGTGGGGTTCAACGGGTCCTGGTAGCGCAGCTGCGCCACCATGAGCTCGAGGAACATCTGCTTGTCCTCCTGCGCCTCCGTCGCCGACGGGGTGGCACTGGCGAACGCGTTGGACTGGGTCAACGCCTCTGTTGCCGAGATGCTCACGGGATCCCTCCTCACATGGTCAGGTCGATGCCTCGCGAGGCATCGGTGACCGGGTTGGGACGGAGCGGGTGTGCTCCGTCGGTGAGGCCGTCCCTGGCCGTCGATCCACCACGCGTCCGTGCGTGCTGGTCCTGGTCGTCGGTCCGGCCTCGGCCGGACGCGTTCGTGTCGCCGCCGCTGCCGAAGGCACCGGAGGAGTCGGGGTGGGCGGAGCGCTCGGGCGACGGCCAGCCCTGCTGGCTGCCCGGCGTGGCGCTCGGGAGGTCGCGCACGACGACGCGCGCGTCGCCGGTGCCGGCGAGCTCGAGGACCCGTCGCAGCTCGGGGGCACCCTCGAGGAGCGCCCGCTGGGCGTCGTCGCCGGCCGCGAGCCGGACGAGCACCTCGCCGTTGCGGACGGTCAGGGTGACCCGCACCTCGCCGAGCGCCTCGGGCTGCAGGAGCATGGTGACGTGGTGGACGCCGTTGCCGCGCGACACCATCCGGGTGACCTCCGGCGCGAGCTGGGAGACGACCGGGACCGGGCGGGCGGCATCGGTGCCGGACGTGGTGGTCGGAGTCGTCGCCGGCGCGGACGCGGCGGCGGCCGGTGCGACTCCGGTGGGAGCCGGCGCCGGCGCGGGTGCCGCCTCGTTCTCCGACGCCCGTGCGGGGGCCGCGGCGGCGGGCGGCTGGTCGCCGGGCTCGCGCTGCGACGTGTCGGCGGACGCCGGTGCCGCGACGTCCGTGGTGGAGCCGGGGGTGCTCGTGGACGGGCCCTCGACTGCGGCGCCCTGGTCCGTGCCCGGCAGACCGGGCTGACCGGCGGCTGCGACGACGGCCGGGGTGGCTGTCGTCGAGGTGGACTGTGTCTGCGCGCGGGCGGTCGCGAGCGGGTCCCCGGCCACAGTGCCCTCGGCCGCGACCGTGCCCGAGTCGACCGACTCGTCGGCTGACGGGAGACCGCTCGGGGCGGCGGTGACGGGCGTGGGCACCAGCGGGGTGGCGAGCGTGGCCCAGAGGGGCGTCGCGACGGGAGCCACGACCTGCTCGTCTCCTGCGGCGGGCGTGCCCTCGGCGGCAGTCGGTTCGACCGTCTCCCCCTCGGACACGACGGGGGGTACGACGACCGCCTCGGCGGCACCGGTGCCGGCCGGGGTGGGCTGCCCCTCGCCCAGGAGGCTCGAGACCAGCGCGGCGAACGTGCCGTCGGCCGGGCCGCCCTCGGCCGCACCGGCCTCACCGGTCGACGTGGCGGGTGCGACGGTGGACGCCGTCGTCATGGGGGTGATGCTCATGCGGCTCCTCCCCAGCTGGCCATGACCGACTGGACGTAGTTGCGGGTCTCGGGGTAGGGCGGGACGCCGTCGTAGCGCATGACGGCTCCGGGTCCGGCGTTGTAGGCGGCCAGGGCGAGGTCGACCTGGCCGAACCTCGTGAGCAGGTCGTTGAGGAGGCGGGCGGCGCCGTCGACGGCCTGGGGCGGGTCGAAGGGGTTGGCGACGCCGAGTCCGGCGGCGGTGCCGGGCATCAGCTGCATCAGGCCCTGGGCCCCTGCCGGGCTGACCGCGTCGGCGTCGAAGGCCGACTCCTGCCGCGCGACCGCGGCCAGCAGCGTCGGGTCGACCCCGTGCGTCGCACCGGCTGCCTCGAAGAGCGCGGCGTAGGGGGTGTCGGCGGAGACGCGGCCGCTGACCGCGCCCGCGGCGGCGACTGCGCCGGTCGGCGCCGAGGCACCCTCGGGCAGCACCCGCCGGATGTAGTCCGGGGGATTCGTCACGGGGACGACCTGGACGTGCCCGCCGGGACGGGGCGCCTCGATCATCTGGCCGTTGCCGATGTAGATCGCGATGTGGTCGGCTCCGACGTTGCGGCTGGAGTTGTCCCACGCGATGAGGTCGCCGGGCTGGGCCTGCGCCATGCTCGGGACTGCGGTGCCGGAGCGCGCCTGGTCGGCGGAGAGCCGCGGGAGCTCGATGCCGACCGCCTTGAAGGCCTGCTGCACCAGGCCGGAGCAGTCGACACCGCGCTGGGGGTCGTTGCCGCCCCAGACGTAGGGCAGGCCGAGCATCTCCTTGGCGTTGGCGACGACCTGCTGCCCCATCTCGCCACCGGCGCCTCCGGCGGGCAGTCCGCCGAGCGCGTCGCCGGCCGCGGGTGCGCCGACGGCCGTCCGGGAGAGGACACCGGAGAACGACGTAGTGCCGACCGTGGTCGAGCTCGAGCCGGGCAGGAGTGCGATCTGAGCCTGGATCTGTGCGATCCGGGCGGTCACGTCGGTGACGGTCACGACGTACCTTCCTGGTCGATGAGGGTGCGGCGGTCGCGCAGCCAGCGGCTGGCGACCAGGTCGTCGACCTCGGCGGTCTCGCGCCGGTCCCGCTCGGCGCGGCGCTCGGCCTCGCGCCGCTCCAGCAGGAGCTCGACGGCGGAGAGCCGGGTCTTGTCGTGCTGCCAGTGGGCCCGGGCGGCCGTGGTCACGGTGCCGGCGGTGGCGAGGGCCTTGTCAGCGAGGGTCACCTCGCCGGCCATGGCGGCGACGCCGAGGCGTCCGAGCGCGAACCGGGCCGGGTCGACCGTCTCGGGGAGGGTCGTCTGGGCGAGCCGGGTGCGTACGGCGTCCAGTCGACGCGCTGCCTCCCGCTCGTCGGCGGCGGCCCGGCCCAGGCCCAGCCGGCTGTCCTGCTCGCGCACGGAGCGCACACGGGCGACGGCGCGCATGCCGGCGTCCGGGTCGTTGTCTCGGGTCCGGGCCATCACGCCACCAGCTCACCGAGGAGTCGCCACGTGTCCGCGAGCGACGTCTGGTCGTCCATGTCCTGGCGGAGGAACGAGTCGATGCCGGCCCTGCGGGCCAGTGCGACGTCGGCGTCGGGGTCGGCCCCCGGGACGTAGGCGCCGATCTCGACGAGCTCGCGCACGGATCGGTGGGCCGCCATCAGGCGACGCAGCCGGGTGGCGTCGGCGCGCTGCTCCTGGCCGGTGACGGCGGTGGTGCAGCGGGAGATCGACTCGAGCACGTCGATGCTGGGGAAGTGGCCAGCCGTGGCCAGCCGCCGCGAGAGGACGATGTGCCCGTCGAGGATCGACCGCGCGGTGTCGCCGATCGGGTCCTGCATGTCGTCGCCCTCCACGAGGACGGTGTAGAGGCCGGTGATGCTGCCGCGGTCGGAGGTGCCGGCCCGCTCGAGCAGCTGGGGCATGAGGGTGAACACGCTCGGCGGGTAGCCGCGGGTGGCCGGCGGCTCCCCCGCGGACAGGCCGATCTCGCGCTGGGCCATGGCGACGCGGGTGAGGCTGTCCATCATCAGGACGACGTGGCGCCCGTCGTCGCGGAACCACTCCGCGATGCGGGTGGCGACCGAGGCGGCACGGAGCCGCTCGACCGGCGGCGCGTCGGAGGTCGCGACGACCACGACGGATCGGGCGAGGCCCTCGGGGCCGATGTCGTTCTCGATGAACTCGCGCACCTCGCGGCCGCGCTCGCCCACCAGGGCGATCACCGAGACCTCGGCGTCGGTGCCGCGCGCGACCATGGAGAGCAGGCTCGACTTGCCGACGCCCGAGCCGGCCATGATGCCGATGCGCTGTCCGCGGCCGACCGGCGTCATGGCGTCCAGGGCGCGCACGCCCAGTCCGAGCTGGTGGTCGATGCGGGGACGGCTCAGCGCGGGCGGGGCCGAGTTGGTGACGCTGACCAGCGAGAGGTGGTCGATCGGCGGGCCGCCGTCGATCGGGCGGCCGAGGCCGTCGAGGACGCGCCCGCGCAGGCTGTCGCCGACGCGGACCCGCAGCGGGCCACCGGTGTGGCGTACGACGTCGCTGACGCAGAGCCCGGCGGTGGCACCCAGCGGGAGGCACGTGAGGCCGGCCGGGCCGCTGGCCGCGACCTCGGCGAGCACCTGGGTGCTGCCCTGAATGGCGACCAGGTCGCCCACGGCCGCGCGCAGGCCGGTGACCCGGACCTGCAGCCCGAGCAGCTCGGCCACCTGGCCCAGCACCACGGGTGCGGTCGCTGCGAGGGCACGGGCCCTCGTCTCGTCGGTCAGGAGGGTCACGACAGGACCTCGCGCAACCGCTCCAGGACGCCTTCGACCCGCAGGTCGACGACGTGGTCGTCGGCCTGGGCGACCGCGTCGGCGCGCTCGAGGGTGGGGTCCGCCACGACGGTGACCCCCAGCTCCCGGAGCTCGTCGGCGGCGAGCGCCACGTCGGGGTGCAGGCGCACCGAGCACACGTCGTGCTCGGGGAGGAGGCCTGCGACCCGGTCGACGACGTGCGCGGGGTCGGGCACGACGGACCCCACGAGCTCGCGGGTCAGCTCCAGCGCCAGCTCCAGGGCCTGCTCGTCCACACGACGGCATACGTGCGCCAGCTCCTGCTGCGCGACCTCGGCGGCACGACGCAGCGCCGCCAGGCACTCGGCGTGCTCCGCGGCACGAGTCCGCTCACGCTCCGCGGCGGCCTCGGTCTCCAGCTCGAGGGCGACCTCGGCGTCACGGTGTCCCTGGGCCCATCCGGTCGCGTAGCCCTGCGCCCGAGCAGCGTTGCTGACCGAGTCGGCGAGCTCCTCGAGGAAGGGGTCGGCGCTGCCACTGCGACCGCCGTCGTGACCGGCGGTGTCGTACCGCAGGTCGGGCATGCGGAGGTCCGTCACCCCGGCCGCGCCGGGGTCGCGCAGCACGAGGGTGTCACTCGACGAACTCATCGTCGCCTCCTCGCCTGACCACGATCTCGCCGCTCTCCTCGAGCGTGCGGATGGTGCGGATGATCGCCTGCTGCGCCTCCTCGACCTGCGAGAGCCGGACGGAGCCGAGCATGTCGACCTCCTCGAGGACGTTCTGCGCGGCCCGCTCGGAGAGGTTGGTCGTGATCTTGTCGCGCACGGCCTCGCCGACTCCCTTGAGCGCGAGGGCCAGCTCGGCGCTGTCCACCTTGCGCAGCACCAGCTGCACGTCACGGTCGCCGAGGCTCACGATGTCCTCGAACATGAACATCCGGCTGCGGACCTCCTCGGCGAGGGCGGCGTCGAGCGCCTCGAGGCCCTCGACGATCTGCCGCTCGGTCGAGCGGTCGGCGCGGTTGATGATGTTCACCAGCGGCCCCACACCACCCACGCGCGACGACGAGGACGGGTGCAGCACCGAGGACAGGCGCCGCTCGAGCACCGTCTCCACGACGCCCACCGTGTCGGGGTTGGCGCGATCCATCACCGCGATGCGGTGGGCGATCTCGGCCTGCAGCTCCGGGGAGAGGCCCGACAGCACCAGGGACGCCTTCTCGGCGGACATGTGCGCGAGGACCAGGGCGATGACCTGCGGGTGCTCGTCGCGGATGAAGGAGCGCAGCTGCGCCGGGTCGGCCCGCTGGAGGAACTGGAACGGCAGCTGGATGGCCATGGCGTTGAGGCGTTGCAGCGCCTCCTCGGCCCGGTCCTCGCCGAGCGAGGCGCGCAGCAGCTCACGGGCGTACTCGATGCCGCCCTGGAGCATGTGCTCCCGCGCGCTCAGCAACGCGCCGAACTCCCCCATCACCTGGCGGATCTCGTCCGCCTCCACCGCGGCGAGCTGGGCGATCTCGGCGGAGATCGACTCGACCTCCTCCTCGCTCATGTGAGCGAGGACCTTCGCGGCATTCTCCTTGCCGAGCTTGACGAGCACGATCGCCGCCTTCCGGGCGCCGAGCCCGGCCACCACCGACGTCACGACCGCTCCACCAGCCAGCCGCGCAGGAGGGCAGCGACTTCATCCGGCTGGCGCTCGACCAGGGCGGCGAGCTCCTCGCGCATCTCCGTCTCGGCGCTCGACGGGACGGGTGCGGAGGAGAGCTGCAGCGCTGCCTCGGCGTCGAGGCGCTGCTGGGCAGCGAGGGCGGCACGGTCGGCCTGCTCCTGGCGAAGCTGCTCGACGACGTAGGACGTCGCCTCCTCGCGGGCGCTGCTGTTCTTGCGCGAACGGCGCCAGACGAGCCCCAGGAGCAGGAGCACGACGCCACCCAGCACGCCGTTGCGGATCCAGGTGTTGCGGGCTGCAGCCGCGTCGGCCTCCTTGGCCGCCGCGAGGGCTGCCAGGTTGGCCTCCTCGACGGAGTTGTCGAAGGGCACGACGGAGGTCTGGATGGAGTCGCCGCGCTCGGTGTCGAGCCCGATCGCCGCGGCGACCAGGTCCTCGATCTCGGCCGGGTCGACAGCGACCTCGGCGTTGGTGTCGACGACGACGGCCGCGTGGAGGTTCTCGACCGAGCCCGGGGCGGCCTCGGCCTGCTCCACGACCTTGTCCACGCCGTTCTCGCGCACCGTGGCGGAGTTGTTGTAGCTGCCGTCAGCGCCCCCGCCGTTGGTCTCCAGCTGGGCGTCGGGCCCGACGACGCCGCTCGCCTGCCCGGCACCGGCCCCGCCCGAGTAGGTCTCCTTCTGCTTCGACTCAGCCAGGGTGGGGACCCGCTGCTGCCGGCCGTAGGTCGTGGACTCGGTGACCTTGCGGTCGAAGTCGAGCACCGCGGTGACCTGGACGGTGCTGTTGCCGGGGCCGAAGACCCGGTCGAGCATCGACTGCACCTTGCCGTTGAGCTGGTCCTGGTACTCCTGGACCTGACGGTACTGACCGCTCGCGGAGCCGTTGGCTCCCTCGCCGTCGGTCAGCACGCGGCCGGCCGAGTCGGTCACGGTGACCTTCGAGGGGTCGAGCCCGTCGATGCTGGAGGCGACCAGGTGGACGACGCCCTGGACCTGGTCGGCGCCGAGCTCGGTGCCGGCGTGGGTGTCGACGAGGATCGAGGCCGTGGCCGGCTCCTGCTCCTCGGCGAAGACCTGCTTGGGCGGCAGGGCGAGGTGGACCACGGCGGTGTCGACGCCGTCGATTGCCTCGACCGTGGCGGCGAGCTCGCCCTCCATCGCGCGCTTGAAGTCGGTCTGCTCCTTGAACTGCGAGGTCGAGATGTCCTGGCCGTCGAGCAGGGCGTAGCCACCCTCGCTGCTCTCGGAGGGCAGCCCCTCGCCGCTGAGGGCGATCCGGGTGGAGTAGACGTCCTTGCGCGGCACCGAGATCGTGCCGCCACCACCACCGATCTCGTACGGCACGCCGTCGGCGTCGAGCTGCTCGACGACCGCGGCGGCGTCCTCGGACGACAGGTTCGTGTAGAGAGGGGCGTAGGACGGTGCCGACGCCCAGCGGAACACCATGAAGGCGGCGAGCAGCAGGGCCAGGGTCCCGACGACGGCAACGACCTTCTGGCCGGCGCTGAAGGCCTTGAAGGAGCTGAGGGGCCCCTCGAGCGCGCGCGTGACTCCGGTTCTCATCCGACCTGCATCCGCATGATCTCGGTGAACGCCTCGATGGCCTTGTTGCGCACGGCGACGGTCAGCTTGGTGGCGACCTCGGCCTCGGTCGCGGCGAGGGTGTAGTCGTGGATGTTGGGCAGGGTGCCGGAGGCGGCCTGGACGGCCAGCGAGTCAGCCTTGTCCTGCAGGCCCTCCAGGCGCTCGATGCCGTCGACCAGCATGCTGCCGAACTCGCTGCTGGGGCCGCTGGTCGCCGCGGGCGCCGCCGACGGCGTCGCGACGGGTGCGACGTAGGGGGTGAACCCGATGCTCTCGATGCCGCTGACGCTCATCGTCCCTGTCCGATCTGGATCGCTGCCGAGTAGGTGTCCTGGGCGGTCTTGGTGACGGTGACCGAGGCCTGGAAGCCGCGCTGGGCCTGGATGAGCGAGCTCATCTGGACGGTCATGTCGATGTCGGGCCGGCGGACCATTCCGTCGGCGTCCGCCAGCGGGTGGTCGGGGGCGTGGGTCAGCACGCCCTCGGCGTCGCTGAGGCGGATGCCGCTGACGTCGACGCCGCCCTCGGGACGGGCGGTCGCGACCACCATCTGGCCCTGGAACGCGTCCTCAGCGGTCGAGGTGACCGTGTTCGCGTTGGAGATGTTGTGGGCCAGCGAGTCGAGCCAGGTCTGGTGCATGCCCAGGCTGCTGTTGGCGATGCGCAGCATGTCGAAGGCGCCCATCAGGCCGCACCTGCTGCGGTCCGGACCAGCGAGAAGCGGTCGGACACCGCGCGCGTCATCATCTGGTACTGGAACTGCGTCTGGACCGCCGAGAGCGTCTCCTGGCGCAGGTCGACGTTGTTGCCGTCGGTGCCGGCCGGGGCGTTGGACGGAAGCGTCGACGCGCTCACCCCGGAGGTGGGCATCTCGCCGCGCTGGAGGGCCGCGCTCAGGCTCGACTCGAAGTCGACGCTGACCGCCCGGAAGCCGGGGGTGTCGACGTTCGCGATGTTGTCGGCGATCACGCTCTGACGGGTCGCGAGGCCGTCGAGGGTCGTCGCAAGGACGGACGACACGGCATCTGGCATGCCAAAGGACACGGGGTCTCCTCCAGGAGATCAGTGCCGGTCCTTCGGCGGGGGGGTGCGAGCGTTCCTTGCTCTCGGTCCGAATCGGCGTCCCGTTGACGTGGCTGAGGGAAACCCGCCGTGTTCTTCGAGGTCGGGACCATGGTCGGGACCCGCACCACCCGATCGGGCTATACGAGGTGACTAGGCCGAGACGTCGAAGTACGCCGGCAGCCCCATCGGCTGGGAGGCGCGGGGGTACGGCGAGCCGTCCAGCTCGGCCTTCGCGGTCGCGGCCGCGCGCTCCAGCTGGGCCCTCACGAGCTGCTGGCGCTCGACGAGGCGTTGCGCCCGCTCGAGGAGGTCGTCGGGGAGCGGTCCCCGGACGACGGGCGGTCGCCACCTCAGGGCACGCGGGTCGTGCGTGGGATCGACGCCGCGCTCGAGGAGCCGGACGGCGTCGTCGAGGTCGCGCTCGAGGAGCTCGAGCGCCTGCGTCCAGGTGCGGTGCTCGGGGTTCACGCGGACTTCGCGTTGTCCATGGCCGCCTGGCGCCAGGCGTCCGCCAGACCGGTGACCAGGTCGAGGCAGTGGGTGGTCAGCGCGGCGTCGCGCTGCACGTTGGCCTGCACGAGCTGGACGAGGAGGTGGGAGTAGAGGCTGTTCAGCATCTCCGCGCCGTCCCACAGTTCGGGTCGCAGGCTGCCCTGCAGCTCGGCCACGATGTCCTGGGCGTGGGTGAGGGCACCATGGGCGGCCGGGTGGTTGCCGGCCTCCTGGGCCTCGAGGGCCCGGCGGCAGTCCAGGACCAGCCTGTCGTACAGCATCACGAGCAGTCGCGAGGGGCTCGCGGTCTGCACCGAGGCCTGCAGGTAGGGGTTCGTGGTGGTGTTCATGGGGTGCCTTCCTTAGCTTCCCGATGATGACGCGAGGCTGGAGATCTGGCCGGCCAGCCACGAGGACTGGCTGTTCATCTGGCTCAGCGCGGTCTCGAGGGCGGTGAACTGGCGAGTGAGTGCGGTCCGTCGCAGCTCCAGTCGCAGGTCCCAGGCCTCGATGCCGTCGTTGAGCCTCTCGATCGTGCTGGTGCGGCCGGTGATGGCCTGGGTGAGCGTCCCGGTCGCCTTGTCGCTGGCGGCGGTGGCCACCTCGGCGACCCGGTCGAGGAACCCCGTCCCGTCGGCGGTGAGCCGCCGCTGCACGGCGTCCGGGTCGGCCTTGTAGGCCTCGCTCAGCTTGGCCTCGTCGAGGACCAGACGGCCGTTCTTGTCGGTCTGGATCCCCAGGGTGGAGAGGCTGGTGCCGTCGGTCGGGAAGACGGTGTCGAGGAGGCGGCCGCGCAGCTCGCGGACGCTGGAGTCACCGGCCAGCATGCCCTTGGCCTTGGTCGCAGGGTTGTAGGAGGTGAGCGAGTCGATCTCCGTGAGCACGGAGTTGATGGCGTCGACGGCGGACTTCACCGACCGGATGGTGGCGGCCGGATCCAGTTTCAGCTCGATGTCGGCGAGGCCGGTGGCGGCTGCGCCGAGGGTGATGTCGACGCCGGGCACCAGGTCCTTGAACGTGTTGGTCGCCGAGGTGGCGACGATGCCACCGCCCACGGTGACCTGGGCGTCGCGGCCGACCCGGGTGCTCGCCCCACCGAGGATCGGTGAGGTCCCGTCGGCGGCGTCGCGGAGTGTGAAGTCTGACGAGGCACCGGTGGCGACCGACTCGACGACGAGGCGGAACTGGTCCTGGCCGGAGGCGTCGGCACCGACTCGTACGGCGGTGGCCCGAAGGCCGGTCTTGTTGGCGGGGTCGTTGATCGCGGTGACCAGGCCGCGGAGGGTGCCGTCGGTGGTCAGGTCCTGCGCCACCGTCCCGTCGAGCCGGTCGATCCTGACCGACGTCGGAACCGTGCCAGGAGCGTCGTAGCCCACGGCGCTGGCGTGCTCGAGCCGGTGGCTCAGAGCCGTGCGGTCGACCTGGACGCTGAACGCCCCCGCCGCGGCGCTGGCCCCGACGGTGACGGTGACGTCCTTGAGGGAGGAGGTCGCGGTGAGCTTGCTCCACGCAGTCGGCTTGGCGAGGTCGGCGGCCGTGGTGGCCAGCGAGGCGAGGCGGCTGTTGAGGGTCTGCATCGCGTTGACGGCGCGCTGCTCGGTGCTCACCCGGGTCTGCATGCGCGACTGGGGCACGGCCTCGAGCTGCATGAGCTGGTTGACGATCGAGACGGTGTCGAGTCCGCTCGCCAGTCCGCCGATGCTCGCGGATCCGCTCATGATGCCTCCTCAGGACTGACGGGACATGCGTCCCGGACGGACGACGGGCGGGCCAGGGGGGAGGGGGCCCACCCGTCGTCCACGGGGGATGCTGGTTGCTCTAGCTGGCTAGTCGTCAGCGGAGCAGAGACAGCACACCCTGGGGGGCCTGGTTGGCCTGGGCGAGCATCGCGGTGCCCGCCTGCGACAGGATCTGCGCCCGAGTGAAGCTCATCATCTCCTGAGCCATGTCGGTGTCGCGGATCCGGCTCTCGGAGGCCGACAGGTTCTCGACGGCCACGTTGAGGTTGTTGATGGTGTGCTCGAACCGGTTCTGCATGGCACCCAGGCCGGCGCGAGCGGTGGAGACGTTCTTGATCTGCGCGTCGACCGTCTTGATCGCGGCCTGGGCTCCGTCAGCGGTGCTGAAGTCCAGTCCGGTGCCGGGACCTGCGACGACCGCGGTGGACGCCGCGGCGCCCGTACCTGCGGCGGCGTGGGTGCCGGCGGCGGCGCCACCGAACACGGCCGCGCCGTCCTTGGCGGTGACGACCAGCTGGTTGTCCTTGTTCACCGAGGCGCTGAGCTCCCCGGAGAACGCGGCGTCCTTGTTGAGGGCGTCAGCCAGCTCACCGACCGTCTTGTAGGTGCCAGCGGCACCCAGGTTGGCGGTGGTGATGGTGGTGTCGACGTTGTTGCCGCCCACGACACTGCGGGTGCTGAACGTCATCGTGCCGGTCACGTCGGTCGGGGTGAGGACGTCCATGGTGGCACCGGTGGTGGGAGCGCTCAGGGTGTTGGAGATGCCCTTGACGTTCGCACCGGACAGGTCGACCGAGATGCGGCTGTTGGCGTCGCCGTCGGCACCGACCTGGAAGTGCATCGTGCCGGCGGAGCCGTCGAGCAGCTTGGCACCGTTGAAGTTGGTCGAGTCGCCGATCCGACCGAGCTCCTTGACGAGGCTGTCGGCCTCGGTCTTGATGTTGGCGCGAGCCTCGGTGTTGTTGCTGTCGTTGGCGCCCTGGACACCCAGGTCACGCAGACGCTGCAGGATCGAGTGGACCTCGGTCAGCGCACCTTCTGCGGTCTGGACGACCGAGATGCCGTCCTGCGCGTTGCGGGCGGCGACCTTGAGGCCACCGACCTGCGAGCGCAGGCCCTCGGAGATGGCCAGGCCGGCGGCGTCGTCGGCGGCCCGGTTGATGCGGAATCCGCTCGACAGCTTCTCGAGCGACTTGGACATCTGGCCCTGCGTGACCGACAGGTTGCGGTACGAGTTGAAGGCGTCGATGTTCTGGTTGATGCGGAGACCCATGATGGATTCCTTTCCTAGGGAGTCTGATGGAGCTGGAGTCCGTCCGTGGACTCCGTCGAGGTGCTGATCGGTCAGCCCCTCATTGGTCTGAGGATTTCGGCAGAACTTCTTTGCGGACTTCGTTCCGCCCTCTTCGGGTGGTGTGGATCAGGCGCTGGTGGCGAAGCGTGCAGCGGCGGGGCGCACCACGGCGTGGCGCTCGGCGACGGCCGCGTAGTAGGCCTCGCGGCGGCGGGCGGCGACGCCCTCCGGGCGCTCGTGACGCTGCACGAGGTGCGGGTCGAGCTGGGAGTTGATGCCGTCGCGCAGCAGGACCATGGCCTCGGCACGCAGCTGGGAGACCCTGGACTCGCTCACGCCGAGCTCGGCGGCCAGCTCGGCCATCGGGCGCTCTGCGAGGAAGTAGCCCTCGACGACGATGCGCAGCTTCGCGGGGAGCTCGGCCACGGCGTCACCGAGGTAGCTCAGCAGCTCGTCGTGCTCGAGCGCCTGCTCGGGGGTCGGGGTCCGCGACGGGAGGACCTCGGCGAAGGAGCCCTGCTCCTCGCCGGCCTCCAGGGAGAGGACCTGGGCCCGGGCGATGTCCTCCTTGTTGGCGAGAACCTCCTCGAGGGGCATGCCGAGCGCACCGGCGACCTCCTTGTCGGTAGGGGTGCGGCCGAGCGAGTAGGTGAGCCTCGTGCGGGTCTCGTCCAGGTCGCGAGCACGACGTCGTACTCCCCTTGTGGCCCAGTCCACGCCGCGCAGCTCGTCGAGCAATGCACCGCGCACCCGGGTGGCGGCGTAGCGGGCGAACGGCACCCCGCGCTCGGCGTCGTAGGCCTGGGCGGCCTGGACCAGCGCCGTGAGACCGGCGGAGGTCAGGTCGTCGCGGTCGACGTGGCCGGGGACCCTGGCGAGGGTCTCTCGCACGAGGTGTCCCACGAGCGGGATGTTGGAGGTCACCAGGTCGTCGACGGTGATGTCGCGAGGGCTGTCTGTCGGCTGCACAAGACAGATACTTGGGTCCTTCTTTACACAAAGTTGATGAAACCTTTGATTTCCCAGGCCCCGCGGACCAACTGGGGACCGGGGTCCCGGGGGACCATGACCCGAACGGGCCATGCCGGGTGGTCCAGACCTGTTCCCCGACGTGGTCCAGACCGTGGGGACCAACCCCTCAGGTGTCGTCCCCGGCGTCCGATGGGGATCTCGTGACAGTCAGCGACGCTGCCCGCTCGGGCACAGAGAGAGGAGGCTCCGCCATGGAGGCGATCGAGAGGCTCTCCCTGGTGCTCTGGCGTGAGCGCGAGCTCCTGGAGGACCTGCACTTCCGGCTGGAAGTCGAGCAGCTCGTGCTCTCGAGCGGCCGCAGCACGTGGCTGGCGCACGCCGCCCGTGACATCGACAGCCTGCTGGCCAAGATCCGCGAGACCGAGGTCCTGCGCGCCGTTGCCGCCGACGCCGCCGCCGCCTCGGTGGGCATGGCCGACAACCCGAGCCTGGCCGCGCTGGCCGAGGCCGCGGACGAGCCGTGGTCCACGATCCTCGACGAGCACCGTCAGGCGTTCGTGGCGGTGACCGCCGAGATCACCACGCTGGCCGACTCCAACCGCCACCTCGTCTCGGCGGGCTACCGCTCCGCCCGCGAGACCCTGCTCTCCCTGGGCGACTCGACCGACGGCTACGACGCCGCCGGCACCGCCACCGCGGAGCCGATGCGCTACCGCCTCGTGGACCGGAGCCTGTGACGTGACCGGCACCTTCAGCTCGGTCTCCTCGGCCCTGAGCGCGCTGCGCTACAACCAGGTCGTGATGGACGTCGCGAGCGGCAACATCGCCAACGTCGCCACCGACGGGTACGCCCGCCGCCGAGTCATCGGCGAGTCCGTCGGCGCACCCGACAAGCCCGCCATGTGGAGTCGCTACGACGGCCACGGCGACGGCGTCCGCGTCGGCTCCCTCGACCGGATGGTCGACCCGCTGCTCGACCTGCGGGCACGTCGCGAGCACGGCAACCAGAGCTTCCTCGACACGCGGGCCGCCTCCCTCGCCCGGATCGAGACCGGCCTCGGCGAGCCCGCCGGCGAAGGCATCTCCGCTGCCATCGCCGAGTTCGGCGCCTCCCTGCACGACCTCTCCAACCACCCCGACACCAGCTCGGTGCGCACCCAGGTGCTCGCCAACGCCCAGGGCCTCGCCGACGCGGTCGCGGTCCAGCGCCGCAACATCGAGGCTGAGGAGGGCGACCAGCGGATGGCGCTGCTCGCCGACATCGACGAGACCAACGCCCTCGCCAAGGACCTCGCCGCGACCAACGAGGCGATCAACGCCGCACGCCTCTCCGGCACGGATGCCTCGGCATTGCTCGACGCCCGGGACTCGATGGCCCTGCGCCTGGCCGACCTCACCGGCGGCACCGCCAAGGAGAACGGCAAGGGCGGCCTCGACGTGACCGTCGGTGGCGTCGACCTGGTGACGGGCAACAAGGCCGGACGCATCGACGTGGCGTCCGGGGTCGCGCCCGACGGCACCGCCGATGGCGGCCCCCTCGTGCTCACCGCCACCGCCCCCGGTGGTTCGCCCACCGCGGTCACCGGCCTGCGCGGCGAGATCGGCGGCGAGGTCACGCTGCTCACCGTCACCCTGCCCGGTCTGCGCGCCGACCTCCAGGGCTTCGCGCAGCAGCTCGCCGACAGTGTCAACGCCGCCCACCAGGCCGGTTTCGACGCCGCTGGTGCGGCTGGCGTACCCCTCTTCGGCGTCGACCCGGCCGCTCCGGGTGGACCGCTGGTGCTGCTGGTCTCCGACCCGCAGGCGCTGGCGGCCTCCGGCATCGGCGGCGGCCCCAACCGTGACGGTGGCAACGCCAAGGCCCTGGCCACCTCGCTCTCAGGACCCGAACGCGCCTATCAGCAGCTGGTCACCGGGTTCGGTGTCGCCGTGGCGTCCACCCGCCAGCAGGCGGCGACCCAGCAGAACCTGACCACCCAGGTCGACGGCGCCCGTGAGCAGCTCTCCGGGGTGAACCTCGACGAGGAGATGGTGACCATGATGCAGGCCCAGCGGAGCTACGAGGCTGCCGCGCGCGTGATGACCACGCTCGACTCGGTGCTCGACACCCTGATCAACCGGACCGGGCTGGTGCGCTGATGAACGTCAACCGCGTGACCCAGTCGATGCTCGGGGACCGGTCGATGGCCAACCTCCAGAGTGGTCTCAAGCGTCTCGCCGACCTCCAGGAGCACCTCTCGACCGGGCGGGTCCTCAACCGCCCCTCCGACAACCCGGCCGACGCCGGCTCCGCCATGCGGCTGCGGTCGTCGCTGCGCGCAGAGCAGCAGCACGCCCGCAACGCCGACGACGGCCTCGGCTGGCTCAACACGATCGACTCGTCACTGCAGACCGCGGGCGACTCCGTACGACGTGCGCGTGAGCTCGCGCTGCAGGGCGCCAACGCCGCCGGCGGGCCCCAGGCTCGCGAGGCGCTCGCCACCGAGGTCGACCAGATCCGCGCCGGACTGCTGTCCACGGCCAACACCACCTACCTGGGGCGGCCCGTGTTCGGCGGCACGACGATGGGCAACGTGGCCTTCACCGACAACGCGGGGGTCGTCACGTTCACCGGCGACTCCAACCCGGTCAACCGCACCGTGGCGGACGGCGTCGTCGTCAACGTCGCCCAGGAGGGGACGGCCGCGTTCGGCACCGACGCCGACAACGTGTTCGCGCACCTCAGCGCCCTCTCGGCGGCACTCCGCGCCGGTGACACCGCCGGTATCTCCACCGGGATCGACGCCCTCGCGGCCGACGAGAAGCAGGTCGTCGTCGCCCGGGCCGACATCGGCGCACGCACCGTGCGCGTCGAGCAGGCCACCACGCGCGCGGGCGATTCCGAGCTGTCCCTCACCAATGCGTTGGCCGAGATCGAGAACGCCGACCTGCCGCGTACCGTGGTCGACCTGAAGATGCAGGAGGTGGCCTACCAGGCCTCCCTCGCAGCGACAGCGCGTGTGCTGCAGCCGAGCCTGGTGGACTTCCTGCGATGATCGCCACGATGCACAGACCCACCAGGAGCGTCATGCAGGAGATCCCCGTCATCGAGCTGGTGCAGCCCATGCCCGGCTTCCCCGACCTGGCCCGCTTCGCCCTTGTCCAGGTCGACGACGCCGGCGTCCTGTGCAGCCTCACCTCGCTCGACCAGCCCGGCCTGCGCTTCCTCGTCGTACCCCCTGCGGCGTTCTTCCCCGACTACACCCCCGAGGTCGAGGAGGCGGTGCTCAGCGAGCTCGGCTCCGAGTCGGTCGACGACCTGGTCGTCCTCTGCGTCCTCACCGCCGGGGAGTCCCTGGCGACGACCACGGCCAACCTCGCAGCCCCCGTCGTGGTCGACACCGCGAACCACCGTGCCGTCCAGGTCGTGCTCGACGACCCGGCACTCTCGGTCGCCACGCCGCTCATCGCGTGAGCGCGAGCAACGCCCGACGGGTACCGTGACCGCATGCTGGTCTTGAGTCGCCGCGCAGGCGAGAGTGTCGTGATCGGTGACGACGTGACCATCTCGGTGCTCGAGGTGCGTGGCGACGTCGTCCGCATCGGCATCGACGCACCACGGTCAGTGGCGGTCCACCGCGCCGAGCTGCTCGCGCAGCTCGAGCAGTCCAACAAGGAGGCCGCCTCGCCGAGCACCAACGCCGTCGACTCGCTCCTCGAGGCCCTCCGCAGCCGGAACGGCTCCGCCGACTCCTGACCGGCGGCTTGGGCCCTCCGGCGGAATCACCGGTTACCCGGTGACCCACCGGGTTATCGACCGTTGCAACGGGCTGGAAGCGCGGCGACCACCGGGTAACCGGTGATTGCGACCCACAAGAACGCCCCGCGGGGCCAGCCCGCGCGGTCAGCCGCGATAGCGGGAGGCGAGCACCGCGGCCTGGGTGCGCCCCTGGACGCCCAGCTTGGCGAACAGCGTCGTGACGTGGTTCTTCACGGTCTTCTCGGCGAGGTAGAGCCGCTCGCCGATCTGCTTGTTGGTCAGGCCGTCGGTGATCAGCTCGAGGATCGCGGCCTGCGTGGCGGTGAGCGAGGCCATGGCGTCGGGCGCTGCCGCCTGCTCGATCTTGCGCAGCTCGATGACGCGCATCGCGATGTGGGGCTGGATCAGCGACCAGCCCTGGCCCACCCAGCGCACGCCCTTGACGAGGTCCTCCACCGACGACTGCTTGTGGAGGTAGCCGCTGGCGCCGGCGAGGTAGGCGCTCACCATCATGTCCTCGTCGTCCTCCTCGCCGTGGACGACGACCTTGATCGTGGGGTCCAGCGAGCGGATCTGACGGCACAGGTCGATGCCGTTGCCGTCGGGCAGCTCGACGTCGAGGACCGCGACGTCGGGCGACAGCTCGAGGACCTCGGTCAACGCCTCGGAGACCCGTCCCGACTCGCCGGCGACCTGGAGGTCCTGCTCGGCCTCGAGGAAGGACCGGACACCACGACGGATCATCACGTGGTCGTCGAGCAGGTAGACACGGATCGTGTCCTTCACTGCGCTCTGCGGCATCGACACCCGACTCTTCCCGACAAGACTGGTTCTTTACCTTAAAGTCCGGCGGCAAGATGCGTGGTCGATCCCCCGAAGCCGCTCAAAGTGTGCGTGCCGGCTCCGCCGCCGGCACGGGTACGACGACGGTGGGGCGTCGTCGTACGGTCGCCCAGAGGACGCCGCCGACCACGAGCACCCCACCGGCCAGCTCGAGCAGCGTGGGCGACTGGTCGAGCAGCACCCAGCCGGCGAGGATCCCGGTGACGGGGACGAGCATCGAGAAGGGCGCGACCACACCGGCGGCGTGGCGTGCCATCAGCCAGACCCAGATGCCCGAGCCCACGACCGTGCCGGCCACCACCGTGTAGGCCAGCCCGAGCCACGCCAGCACGGCGGCGGGGGAGACAGAGGAGGCGAGTGCGTCGCCGATCTGCTGGGGTCCTTCGACCACGAGCGACAGCGCGAACATCGGCACCGGCGGCACGACTGACATCCACAGCGTGAGGTGGAGAGGGTTGGGCGCCGCCGCCTGGCGGCTGGCCAGGTTGCCGAAGGCCCAGCCCAGGCCGCCCAGCACGACCAGCAGGAAGGGCCACCAGCTCGTGGCGCTGGCGCGGGACACCCCGACCAGCGCGAGCCCCGCGACGGCCACGACGACGCCGAGGACCTGCCGGGGCGTGATGCGCTCACGAAGCAGCGCGGCCCCGAGGGCGACCGTGAAGGGAGCCGAGGCCTGCAGCACGAGGGACGCGAGGCCGGCCGGGAAGCCGGCGGCCATCCCGAGGTAGAGCCCAATGAACTGGAGGGTCCCGAAGCCCAGGCCGTACCCCACCAGCCAGCGCAGGGGCACGTCGGGACGTGGGATGAGCAGGACCGCGGGGACCGCGATCACGAGGAAGCGGAGCCCGACCAGGAACAGCGGCGGGAACTGCTGGAGCGAGGCGTGGATCGCCATGAAATTGAGCCCCCACAGGACGGACACGAGGACCGCGAGCAGGACGTGGCGCAAGGGCATGGGTCAAGGCTTAGCGTGACTACTCTTCACGTCCATCGAATTCTTCCGAAGGCATTGATTAGGCTGCCTACATGAACGTGGCGCACCTCGAGCTCCTGCGCGAGCTCGCCGCCCGCGGCAGCCTCGCCGCCGTGGCCGCTGCCACCCAGCGGACCCCGTCCGCGCTGTCCCAACAGCTGCGCACCGCCGAGCGCGAGCTGGGCGTGGCGCTGGTCGAGCCCGTCGGCCGCGGGCTCCGGTTGACCGCCGAGGGTCGGCTACTCGCCGACAGCGCCGACGAGGTGACGGCCGTGATCGCGCAGGTGCAGGGGCGGCTCGACGCAGCCATCGGGCAACCACGCGGCACGGTGCGGATCGGCACGTTGCCCTCGGCGGGCACCGCTCTGCTGCCGCCGCTCCTCGAGCGGCTGGCGGGCTCGGAGATCGAGGTCGACCTGGACGACTTCGACCTTGCGGAGGCCGACTACGCAGCTCGGACGCTCGACGTCGACATCGTCATCGCCCACAGCCTCACCGGCCGCTTCCCTCCCGGGACAGACCACCTCACCTGCAGGGTGCTGGCCCACGAGCCCATCGACGTCGCCATGCCGTCGGACCATCCCCTCGCCGCCCACGACCGGCTGCGACCCGAGCACCTGCACGGCACCACGTGGATCGGGGTGCCGGTCGGCTACCCCTTCGACACGATCCTCCAAGCCGTGGAGCGCGCGAACGGCGAGCGCCTGGAGAGGTGGGTGCGGCTGCGCGACAACCGGATCATCGAGGCGCTCGTCCGGCAGGGGGCGGGGCTGGCGCTGCTGCCCCGCTTCACGACGCCGCTCGGCGACGGGCTCACCACCCGCCCGCTGCTCGGCGTGCGCGCCGAGCGCACGATCTCGGCGCTGTGCCGCCCCGACCGCCACGCCCGTCTCGCCGTACGACACGTCGTAGACGAGCTCGTCGCCATCGGCGGCGGCCTCTGAGCCGGAGCCACTGCACTACCCTCGCGGCCATGAGCGCCATCGAGGGAGTCAGCGAGATCTTCGACCCCGAGGCCTGGGACGTCGTACCCGGCTTCGAGGACCTGACCGACCTGACCTACCACCGGGCCCGCGAGCACGGCACGGTCCGCATCGCCTTCGACCGCCCCGACGTGCTCAACGCCTTCCGCCCGCACACGGTCGACGAGCTGCTCCGCACCCTCGACCACGCCCGCATGAGCGCCGACGTCGGGTGCGTGATCCTCACCGGCAACGGCCCCAGCGCCAAGAACGGCAAGTGGGCCTTCTGCACCGGCGGCGACCAGCGCATCCGCGGCAGGGCCGGCTACCAGTACGAGGACAAGGCCATCGGGGCCGACGACACCGGCGCAGAGGAGCCGAGCGTCATCGACAAGGCCAGGCTCGCGCGCCTGCACATCCTCGAGTGCCAGCGCCTCATCCGCTTCATGCCCAAGGTCGTCATCTGCGTCGTGCCCGGCTGGGCCGCCGGCGGGGGGCACAGCCTCCACGTCGTGTGCGACCTGACCCTCGCCTCGCGCGAGCACGCCCGCTTCAAGCAGACCGACGCCGACGTCGGCTCCTTCGACGGCGGCTACGGCTCGGCCTACCTCGCCCGCCAGGTCGGGCAGAAGTTCGCCCGCGAGATCTTCTTCCTCGCCGAGGAGTACGACGCCGACACGATGCACCGCATGGGTGCGGTCAACCGGGTGGTCGAGCACGCCGAGCTCGAGAGGGTCGCTCTCGACTGGGGGCGCAAGATCAACGGCAAGAGCCCGACCGCCCAGCGGATGCTGAAGTACTCCTTCAACCTCCTCGACGACGGACTCGTCGGCCAGCAGCTCTTCGCCGGTGAGACCACGCGGCTGGCCTACATGACCGACGAGGCGCAGGAGGGTCGCGACCAGTTCCTCGAGAAGCGCGAGCCGGACTGGTCGCCCTACCCCTGGTACTACTGATCTGAGGCTCTGGCGCGGGCCAGGAGCCTGGTGGCGAAGATCACTCCTGTGCGACGACGCGGACCGCGTCGGGCTCGAACCGCAGCTCCACGAGCGTCCAGCAGTCGTCGGACAGCGTCGCCACAGCAGCATCGCACCCGGGGCAGACGCGGTTCGGGCCATCGCACCCGTCGTGACCGCAGCAGCCGCTGTTCCGGCGAGGCTCGGGGTGAGGCTCGAGATCAGGCGCATCCAGGGGGTTGGTGACCAGGCAGCCGAGTGTGCCTGCCGGTGCACCGTCCGCGGTCAGGAGCCTCGGTCCCGGGTCGATCGCCCATGTGCCGACCTCGAGCGTGGGTTCGTAGCTGACCTCGTCGACCGGCTTCGCCACCGGAAGGGTCGGGAGCTGGGTCATCGATCTCGTCAGTGCGCGATCGCAGACCGCGCACCGGAAGACCTGCTCACCCATGCCGACATTCTCGCGTCACAGTGCCCCGACGGGCGACTGGATATGTCGGGGCCGGTGGTTCCGAGGTTCGACATCGGCTCACGCTGATCCGAACTGAAACACCGGCGGGACGACGTCAGTTGGACTGACTCGTGGCCACCACGACATCCGCACCCGCCGCAGTAGCCGCTCACGCCCACGAGGACGAGAGCCCGGTCGGCCTCCGACTGCTCCTGCTTCTGGCGTTCATCGCCGCTGCGTCGCCTCTGGCGATCGACCTCTACCTCGCGAGCTTCCCCGCGATCCAGCGCGACCTGGCCACGACCCCGGGCATGGTCCAGCTGACGCTGACGTCGTATCTCGTCGGCATCTCGATCGGCCAGCCGTTGTGGGGGCCCGTCTCGGACCGGTTCGGTCGCCGCTCGACACTGCTGGTCAGCAACGCGATCACGGTCGCGTCGTCGTTCCTCGTCGTGCTGGCCCCGACGATCGAGGTGCTCGTCGCGGCCCGCTTCGTGCAGGCGCTCTCGGCCGCGTCGGGGATGGTCATCGCCCGGGCCATGGTCGCGGACCTGGCGCAGGGGTACGCCGGCGTTCGCGCCCTCGCCCTGATGATGACGATCCACGGCATCACGCCCGTCGTCGCGCCGGCCATCGGAGGGGTGCTGGCGACGTTCGCGCCGTGGCGAGGCGTGCTCGCCGTGCTCACGGTGGTCGTGACCGTGCAGCTCGTCGTCACGATCCTGCTCGTTCCCGAGACGCTTCCGCCCCAGCGAAGATCAGACCGGGTCCACCTCGGAGGTCTCGCGCGAGTGCTCGCCCGGACGGGGTACTTCACCTACGCCCTCACGCTTGGCTTCGCCGTGGCCACGATGATGGCGTACATCGCGAGCGCGTCGTTCGTCTACCAGGACGTCCTGGGCTTTGCGCCGCTCGCCTTCGGGATCACGTTCACTCTGAACGCCTTCGGCATGGTCGCCGGCGGGCTGCTGTCCGCGAGGCTCGCACGCGGGCACGTGCACCCGGCGCGAACGGTCGGCGTGGCACTGCCGAGCATGGTCGTCTGCTGCCTGCTGGTGGTGGGCGCGGCCCTCTCGCCCTGGCCGGTGCTGCTCGTCGTCCCCATGTTCGGCACCACGTTCTTCAGCAACCTCGTGATGGGCAACTGCATGGGCCTGGCGATGGAGCAGGCGCGCGGCATGCAGGGAGCGGGGTCGGCCATGCTCGGCCTCTTCATGTTCGGGATCAGCGCCGTCGTCACCCCGATCTCGGGCCTGGTGGGAGGCGTCGACTCGGCAGTTCCCATGGGTGTCGTGATGACTGTCATGGCGTTGTGCGCGAGCGCGTCGTTCGTGGTCGGACGTCGCGTGGTCAACCGCGACCCCGCCAGCGAGAGGCCGCCTTCGCGTGAGGCATCGGATCGCCGTGCGCAGAACTCACCACCTCAATGTCCAGTAAGTCTATCGTCTTTATGGAGGACATCGTTCCTCCACCGCTCCCCGCACCAACCACCGCCAACCGCCCTTGCACGTCAGGAGACACCAGGTCCATGAAGATCGCCAGCCCCGGATCCCGCCGCCGGCCCACCGCCCTCGTCGCACTGCTTCTCGCTGCCGTGGTCGGGCTGACCTCGTGCAGCGCGGCTGCTGGAGGCGACGGCGGCGAGGAGCAGACCACCATCCGCTACCAGAGCTACGCCGGCGCGGTCGACCCCTTCCTCCTCGCAGACGCCCTCGGCGAGTTCGAGGGCCTCACCCTCGAGCGCGTCGGCGACATCACCGGCGGACCGCAGGCGCTGCAGGCGCTGGTCTCCAAGCAGACCGACATCGGCGGCTCCGCGTTCTACGGCGCCATCGCCCAGCTCGTCGGCACCGGCGCACCGATCAAGGCCGTCGTGCCGTCGTACGGCTCCAACGAGAAGAGCAACTCCAAGATCGTCGCCCTCAAGGACTCGGGCATCAAGACGGCCAAGGACCTCATCGGCAAGAAGGTCGCGGTCAACACCCTCGGCGCCAACAACGAGGCCGTGCTCGACACGTGGTTCGACCAGGAGGGCCTGAGCGAGGAGGAGCAGGACCAGATCACCCTGGTGCCGCTGCCGCCGCTCAACACCCCTGAGGCGCTCGGCAAGGGGCAGGTCGACGCCGCGGTCCTGTCCTTCATCAGCTACAAGGCGACCGTCGCGCAGTACGACGTCGTAGAGCTCACCTCCGACGTCGAGGTCGTCGGTGGGCCCTACACCGGAGGCGCCCTGACCCTTCGCAACGAGTTCATCGAGCGCAACCCCGAGACCTCGCAACAGCTGGTGGAGGGCGTCGCGACGGCCATCGAGTTCATCGAGACCCACTCGCCCGAGGAGCTCTTCGACGTCTACTTCCCCTACCTCGAGGAGCAGGGGTTCGCCGACTACATCCCGGCGATCGAGGCGAACTTCCCAGGCACCCTGGGCCTGGAGCCGAAGCCCGCGATCGCCGACGAGGACATCCAGCGCTGGGTCGACTGGCTCGACAGCCGGGGCGACATCGACGGAGGCGAGCTCGACGTCAGCGACGTCTACACCAACGAGTTCAACCCGAACGCCTGACCCTCCCGCCCCGGCTGCCTCGCCGGGGCCCCCTGCCGGGCCTCACGCCCGGCCCTCGTACCGCCCGGGGACGGGGACCGGTCGCCTGCTCACGCAGCAGACGGCCGGCCCCGGGCATCACGTCCTGCACCACTGACACCACCTCAGGAGAGCAGCATGAGTTCACGCATCGAGCTGAGCCACGTAGGACAGACGTTCTGGGTCCGCGGCGACGAAGACAAGCAGCTGCGCGAGTTCGTCGCCCTCGACGACCTCAACCTGGAGGTCGCGGCCGGTGAGTTCCTCACCGTCGTCGGCCCCTCCGGCTGCGGCAAGTCCACCGTCCTCGACCTGGTTGCCGGGCTCGCCGAGCCCAGCTCCGGCCGGCTCACCGTCGACGGCAAGCCGATCACCGGACCCGGCCTCGACCGCAGCGTCGTGTTCCAGCAGTACACCCTCCTCCCCTGGCGCACGGCGGCGGCGAACATCGAGTTCGCACTCGAGGCCAAGGGCGGGATGAGCAAGAAGCAGCGCGCCGAGCGCGCCCGCGACTACCTGGACCTGGTCGGGCTGACGGAGTTCGCCAACCGCTACCCCCACGAGCTGTCCGGCGGCATGAAGCAGCGCGTCGCGATCGCCCGCAGCCTGTCCTACGAGCCCGAGGTGCTCCTCATGGACGAGCCGTTCGGCGCGCTGGACGCCCAGACCCGCGAGCGCCTCCAGGAGGAGCTGATCGGCATCTGGAGCCGTACGGGCACGACGGTCATCTTCATCACCCACGACATCGACGAGGCCGTGTTCCTCGGCCAGCGCGTCGCGGTGATGAGCGCGCGGCCGGGTCGGATCAAGGAGGTCATCGCCATCGACCTCGACCGCGACCCCAGCGGGGAGACCGACGTGCGTGCCTCACGCGACTTCGCGACCTACCGCCACCACATCTGGTCGCTGCTGCGCCAGCTGCACCACGAGACCGACGAGACCACGACCGAGGAGCTCGCACATGCCTAGCCTGATCGCCGAGAAGACCGAGGCACGCCCCAACCCCCGCCAGGAAGAGGCTGCCAAGGCGAAGGGGGTCTCGCTGAAGAAGGGACGGGCGGTGACGCTCGCCCGTGGCCTGGCCGGCCTCCTGGCGCTCGCCCTCGTCTGGGAGGTCGCCCCTCGCCTCCAGCTCGTGGACCCCTACTTCATCCCCCCGCTGCACGTCGTCCTGCAGGAGTGGTGGTCGATGGCACTCGACGGCGAGCTGTGGAAGCACATCCGAGCCAGCCTGGTGCGCTCGGTGATCGGCTTCGGGCTCGCGATCGCCGTCGCGATCCCGCTGGGAGCGGCGATCGCCTGGTACCGCCCGGTGCGCGAGTTCTTCACACCGGTGCTGGAGATCTTCCGCAACACCGCTGCGCTCGCGCTGCTGCCGGTCTTCATGCTCGTGCTCGGCATCGGGGAGACCTCGAAGATCGCGATCGTCCTCTACGCCTGCTTCTTCCCGATCCTGCTCTCGACGGTCACCGGCGTCGCGAACGTCGACCCGCAGCTCCTGCGGTCGGCACGGGTGCTCGGGCTCTCCCCCGTCGCGACGTTCCGCAAGGTGGTGTTCCCCGCAGCGATCCCGACCATCTTCACCGGGGTCCGGATCTCCGGCGCCGCGGCGATCCTCGTGCTCATCGCCGCCGAGATGATCGGCGCCACCGCCGGCCTCGGGTTCCTCATCAACTACGCCCAGTACAACTTCCTGATCCCCAAGATGTACGCCGCGATCATCACCACCTCGGCCATCGGCGTCGGCGTCAACTACGGGCTCGTCGCCCTCGAGCGCCGCTTCTCGCGCTGGCGCCCGGAGTGACCCGGACGCCTCCTCCCGCACCCGACTGCCGTACGCCCCTCCGACACCACCAGGAGACACCCATGTCCCACCGCCAGCTCAGCCTCAACGCGTTCCTCCACGACACCGGCCACCACGAGGCCTCGTGGCGCCACCCCGACTCCTCGGTCGAACGCGCCCACGACATCGACTTCTACATCGAGATCGCCCAGAAGGCGGAGGCCGCCAAGCTCGACGGCATCTTCTTCGCCGACGTCCCGGGGATGTGGGCGGCGACCCCCTACCGCCCCACTGCCCACCTCGAGCCGATCACGCGGCTCGCCGCCATCGCGGCGCGGACCGAGCGGATCGGCCTGATCGCGACCGCCTCGACGACGTTCTACGAGCCCTACAACCTGGCCCGGCTCTTCTCCGGCCTCGACATCCTCTCGCGGGGACGGGCCGGCTGGAACATCGTGACCACCCAGTCCGACGCCGTGGCGCGCAACTTCAGCCTCAAGGAGATCCCGAGCGCGGAGGAGCGCTACCAGCGTGCGCAGGAGTTCCTGGACGTCGTCACCAAGCTGTGGGACAGCTGGGAGGACGACGCGATCCTCGCCGACCGGGAGTCGGGTCTCTACTTCGACCCCGAGAAGGTGCACGCGATCAACCACGTCGGGAGGCACCACCAGGTCGAGGGGGCGCTCGCGGCGCCGCGCTCACCGCAGGGTCGCCCCGTCTACGTGCAGGCGGGCTCCTCCAACGACGGCAGGGTGTTCGCCGCACGCAACGCCGAGGCGATCTTCACCGCGCACCAGACCATCGAGGACGCAAAGGCGTTCTACGACGACATCAAGAGCCGCACCCGGACGTTCGGCCGAAACCCCGACCACGTGAAGATCCTGCCCGGCATCAGCCCGTTCCTGGGCGACACCGAGGCCGAGGCCAGGGAGCTCCAGGAGTACGTCGACTCGCTCACCGTGCCGGCGTACGGCCTGGGCCAGCTCGAGGGCATCGCCGGCGTCTCGCTGCGCCACCTCGAGCTCGACGAGGCCGTCCCGGTCGAGCTGTTCGCGGGCAGCGGCGACGTGCTCGACAACAACCGCAGCCGGCTCCAGGTGGTGGCCAACATCGTCGAGCGCGACCGGCCCACCCTGCGCCAGCTGCTGCACCGGCTCGCTGGCGCCCGCGGCCACAACGTCGTGGCCGGCACGCCGGTCCAGGTCGCCGACGTCATCACCGAGTGGTTCGAGGGCGGTGCCGCCGACGGCTTCAACGTGATGCCGCCGCTCTACCCGCAGCTCCTCGACGCGTTCACCGACGGGGTCGTTCCGATCCTGCAGGAGCGCGGCATCTTCCGGACCGAGTACGCCGGCTCCACGCTGCGCGAGCACTACGGCCTGCCCCGTCCCGATTCCATCTACTCAGACGCGGCCGGCCGCTCCGACGCCGTCGCGACCGCCTGACAGGAGAACCCAGAGATGACCCAGAAGCAGCTTCACCTCAACGCGTTCCTCATGGACAGCGGTCACCACGAGGCGTCGTGGCGGTTGCCGGACTCCGATCCCGGTGCCGCGCTCGACGTCCAGCACTACGTGCGACTCGCCCAGATCGCCGAGGCGGCGAAGTTCGACTCGATCTTCCTGGCCGACGGCTCGGTCGCCATGGGCACCGGTGAGTTCCGGGCGTCGGGCCAGTTCGAGCCGCTGACCATCCTCACGGCCATCGCCGGGGCGACCGAGCGGATCGGCCTGATCGCGACGGCGTCGACGACCTACAACGAGCCCTACGCGCTGGCGCGGCGCCTCGCGTCGGTCGACCACGTCTCCAAGGGTCGCGCCGGCTGGAACATCGTCACCTCCGCCACCCACGAGGAGGCCGCGAACTTCTCTCTGGCCGAGCGACCCCTGCAGGCCACACGCTACGAGCGCGCGGACGAGTTCCTGACGGTGGCCAAGAAGCTCTGGGACTCGTGGGGTGACGGGCACTTCCTCGGGGACAAGGAGGGCGGCCGCTGGGGCGATCCCGCGCAGCTGCGGGCGATCGACCACGTGGGCACGCACTTCCGCGTCGCCGGCCCGCTCAACGTCCCCCGCCCGGTCCAGGGCTACCCGCTCCTGGTGCAGGCCGGCGCGTCGGAGCAGGGCAAGGCGTTCGCCGCCAAGCACGCCGAGGCGATCTTCGTCGCCCACCAGACCCTCGAGCAGGGGCAGGCGTTCTACGCCGACATCAAGGCGCGGGTCGCCGCCGAGGGCCGCAACCCCGACCACGTCCTCGTGCTCCCGGGGCTGGTCCCGATCCTCGGTGCCACCGAGGCCGAGGCGACCGTCATGGCCCAGGAGCTCGACGACCTGCGGATCCCCGAGTACGGCCTACGTCAGCTCGCCACGTTCCTCGACATCGACGCGGCAACGATCGACCTCGACGCACCACTGCCGCGCGAGGTCGTCGAGCAGGAGGTCCGCGAGGGCTTCGACTCCCGCGCCCGGCTGGTCATCGACCTGGCCCACCGGGAGAACCTCACGGTGCGCCAGCTGCTCGGCCGGCTCGGCGGCGGCCGTGGCCACAACGTCGTCATCGGCACGCCCGAGCAGATCGCCGACCAGATGGAGACCTGGTTCACCAAGGGGGCTGCCGACGGCTTCAACGTCATGGGCGCGTCGCTGCCCTCGGGGCTCGAGGCGTTCGTCGAGACGGTGGTGCCGATCCTGCGCGAGCGCGGGCTCTTCCGCAGCGAGTACTCCGGCACGACGCTGCGGGAGAACTACGGCCTGCCGCGACCGGTCAACCAGTTCGACGTCGAGGTGGCCAATGCCTGAGAGCCCCGCCACTCCAGGCACCGTGGCTGTCGTCGTCGGCAACCCCAAGCCTGCCTCCCGCACGCTGGACGCCGCAACGCACGTGGCGCGCGAGCTCGCCGGACGCGAGCCCGACCTGGTCGTCGACCTCGCCACGCTCGGGCCGGGCGTGCTCGACTGGGCCGACCCGGAGACGGGGAGGCTCGTCGACCTCGTGGGCAAGGCCGGACTCGTCGTGGTCGCCTCGCCCACCTACAAGGGCACCTACACCGGGCTGCTGAAGCTGTTCCTCGACCGGTTCGCCGGTGGCACCGGGCTCACCGGGGTCGCCGTACCCCTGCTGCTCGGCGCTTCTCCCGCCCATGCGCTCGCGCCCGAGCTCACCCTGCGTCCGGTGCTCACCGAGATCGGTGCGACCGTCCCGGGCCGGGCGCTCTACGTCCTCGACAAGCAGTACGACGACCCGGCCGCCTACGCCGACTGGCTCGCCGCCACCCGCCCGATCGTGTCCTCCCTACTGAAGCAGGAGCTCCGATGACCCTCGCGTTCCCCACCAACCAGGACCTCGACCCGATGCGACTGCGCGAGGCGTTCGGGTCGTTCCCGACCGGTGTCGTCGCGGTGGCCGCCGAGGTGGACGGACAGCTCCTCGGCCTCGCGGCCAGCAGCTTCACCAGCGTCAGCCTCGAACCGGCGCTGGTGTCGATCAACCTCGCCACCACCTCGAAGACCTGGCCCGACCTGCGGCGAGCCGCCCACCTCGGGCTCACCGTCCTCGCCGACCACCACGGCCCGTTGTGCCGCCAGCTCGCGGGACCGGTCGACCAACGGTTCACCGACGTGGCTCACACCGTCACGCCCGAGGGCGCGGTGATCATCGACGACGGGCTCGCGGGCTTCGACACGACGGTCTACCGCGAGGTCGACGCCGGTGACCACGTACTGGTGCTGCTGGAGCTTCACGCCGTCGACCACGGCAGCAGCTCGCTCTCGCCGCTGGTGTTCCACCGAAGCCAGTTCGGGACCCTGGCCCCGGCCATCTGATCCTCGACCGACCCACGCGGTGCCCTCGCCTGTCAGCTCGTGACAGGAGAGGGCACCGTGGCATGTGTGGCAGCCGCCAGCGGGTCGTCGTACACCGGGCCGAGAGCGATCGTGCACGCTGCGATGGCCTGGATCCCCGACCCGAACCGTGTGAACGACAGGGGCACCTCCCCCAGCGCGGTCGCCTCGTGGAAGGCCCGCGTGATGTCCTCCAGGACCGCGGCACACCCGGTGAAGGCCTGACCGACGAGGACCACCCGGTCGGGAGCGATCATGTCCCGGACCGCGGCAGCGACCTCACCGAGAGCCCGCGCACGAGCGCGCAGCAGTGCCCTGATCCCGGGCTCTGCGACGGCGGCGTAGACGGCGTCGATCGTGGGCGCGGACACCAGCCCGGTCGCGGCGGCCGCCGCGACCACCGAGGCGTCGCCGGCAGCCGCCTCGAGGCAGCCGGTGCGACCGCAGGAACAGCGCTCGGACGACCCGGTCGGGAAGTGGGTGAGGCTCCCGACCCGGGAGACCTCCGTCTGCACGCCCTTGTCGACGGCCACCGCGAAGCCCACGGTGTCCCGGGCGTAGACGTAGAGCGTCACGCCCGGCGTCCCGTGCCGTCGGTGCAGGAACTCGCTGGCAGCCACTGCGGCGATGTGGTCGGCCGTGGCGACGTCGAGGCCGGTGAGGTCGTGCAGCGCCGCCCCGAGCGACTCGTGGTCCAGCCCGAGCTCGCGGAACGGAGCGACCAGCCCGGCCGAGAGCGGTGTGCGGCCGGGGGCGCGCCCCAGGAGCCGGGCAGCGCTCCGGCTCAGCTCCAGCAGGTCGGGGCTCTCACCGCTGCGCCGCTCGTGCGTCTGGCTGTCGAGCACGCGTCCGGTCAGGTCTCCGAGGGCGACCGTCGCGATCCGGCGCCCGAGGTGCACCCCTATCGTCACGAACCGGTCGGGGTTCACCTCGACCGGCACCCCCGGCCGCCCCACCCCGCCGAGTCGGGTGCGGTCGGGCCTCTCGCGCAGGATGCCGACCTCGGCGAGCTGGCCGACCACGCGGCCGACGGTCGCCACGCTGAGCGCGGTCCGCACGGCGATCTCGTCGCGGTGCACGACCCCTCCGGCGCGGACCTGCTCGAGCACCTGGGCCGCCGTCGAGCCGAGGCTGCCGCGAGTGACGGTGATCATCGGCGATGGGCGCACGCACACCTGCCTTCCTCTCCCTTGAGCCTCCCCGGGCGCGGCGGGCAGCGCCCTCCTCTGTCCCGGTCGGACGACTGATAGTCTAGTGATTCAGTTAAGATAGAAGAGAAAGAGGTCGTTCGTGGACACGTCTCACCACAATCCGCGTGTCGTCGTCATCGGGGCGGGAGCGGCCGGCTCCCTTGCCGCGCTCCACCTCACACGTGAGGCGAGCCGTCGTACGACGTCGTTGGAGATCGTGCTGGTCGACACGGCCGACCGCTGGGCGCGCGGCACCGCCTTCGGCACGACCGACGAGCAGCACCTGCTCAACGTCCCGGCCGCCGGCATGAGCGCGTTGCCGCAGGACCCCAGCCACTTCGTCACCTGGCGCCGCAACCACGGGATGGGTGCCGAGGCCTACAGCTTCGCGCCCCGACGGGACTTCGGCCGCTACCTCGACGAGACCTTGACCGCGGCGCTGCGCCAGGCAGAGGGCGAGGTGTCCGTCGCTCACCACCGCACGCGGGCGGTCTCCTGTCGCAGGCTCGCGGAGGACGAGGCCCGTGCCGTCGTCATCACCGCCGACGGCCACGAGCTCGTCGCCGACGCCGTGGTGATCGCCCCGGGACTGCCCGCGGCGGGACACGAGTGGGCACCCGACCCGCTCCGCACCTCGGCGTTCTTCGTCCCCGACCCGTGGGCGCCGGGAGCCCTCGACGTCGTGCGCCGCGACCGGGTCGGGCCGGGCGACGTCCTGGTCGTCGGCACGGGACTCACCATGGTCGACGTCACCCTGAGCCTCACCGACGAGACCACCCGCCCGGACCGCGTCGTGCGCGCGATCTCCCGCAGCGGCCGGGTTCCCGCAACCCACGCGCCGACGCTCAAGCCGGCCGCGATCCCCGACATCCGAGACTGGGGCCACACCCTGGAGGAGATCCGCGCCCGCTCCGTCGAGCACATCGCGGGTGTCCAGAGCGCCACCGGGGACTGGCGGCCGGCAGTCGACGGGCTCCGATTCCAGGTGGCCCAGCTGTGGGAGCGACTCAGCGAGAGCGACCGCGAGCTGTTCCTCGCCCAGGACGCGGGCCGCTGGAACGTCCTTCGCCACCGGGCGGCACCCTCCAGCCGTGTCGTGCTCCGCGAGCTCTCCCGTGCCGGCCGGCTCCACGTCGAGAGCGGCCAGGTGCAGGACGCGGAGCCCCTCCCCCGGGGCGGCCTGCGCGTCACCCTCGCCGACGGAAGCGCGCACGACGTGGGGTGGGTGGTCAACTGCACCGGGCCCCGAGGCGACATCCGCACGCTCGGCAACCCGCTCCTCGACGACCTGCTCCGCCCACGCGAGGACGGTGCCCTGGCAACCCTCGCGACCTCTGGGTTGGGCGTGCGCACTGTCAACGGCCGTCTCGTCGACGAGCACGGCTCGACCGCAGCACCGCTGTGGACGCTGGGTGCGCTGAGGCGTGGAGAGCTGTGGGAGTCCACGGCCGTTCCCGAGATCCGCTCGCAGGCCCTCGCGCTCGCCACCGACGTGCTCGACACGGTCGCCCCCCTGCCCCGGCGCCTGGAGAACGGCCGCCTGGTCCCCGGCACCCACCCGGTCGCCCGACCGCGCGACCCGCTGGGCCTGGCGCTCTCCACCACGGCCGAGGCCGCTGCCGTCTACAACCAGGGGCTGGAGCGCGTGATGCTCCTGCAGGACGGGGGCGAGAAGCTGATCCGTGAGGCGACCGAGCTCGACCCCGACTTCGCACTCGCCCACGCCGCCCTGGCGATGCTCGCCCACGAGGCGGGCGCCGCAGGCGACGTGCGGGCCTCCCTCGCGGCCGCCCGCAACGCCATCACCCGACGAGGCGACGAACGCGAGCGCAGCATGGTCGACGTCGTGAACCTCAGGGTCGCCGACGCTCGCAACGCCGGCGCCCAGGCCCTTCTGGGGCACATCGCGGACCACCCGCGAGACGTGCTCGCGGTGTCGGCCGCCGTACCCACCATCGCCTTCTCCGGGATCATCGACGTGCAGCAGGACGCATGGGACCTCGTCGAGCGGCTCGCCCCGTCCTACGGCGACCACTGGTGGTTCATCTCCCTGCTCGCCTTCACCAGGCAGGACCAGGGCCGCTTCGACGAGGCCGGCCTGCTCGCGGAGAGCGCACTGTCCTGCGAGCCGTCCTCCGGCCACGCCGTGCACGCTCTCACGCACGTGCTCTACGAGACCGGGCAGCACGAGACTGGACGCGAGTGGCTCGAGCACTGGATCGCCGAGAGCGGCCGGTCTGCCAGTCATCGCGCCCACTTCTCCTGGCACGCGGCACTCCACGACCTCGCTCTCGGAGACAGCGAGGGCGTACGACGTCGCTACTACTCCCAGCTCGCGCCCCCGGCGGTGGACGGCGTGCGAGCACTCGTCGACTCGGCGTCCCTGCTGTGGCGCTGGCAGGTCACGACCACCGACTGGTTCGACACAGAGTCGGCGCCTCCACCGGTCGAACCGGTGCTGGCTGCCGTCGACGACGACCTCCTGGACCACCCGGCCAGCCCGTTCGTCGGCCTCCACGCCGCCCTCGCCCACGCGGCTTCGGGCGACCTCGACCGGCTGTCCCGGCTCGAGGTCCGCTGCCGCGCCGCCGACGAGGCGCCCACCCGCGAGGTGGTCGGCCCGGTGTGCGGCGCACTGGTCGCCGCCGGCGAGAAGCGCTGGGACGACGCGGTGGACGCGCTGGAGGCGGCGCTGCCGCACCTGGTCACCGTCGGCGGGTCGGCAGCGCAACGCGAGATCGTCGAGGAGACCCTGGTGCTCGCGCTGGCGCGCAGTGGTCGTTTCGATCGCGCGTCCGCCCTCGTGGACGCCCGGCTCGACAGGCGCCCCTCGCCCCTCGACGAACGGCGGCGGGTCGTGCTCGAGCAGTCGGACCGGGCCGAGGTGACAATGGCCCCATGAAGATCGTCGTACTCACCGGAGCCGGCATCTCGGCCGAGAGCGGGCTCGCGACCTTCCGCGACGCCGACGGCCTCTGGGAGGGGCACGACCCGATGAGGGTGGCCACGCCGGAGGCCTTCGCCGCCGAGCCGGATCTCGTCCACCGGTTCTACGACCAGCGCCGCGCCCGGCTGGCCCGCGTCGAGCCGAACGCCGCCCACCGGGCGCTGGCCCGGCTGGAGGCGTCCGTCGGCGACGACCTGCTCGTCGTCACCCAGAACGTCGACGACCTGCACGAGCGCGCCGGCAGCGAGCGCGTGCACCACATGCACGGACGGCTGCGTTCTGCGTGGTGCGTCGCCTGCGGCGAGCGGCACGACTGGGAGGAGACGCTGGGCGACCGGCCGCCGTGCCCCGCCTGCGGATCAGCGTCGCTGCGCCCGGACGTCGTGTGGTTCGGCGAGATCCCCTACGGCATGGACGCTGTGGAGGAGGCGCTGTGGGAGTGCGACCTCTTCGTCGCCATCGGCACCTCAGGCCAGGTCTATCCGGCGGCCGCGTTCGTCCACTGGGCGCGCCACGACACCCTCGAGCTCAACCTCGACGCTAGCAGCACGAGCAGCGACTTCGCGCAGGCTCGGCGCGGCCCCGCGACCGAGCTGGTCCCGGCGTGGGTCGACGAGCTGCTTGGCTCTGCGTAACTCGTTGTTCAAATGTGCGTCGACAGGCTGGTGCAACACCTGTGTTGTCCGGCAGGCTCTCCCCATGCCGGAGCCCTCGAACACCGTCCCCCGCCGGGCCGTGACCAAGGCGGCCGCGTGGAGCGTGCCCGCGGTCGGAGTCATCACGGCAGCGCCCGCCTTCGCGGCGAGTCCGTCGCTTCCTCCGTTCGTCGGCAGCCGCCTGCTGACCTACCGCGTCTGGGCCAAGCCCAACGGCGTGGTGCCGCTCCCGTCCCAGCCCGGCCCGCCCTACACCACGCCACCGGGGACTGTGGACCTCGGGATCTGGACCGTCCACACCTCCCCCGGGACGTTCCGCACCTTCCCGCCAGACGACTTGAGCCTGCACCGGTGGGTCGTCGAGATGACGATGTCCCCGGAGGGGATCGACCTCCTGCGCGCCTTCGGGGTGGCCGAAGTTCGCGGTTCGATGGTCCACAACTTCACCGTCGCCGGGGACGTGGTGGCGCCCGGAAGTCGCACGGCAGAGCTCACGATCTGGCAGCCGGTCCCGGCGGAGGGCGACATCCTCCTGACAGCGCGTGGCGAGACAGCGTGGGAGACGCCCACCGCAGACTACGGCTCCTTCCTCACCTTCCCCGGTTCGTGGACGGCCACCCTCACCACGGAGGGCTCCATTTTCATCGACACCATCGGTTTCGCCGCGGCCCTCGATCCGGGGGGCCAAGAGGTCTACGCCGGCCCGACGCTCATCTACCCCTACATCGTCGACTGAGCTCCAGGAGGTCGCCCAGCGCCGATCTCAGCTCGTGGCGAGGCGCGCGTTGTCGATCTCGGGGTAGTGCTGCCGGATCCGGACCTTGCGCTCGAGCTCGCCGATGATCACCGGCGCGAAGTCGACTTCGGTGAGCTCCTTGGCGCTGCCCAGCCCACCGGGGCTGAAGACGTTGATCTCCATGAGCTTGTCGCCGACGATGTCGAGACCGACCAGGAACATCCCGTCGGCGACGAGCTTGGGTCGCACGGCCTCGACCATCGCGAGCATGGCGTCGGTGACGGCGACCTTGACCGCCTTGCCGCCGGCCGACATGTTCGAGCGCACGTCGTCGGAGCCGGGCGTACGACGGAAGGCGGCGTAGGCACCCTCGTGCTCGAGCGGCTCCCCGTTCATCACGAAGAGCCGGGTGTCGCCCTTCTTGGCCTCGGGGAGGTACTCCTGGGCGACGATGTAGCCGTCGCGGGAGATCGCCTCGATGATCTGGTTGAGGTTGGGGCTCTCCTTGCGGTTGATCAGGAAGACCCCGCTGCCGCCCGAGCCCTGCAGCGGCTTGAGCACGGCCCTGCCGCCGAGGTCGTCCACGAACGAGGTGATGAGCGCCTCGTCGCGGGAGATGAGGGTGCGTGGGCGCACCACCTCGGGGAAGTGCTGGAAGTAGGCCTTCGACAGCGCGTTGGCCAGGCTGGTCGGGTCGTTGACGACGAGCACACCCGCGCTGGCGATCAGCTGCCCGAAGGCCACACCGGCGTTGTTGGCCCAGGGTGCGGACTCGGCGTCGTCGGCAGGGTCGTTGCGGAGCATGACGACGTCGAACTCCTCCAATCCGATGTGCTGCTCGCAGTCGGGCTTCTGCACGTCGTCGAGGTGGCGCTTGAGCGAGCGGTAGTTCTTGCCCTGCGCCATGCGGGCGTGGGCGCTCAGGCTGCCGTCGGGCTCGTAGGAGAAGTCGCCGATGCCCATGAACCACGCCTCGTGGCCCATGCTCCGGGCGGCCATCGCCAGCCGGTTGGTGGTGTAGCGCGGGTCCTCGGTGGCGATGTCGTTGACGACGAAGCCGATCTTCATGGTGTCCCTTCCAGGAGCTGGTCGAGCTCATCGGTGTCGGCCGCCGCCGCGATCCGGTCGAGCGCGGCGGGGTCTGTCAGGTAGCGCGGCGAGATGCGGGCGGGCTCGAGCACACCCTTCTCGTCCAGCTCGGTCACCAGGGGCAGGTCTGCCAGTGAGAACTTACCCAGGCAGAGCAGTTCCAGACTCCCGCCGCCGCGCACGTGCTCGAGCAGGTCCACCAGGCCCCGCAGGTAGATGGCGTCCTTCGTGACCCCTCCCGAGCGGTAGGCGCGCATGACGGTCGTGAAGGCGCTGTGCTCGGGGAAGCCCGCATCCACCAGGGCGTCGTGCGCCTCGGCGAACGTCGCGCCCGACACCAGCCGGTGCACCGTGAGCACGCGACCCGCGAGCTGGCGCAGGCGGAAGGCCGTGAGACCGCCGCAGGCGATCTCGGCGAGCACGGCCATCCCCTCCTGGGTCTCGTCGTAGCCCGCCAGCCCGGCGCCGAGCACCTTCACCTGCTGGGCGGAGCCGTTGACCTGGGTGACGAGGTGGGTGCCGACCTCGTGGTGGAGCAGCGCCTCGGCCCGGACCCGCTGGACGGCCGACTCGGGCCCCACCAGGAGCGTGTCGCCGGAGACCATGACCCCGTTGACGTCCGGCCGGATCTCGGCGTGCATCTCGATCTCGGGGTCCTGCTCCCGGTAGCGGTCGATCTCGTCGAGCGCGAGCTGGAGGAAGTCCTCGGCGTCGAGGACGTCACCGGCCGGTTCCGAGGCGGGCACGGCCGCCAGCAGCGCCTCGGCCTGACGGTTCAGCGCGGGCGAGACGCCGCCGTACAGCTCGATGCTGAGGCCGAGGAAGTCGTCGGTGTCGCGGGCGCGCAGCATCTCCACCTGGAGCTCCATCTCGCGGTGCTTGGCCCGCAGCAGGTGCGCCAGGGTGGTGTCCTCGACGGAGCCGACGTCGATCCTCTCCAGCTCCGCGGCCACCACGTCCGGGTCGACCTCGAGGCTGCGATAGGCGAACTCCGGCTCCTCGACGTCGCCGCCGAGGAAGTCCTCGCGGACGTCCTCGGCGTCGACGGGCGTGATCTCGAGGAGGAACCGCATGCTTGCCGAGAGCTGGGCGAGCGCGTGGTCCACCGCCCGATCGCCGGCACTGAGCACCGAAGAGCCCATCAGAGCCGGCCCAACTCCTCGTGCAGTCCCGGCAGGGTCGCGGCGAGCGCCGCCCGGGCGCGGTCGAGGGCGGCCTCGTCGACCTCGCCGGTCCACTCGTCCATGAACGTCTTCTTGAACTCCAGGGCCAGGACGCACCCGACCCGCGGGTAGCGGTCGTGCACCCACCAGGCAAGCCCCCGACCCTCGAAGACGACGTTCTCCCGGGCGTCCACCGACCCGGCGCCCAGGTGGGCCGCGCACAGGTCGGCGACGAATCTCTCCACCAGGGGCTCGAAGACGTCGAGGTCGACGCTCCCGGTGCCGACGTTGACCTCGGGGTTCTCCTCAACCGGCGCCGGCGGCTGGTCCGCGCCGTCACGGCGGTGGTTGTAGGAGTGCACGTCGAGGAGGACGAAGGGGCCGCGCGCAGCGACCTCGTCGAGGCGGGCGGCGAGCTGGTCGTAGAAGGTGTCGTAGGTGGCCAGGCTCTGCTCGTACTGCTCGTCCGGCAGCTCGCCGCCGCGCCACACCTTCAGCCCCCAGCAGTCCTCGGGGATGCGGTAGATCGCTTCCCGGCGGGGACGGTTGAGGTCGCACTCGAACCGCGAGCGGTGCGTCACGACGCGGTCGGGCACGACGTCGGCGATGCGGTCGGTGTGGGGGTCCTCCTCGCGCAGCCGCTCGGCCTCGTCGAGCACCATCAGCTCGGCGAGGTCGGGGCGCACCTCGTGCCCTGCGTGGACCGAGGTGGCCACGACCTGCCCTGTCCAGTCGCCGAGGAACTGGACAATCTCGTCGTCAGCCATGTCTCTTGCCTAGCCGATGGGTGGTTGGTTCACAACTCAGCTGTGCTGAGGGAAGCCGAGGTTGAGACCGCCGTGGCTGGGGTCGAGCCAACGCTGGGTGATGGCCTTCTCGCGGGTGAAGAAGTCCACCCCGTGCGGTCCGTAGGCCTTGGCGTCCCCGAACAGCGAGGCCTTCCAGCCGCCGAAGGAGTGGTAGGCGACGGGCACCGGGATCGGCACGTTGATACCGACCATGCCGGCCTCGACCTCACGCTGGAAGCGCCGCGCGGCACCACCGTCGTTGGTGAAGATGGCGCTGCCGTTGCCGTAGGGACCGGAGTTGATGAGCTCGATTCCCTCGGGGTAGCCGGACACCCGCACGACCGACAGCACCGGGCCGAAGATCTCGTCGGTGTAGGCGCTCGACGAGGTCGGCACCTTGTCCAGCAGGGTCGGGCCCATCCAGAAGCCCTCCGAATCGCCGTCCACCTCGTCCCCCCTGCCGTCGACCACGACGCTCGCACCGTCGGCGGAAGCCACGTCGACGTACGACGCCACCTTGTCGCGGTGCTCGCGGGTGATCAGCGGGCCCATGTCGCACCCGCGCCGGCCGTCGCCGACCTTCAAGGTGGCCATCCGCTCGCGGATCTTCTCGATGAGCGGGTCGGCCACCGTGTCCACCGCGAGCACGACGCTCACGGCCATGCAGCGCTCCCCGGCCGAGCCGAAGCCGGCGTTGACGGCTGAGTCGGCGACCAGGTCGAGGTCGGCGTCCGGCAGGACGAGCATGTGGTTCTTGGCGCCGCCGAGGGCCTGGACCCGCTTGCCGTGGGCAGTTCCGGTCTCGTAGACGTAGCGGGCGATCGGGGTCGACCCGACGAAGGAGATCGAGGCGACGTCGGGGTGCACCAGGAGGGCGTCGACGGCCTCCTTGTCGCCGTGGACGACGTTGAAGACGCCGGGTGGCAGGCCCGCCTCGGTCATCAGCTCCGCCATCCAGTTGGCAGCCGAGGGGTCCTTCTCGCTCGGCTTGAGCACGACGCAGTTGCCGGTCGCGATGGCGATGGGGAAGAACCACATCGGCACCATGGCGGGGAAGTTGAAGGGGCTGATGATCCCGACGACCCCGAGCGGCTGCTTGAGAGAGAACACGTCGACGTCGGTCGAGACGTTCTCCGACATCGAGCCCTTGATGAGGTGGGGCAGCGAGCAGGCGAACTCGACCACCTCGAGGCCGCGGGCGATCTCGCCACCCGCGTCGGAGAGGACCTTGCCGTGCTCGGAGGTGAGGATCTCGGCGAGCTCCCCCTGTCTGCTGGCGAGCAGCTCGCGGAAGGCGAACATCACCGACTGCCGCTTGGCGATGGAGGCCTGCCCCCAGGAGGAGAAGGCCTTCTTGGCCACGCCGACCGCCGTGTCGACGTCGGCGGCCGAGCCGAGCCGGACGTGTCGCTGGACGACCCCGCGGGCGGGGTCGAAGACGTCACCCGTCCGCTCGGAGCTGCCGGCGCTGGGGACGCCGTCGATCCAGTGGTCGAGGACGGGCAGGTCGCTGGTCGTGCTGGGGGTCGTCATGAGAGCTCCTTGGTGAGCAGGGTGAGTGCGTCGTCGTAGATGGCCAGAGCAGTTCCGGCCTCGTCGTCGGTGACCACGCAAGGTGGCACCACGTGGATGCGGTTGTCGGCCACGAAGGGCAGCAGGCCACGCTCGAGCAGCAGGGCCTTGGCGCGGCCGACGACCGCCGGGGCCACCGGCTCCCGGGACTCGGGATCGGAGACCAGCTCGAGCGCCCAGAAGACGCCGGCGCCCCGAGCCTCCCCGACCAGGTCGTGCTTCTCGGCCAGCTCGGCGAGACCGGGTCCGAGCACGTCGCGACCGATGCGTGCGGCGTTGTCGACGATGCCCTCGTCGGCCATCGCGTCGATCGAGGCGACGATCGAGGCCATCGCGAGCGGATGCCCGCTGTAGGTGAGTCCGCCCGGGAACACGATGTCGTCGAAGTGGGCCGCGATCGGGTCGCTGATGACCACGCCACCGACCGGGACGTACCCGGAGTTGACGCCCTTCGCGAACGTGATCAGGTCGGGGACGACGTCGTAGGCGTCGAAGGCGAACCACTGGCCCGTGCGGCCGAACCCGGCCATCACCTCGTCGAGGATGAGCATGATCCCGTGCTTGTCAGCGAGGGCCCGCACCCCCTCGAGGTAGCCCGGCGGCGGCATCAGCACCCCGGCGGTGCCGGGCACCGTCTCGAGGAGGATCGCGGCGACGGAGGCAGGGCCCTCGGACTCGACGACACGCGTCAGGTGGCGCAGCGCCCGCTCGCTCTCCTCCTCCGGCGTGGTCGCCCAGAACTCCGAGCGGTAGAGATAGGGGCCGAACACGTGCACGTGCCCGCGGGCGTACTCGTTGGGCACCCGCCGCCAGTCGCCCGTCGCCACGACCGCCGCGCCGGTGTTGCCGTGATAGCTGCGATAGGTCGAGACGACCTTGTCGCGCCCGGTGAACTGCCGGGCCATCCGGATGGCGTTCTCGTTGGCGTCGGCGCCGCCGTTGGTGAAGAACACCTTGGTGAAGCCGTCCGGGGCCAGGTCGACGATCCGGCGTGCCGCCTCGCCGCGGGCGAGGTTGGCGGTGGGCGGGGAGATCGTCGTCAGGAGCGCCGCCTGCTCCTGGATGGCCGCGACGATCCGCGGGTGCTGGTGTCCGATGTTGACGTTGACGAGCTGGCTGGAGAAGTCCAGCCACTCGCGACCCGCGTGGTTCCACACGCGGCAGCCGAGGCCACCGGCCACCACCATCGGGGAGAGGGCTGCCTGCGCCGACCACGAGTGGAAGACGTGGGCCCGGTCGAGCTCGACGGTGTGGCCGTCGAGGTCCCCCGGCACTGGCTCTGTCATCGCTGCTCTCCTTCTACTCGCCGGCCTCGTTGAGGGTGACCTCGATGGGTTCGTAGTCGGCACCATCCACGTCGACGTCCTCCTCACGGAGCTCCTCGAGCGCCTGCTCGACGTACTCGTTGGTGTACGCCGTCTCCGGCGGCTCCTCGCTGATGATCGTCGCGCCCGTCTCGTTCTCGGTGTTCAGCGCGATGTCGACCGTCTGGTCCCAGGCCGCCTGGTCGATGACCCCGACGCCGTTGGTCGAGGGCCAGATCAGCTTGTTGACCTCGTTGGTCATCCACAGCTGGTGGCTCGTCCCGAGCTGTGACCCGGCCGCGGTGACGGCGTCGGCTCCGGCCTGCGGGTCGTCCCTGACGAACTCCCAGCCCTTGATGGAGGCCTTGATGAAGGCGACCGTCTGCTCCTGGTAGGCCTCGTCCTCGAGCTGGTCGGTGGAGGCCCAGATGGCGTCCTGGAGCATGGCGGTGCCCACCTCGTTCCAGTCGATGACGTTGAGGTCCTCGGGCTGGTAGAGCTCGCCCGTGTCGGGGTTGACGCTCTCGAGGACCTGGGCGTACTCGTTGTAGGTCATCGCCTGGGCCGCGTCGATGTCACCGGCGAGGAAGGCGTTCATGTCGAAGGCCTGCTGGACCAGGTTGATGTCCTCGAGCTGGACGCCGGCCTGCTGCATCCCGGCGAAGAGCTCCCACTCGTTGCCGAAGCCCCAGCTGCCGACGTTCTTGCCGGCGAGGTCCTCGGGGGTCTCGATGCCCTGCTCCTTGAAGGAGATCTGGGTGGTCGCACTCCGCTCGAAGATCTGGGCGACGTTGGTGATGCCGGCACCCTGCTCGATCGAGCCGAGCACCTTGGGGACCCACGAGATGGCGTAGTCGACGTCGCCGGCCGCGAGGACGTCCTGCGGAACGATGTCGGGGCCGCCCTCCTCGATGGTCACGTCAAGGCCCTCGTCCTCGTAGAAGCCCTGCTCGACCGCGGCGTAGTAGCCCGCGAACTGGGCCTGCGCGACCCACTGCAGCTGGAGCGAGACGGGGGTGAGGTCTCCGTCGCCGCCTTCTCCCTCGCCGGCCGAACCGTCGTCGTCGCCCCCCGAGCAGCCCGCGAGGACCAGGGCCAGGGTCGCGACGCCGGCAGCGAGGCGGAACCGGGAGCGGGTCCCGGGTCGTCGTGTGGCTCTCATGTGTTCTCCTCAGGGTGGGCGTGCGGATGTTGTGGGCGTTCAGGTGTCAGGACGTGGGCGTGTGCCGGGAGGCCCAGAGCTCCACGAGCAGCGTGGCGACGTAGAAGGAGAGACCCAGGACGATCGACCCGACGACGTAGGCCCAGGCGAGCGCGTAGTTGCTGCTGGAGGCGGCGGTGGTGATCGACTTTCCCAGGCCGCCGACGGGCCCGCCGAAGTACTCCGCGATCAGGGCCGAGATGACCGCCAGCGAGGAGGCGACGCGCAGGCCCGTGAAGACGTACGGCGTCGCCGTGGGCAGCGTGACCGTGCGCGCGACCTGCGTCGGAGTCGCGGCGTAGGCGGCCATCAGCTCACGGTGGACCGACGACACCTGGCGCAGCCCGCGCAGGGTGTTGAGGTAAACGGGGATGCAGACCGCGAGGGCGGCGATGATGATCCGGCCGGTGTCCACGGCTGCGCCGAACATCGTGTAGAGCACCGGTGCCAGGGCGACGATCGGCACGACCGAGAGCGCGGCGACGACCGGCACGGCCATCTGGTCGGCCACCTTGCTGGCGCTGGCCAGGACTGCTCCGAGGATGCCGACGACGGCCCCGAGGAGCATGCCGATCAGCGCGTTGCGACCGGTGACCACCATGCCGCTGACGATGGACTCGCGCGCCGCGACCAGCTGGTCCCAGATGGCCGAGGGGGCCGGGACGATGTAGGGGTCGATCTCCAGACCGGTCACGGCGACCTGCCACAGGCCGAGGGAGGCAACGCCGACCACCAGCGGTGCGACCACCGTGCCGACGCGGACCTCGGGCAGCGGGAGGGCCCGCCGGGTGTCGCGCGTGGTTGCGGAGTCGCTCATCGGGTCTCACCGCCTCGCGGCTGCGGGGAGCCGTGCAGGTGCTCGCGCACCCTGGCGACGGTGTGGAAGAAGTCGGGGACGTCACGGACGTCGTCGGTGCGGTCGTGGGAGGTCCCCATCTGGTCGCCGCCCGCCCGTACGACGTCGACGACCCGGCCGGGCCGTGGGGACATGACGACCACCCGGTCGGACAGGAAGACCGCCTCGGGGATCGAGTGGGTGACGAACAGGACGGCGGCACCGGTCTCCCGGCAGATCCGCACGAGCTCGTTCTGCATCCGTTCGCGGGTGATCTCGTCGAGGGCGCCGAACGGCTCGTCCATCAGCAGCAGCCGCGGGCTCTCCGCCAGCGCGCGGGCGATGGCGACGCGCTGCTGCATGCCTCCCGAGAGCTGCTCGGGATAGGCCTTGGGGAAGTCCTCGAGCCCCACCAGCTCGAGCAGCTCGGCGCAGCGACGGCGCCTCTCGTCGCTCGCCACCCCGTGGAGCTTCAGCGGCAGCTCGATGTTGGCAGCCACCGTGCGCCACGGCAGGAGCCCGGCCTGCTGGAAGGCGATGCCGTAGTCCTGGTCGAGCCGAGCCTGGCGCGCCGTCTTGCCGAAGACCTCGACCGTGCCGGCGGTCGGCGTGTCCAGGTCGGCGACCAGCCGCAGCAGGGTGCTCTTGCCGCACCCGCTCGGCCCGATCAGCGACACGAACTCACCCGCCTCGACCGTCAGGTCGATGCCGCTGAGCGCCACGACGTCGTTGCGGCGGGTGGTGAACACCCGGTCGACCCCGGTGATCTCGATCGCGTGCGCGGTGGACGTGCGCGGGGCGGGGGACCGACTCATCGACTCGCTCTCGGTGGGTGCCCTGGAAGGTCTCGGCATCAGCTGCTCCCGGTCATCCGGAAGGGGCGCAGCCCGAGGCCGAGGAGGCCGACCGCGCCAGCGGCCACGAGGCCGACGGCCACGGCGCCGAAGATGGGGGCCCAGGCCTTGGCGGGGTCTCCGCCTGCCGACTGGGCGTACTCGACGACCATCCGGCCGATGCCGCCCCGCAGGCCGATGGACACCTCCGCGACGACTGTGCCGATCACGGCGCTCGCGGCTCCGAGCCGGAGGGCGGGCAGCAGGAACGGCACGCTCGCCGGAAGCCGCAGGGTCGCCAGGGACCGCCACCAGCCCACGCCGTAGACGTGCATGAGCTCGAGGTGCGTGCGGGCCGGGGACTTCAGCCCTCGCAGTGCCCCGACCGCGACCGGGAAGAAGGCGAGGTAGGCGGCGATCAGCGCGACAGAGTGCTCGTTCTCCCAGCTGAACGAGCCGAGGCTCAGACCCGAGCCCCACCGCCTCACGAGGGGGGCGATCGCGATCAGCGGAACCGTCTGGCTCAGGACGATCCAGGGCAGCAGCCCCGACTCGGCCAGGCGGAAGCGGCTCATCAGCAGCGCCAGCAGCAGGCCCACGACGACGCCGATCAACCACCCGCGGGTGGCGATGCCCAGCGTGAAGAGGCTGGCCTCGGTGACGGCGCCGAGCGCGGACGGGGCACCGGGGGCGCCGGTCGCCGGCTCGAACAGGCGCTGGACCATCTCCCACGAGTGAGGCATCGCGAGGTCGGTCGCCCGCGGCAGGACCAGCAGTCGCTCGCCGACACGCAGCCCCTCCGCGGGACCGAAGGCCTTGTAGAGGTCCCATGCGGCGGCGAGCAGGAGGACTCCGAGGAGTCCCATCCCTGCTGCCCGCAGCCGACCCCGCATCCGCGTCACGCCTTCGCGGTCACGTGCTCGCGCAGGGCCGGCACGATCGTCTCGCCATAGACACGGAGGGTCTCCTCCTTGTTGTCGTGCTGGAGATACCCCGCGAACTGGTCGACGCCGATGTCCTTGAGCTCCTTGAGCTTGGCGACGTGGTCCTCGGCGGTGCCGAGGACGCAGAAGCGGTCGACGATCTCGTCTGGGACGAAATCGGTGTGGGTGTTGCCGGCCTGCCCGTGCTCGTTGTAGTCGTAGCCTTCCCGGCCCTTGATGTAGTCGGTGAGCGCCTGGGGGACGGTCCCGGAGTCGCCGTACTTGGCCACGATGTCGGCCACGTGGTTGCCGACCATGCCGCCGAACCAGCGACTCTGCTCGCGCATGTGCTCCCACGACTCCGGGGTGTCCTCACCGACGTACATCGGCGCCGCGACGCAGAACGTGATGGCGTCGGGGTCGCGGCCCGCCTTCTCGGCGGCATCGCGCACCGACCCGATCATCCACTTCGCGATGTCGACGTCGGCGAGCTGCAGGATGAAGCCGTCGCCGACCTCGCCGGCCGCCTTGAGCGCGAGCGGTCCGTAGGCCGCCACCCAGACCTCGAGGGAGGAGGTGCGCGCCCACGGGAACTGCAGGGTCGTGCCGTTGAGCTCGACGGGGCGGCAGTTGGCCAGCTCGCGGATGACGTGGGTCGCCTCGCGGACCTCCTTGAGCGTGGTCGGCTTGCCGTTGAGCACCCGCACCGCCGAGTCGCCGCGGCCGATGCCGCAGACGGTCCGGTTGCCGTACATCTCGTTGAGGGTCGCGAAGACCGAGGCCGTCACCGTCCAGTCACGAGTTGCCGGGTTGGTGACCATCGGACCGACCGTCACCCGGTGGGTGGCAGCCAGGATCGCGGAGTAGATGACGTAGGGCTCCTGCCAGAGCAGGTGGGAGTCGAAGGTCCACACGTGGTCGAAGCCGTGCTCCTCCGCCTGCTGGGCCAGGCCCACGGTGCGCCAGGCCGGCGGATTGGTCTGCAGTACGACGCCGAAGTCCATCTCGGGCTCCTTCTGGACGGGGTGGGCTAGGAGAGGTACTGCGTCAGACCGCGCTTGAGGAACTTGCCGTGGCCGGCGCGGCCGTGGAAGGCACCGTCCGAGACGACGACCGAGCCGCGAGAGATGACGACGTCCACGTGCCCGTCGATCTCGAACCCCTCCCACGCGGAGTGGTCCATGTTCATGTGGTGCGTCTGCTCGTAGCCGATCGAGGTGTGGCCGTTCGGGTCGTAGACGACGATGTCTGCGTCCGCGCCGGGCGCGATGACTCCCTTGGTGCCGTGGAGCCCGAACATGCGGGCCGGAGTGGTCGAGGTGAGCTCGACCCAGCGTTCGAGGGTCAGCTCACCGGTGACGACGCCCTGGTAGAGCAGGTCCATGCGGTGCTCGATGGACCCGATGCCGTTGGGGATCGCGCGGAAGTCTCCACGGCCCAGCTCCTTCTGGTCCTTCATGCAGAAGGGGCAGTGGTCGGTCGAGACCATCTGCAGGTCGTTGGTGCGCAGGCCCGCCCACATGGCGTCCTGGTGGCCCTCGGCGCGGGAGCGCAACGGCGTGGAGCAGACCCATTTGGCGCCCTCGAAGCCGTCCTCGCCGCCGGCCCCGAGCTGCTCCTCGAGGGAGAGGTAGAGGTATTGCGGACAGGTCTCGCCGAAGACGTTCTTCCCGCGGTCGCGGGCCGCTGCGAGCTGGGCGACGGCCTGCTTGGCGCTGACGTGCACGACGTAGAGCGGAGCGTTGGTGAGGTCGGCCAGCATGATCGCGCGGTGCGTGGCCTCCTCCTCCATCTGCCAGGCGCGGGCGATGCCGTGGAAGTAGGGGCCGGTCTTGCCCTGGTTGTAGAGCTGCTCGGCGAGGACGTCGATGGCCGGGCCGTTCTCGGCGTGCATCATCGTCATCAGGCCGAGCTCGGCGGCCTTCTGCATCGCCTTGAGGATCTGCGCGTCGTCGGAGTAGAAGACCCCGGGGTAGGCCATGAACAGCTTGTAGCTGGTGATGCCCTCGTCGACGAGGGTCTCCATCGCCTTGAGCGACTGCTCGTCCACGCCGCCGATGATCTGGTGGAAGCCGTAGTCGACCGCGCAGTTGCCGCCCGCCTTCTCGTGCCAGGCAGCCAGTCCGGTCTCCACGGCCTCGCCGTACTTCTGCACCGCGAAGTCGATGATCGAGGTCGTGCCGCCCCAGGCCGCTGCGGTGGTGCCGGTCTCGAAGGTGTCGCTGGCCTGGGTGCCGCCGAAGGGCAGCTCCATGTGGGTGTGGGCGTCGATGCCACCCGGGATGACGTACTTGTCCGTCGCGTCGACCACGCGGTCCACCGAGGAGGCGAGGTCGGCGCCGAGCGCGGTGGACCCCGGCTCGACCAGTGCGACGATCCTCTCCCCGTCGACCAGCACGTCGGCGCGGGTCCGGCCGGTGGCACTGACGACAGTGCCTCCGCTGATCAGCAACGTGCTCATCCCGTCCCCCTCAGGCCTCGGCGATCGTGGTGTAGCTGTCGGGCCGCCGGTCGCGGTAGAACTGCCAGTCGTCGCGCATCTGCTGGACCATGTCGAGGTCGATGTCGCGGACCATCAGCTCCTCCTTGTCATCGGCTCCGCGGTCGCCGACGAAGTTGCCGCGGGGGTCGATGACCTGGCTCGTGCCGTAGAAGTCGACGGCCTCGTCGCCGTACTCGTTGTCCTCGAGCCCCACCCGGTTGGGCTGGAGCACGAAGTAGCCGTTGGCGACAGCGGCGCACGGGCCCTCGACCTCCCAGAGGCGGTTGGAGAGGCCGGGCTTGGTGGCGTTGGGGTTGAAGACCATGTGTGCCCCGCGGAGCCCCAGCTCGCGCCACCCCTCGGGGAAGTGGCGGTCGTAGCAGATGTAGACCCCGACCTTGCCGACGGCGGTGTCGAAGACCGGGTAGCCGAGGTTGCCGGGGCGGAAGTAGAACTTCTCCCAGAACTTCTCGAGGTTGGGGATGTGGTTCTTGCGGTAGCTGCCCAGGATCGTGCCGTCGGCGTCCACCACGACCGCGGTGTTGTAGTAGACGCCCGTCTGCGCCTCCTCGTAGATCGGCAGGATCATCACCATCTCGAGCTCCTTGGCCAGCGCCGCGAAGCGTTGCACGATGGGGCCGTCGGCCGGCTCGGCGTAGCGGTAGTACTTCTGGTCCTGGGTGATCCCGAAGTAGGGCCCGTAGAACAGCTCCTGGAAGCAGATGACCTGAGCCCCCTGCGCCTTGGCATCGCGGGCGAACTGCTCGTGCTTGTCGAGCATGGACTCCTTGTCGCCGGTCCACGTGGTCTGGCTGATCGCTGCCCGCACGGTCGTCATGACGGTCTCCCTCGGGGTGTGACGCAGGTCTCATTGGAACGTTATCCTGTGACTTGAACATTTAGCGAGCCCTTTCCCCGGACTTCCTTCTCTGCGCTAGACAGGACTCTCGTGGCCAGCTCCCCCGACCTCTCGGCGCTCGAGGACCGCACTCCCCAGGGCATCGCGGGCACCTTCGCGCGGGCGGTGCGCTCCGGCGAGCTGGTCCCCGGCGACCGGTTGCCGACCGTCCGCGCGGTGGCGGCCGAGCTGGGGGTCAGTCCCGCCACGGTCAGCGCCGCGTGGCAGGCGCTGCGGCGCACCGGGGTGGTCGTCTCCCGTGGGCGGTCGGGCACCTTCGTGCTCGACACCCCCCGCACCTGGCTCACCCCGCGCCAGCAGGGACTCGTGGCGGGTCCGACCGAGCAGGTCCGGCTGGACCTCTCCCGCGGCACGCCCGATCCCACGCTGCTCCCAGCCCTCGGTCCCGCGTTGGGCCGGGTGTCCACGCCGGCCTTCACCGGGGTCTACCAGGACGAGCCGGTCCTGCCGGCCCTGCGCCAGCTGCTGCTGGGCAGCTGGCCCAGCCCGGTCGAGGCGCTGACGGTCGTGAACGGCGCGATGGACGGGATCAACCGCACGCTCGAGCTGGTGGTCCGGCTGGGCGACCGGGTGGTGCTGGAGTCACCCGGCTACCCGATGTTCTACGACCTCGTCGAGTCACTGGGCGCCGAGATCATCCCAGTGGAGCTGGACCGCCACGGGATCCGGCCGACATCCCTGCGGACGGCCCTGGAGGCGTCGCCGGTCGCCGTCGTGCTGCAGCCCCGGGCCCACAACCCCACCGGCGTCGCGATGACCGGCGTCCGCGCGCAGACGCTGGCCGGCGTGCTCCGGAGGGCCCCCGCATGTCCCTGGATCGTCGAGGACGACCACTCGGGGTCCATCAGCACCAGGCCCGACGTCTCGCTGGGCAACCACCTTCCCGACCGCACGGTGCACGTGCGCAGTTTCTCCAAGTCCCACGGACCCGACCTCCGGATCGCGGCCCTGGGCGGTCCCGCCTCCTTGGTGGACTCCCTCGTCGGACGGCGGATGCTCGGCCCCGGGTGGACCTCCCGGATGCTCCAGACCATCCTGCACGACCTGCTCACCGAGGCACGCTCGCTCGACGAGGTCAGCGAGGCGAGGCGACAGTACTTCGGTCGCCAACGCGACCTGGTCGCACATCTCGCCGAGCTCGGACTGCACCTGCCCGCGCCCGACGGCATCAACCTGTGGCTCCCGGTCCGTGACGAGCGCGCTGCCCTGGCCCACCTCGCCGCTGCGGGGATCCGTGCGGCCCCCGGCAGCCCCTTCTTCCCCGGCCCGGCGGCCCCTCCCCATGTCAGGGTCACGTCCGGGCTCGTGGCGCCGGAGCATGCCGCCACCGTGGCCGCCGCGCTGGTGGGCGCGACGAGGGCTGGGTGACGCCGGCCGCCATGCAGGTGCATCTCGGCAAACTCGCCAACTCCGCTGTGGTGCGCCGGCAGGCGTGGTCGAATGTCCGGAGCCGTCGGACGAACAGAGGGATTCACTGTGCTGGGCAACAAGGGGGCACGGCGTGCCATCGCCGTGGGAGTGCTGGGGGCCGTCCTGTCCTCGTGCGGGACCATCGAGGAGCTCACCAAGAGCGACTTCGCCAAGCAGGAGCCCGAGGCGATCGCCCAGTCGGCGGTCAAGGCCATCAAGGACATCGAGACGGTCAGGCTCACCGGCCCGCACCAGGAGAACGGACGGGAGCTCTTCCTCGACATGTGGGTGAGTCGGTCCGGCGACTGCCGGGGCACCTTGCGCGAGAGCGGCAACAACGTCGACGTCCGGCGCGTCGACGAGAAGATCTGGTTCAAGGGTGACACCGGCTTCTTCAACATGGTCGGGAAGAGCCAGGTGCCGCGCGCAGCGCTGGAGAAGCTGAGCACGCACTGGGTGGCCCTGGACGACGCCGCCAGCCGCAAGGCGTTCAGCAAGTTCTGCGACCTCGACAAGCTGTTCAAGGACGTGGACACGCTGACGGACGTCGACGGTGTCACGGTCGGGGACGAGGTCGACCTCGACGGCCGCGCAGCCGTCGAGATGAGCTCCACCCCCGGTGGGGCCTACACCGAGCGCATCTGGGTCTCCAGCGAGGCACCGCACTACATCCTCAAGGCATCCACCGACGAGGCTCGCCAAAGGGGCACCTTCGCCTTCTCCGAGTTCAACGAGGAGGTCGTCGTGACGAAGCCGGCCTCCAAGGAGATCTACACCCCCTGACAGGCGGGGGTGCCGGACGAGAGGCAGGAACGTGCAGGGCGTACGACCAAGGCTGGCCGGCGCGATCGCGGTGATGACGTTGAGCGGCTGCGCGGTGGTCGACGACCTCCGATACCCCTACGCCGGCGAGGACGCGGGCGCGATCTTCGTCGACGCCGCGTCGGCCACCTCCGACACCCGCACACTGCGCGTCTCCGGCTTCGTCGACCCCGAGGGCAAGGGCAAGGCGACCATCGACTTCAGCCTCATGACGGGCACCGGGGGGCACTGCAGCGGCGAGGTCAGCCTGGACACTGCGTCGTTCGACGTCCTCACCACGCCGGACGGATCGTTCCTGAGGGGCAGCGCGTGGAGCTGGCAGAAGCTGAGCCTGCTCACGGAACAGCCGATGCCCGCACGGTCTCGAGTCCTGGAGGGACGCTGGGTCAAGAAGTCCGACACCGTGCCGCTGGACCCCGTACCACTGTGCCGGCTCATGGCCGACCTACTCACCGAGGAGGAGCAGTCAGCCGTCGACGAGGGCGAGCCGCCGAGCAACCTCGTGCTGGTGAACGAAGGGCTCGGCGAGGCGGCGGGTGAGAAGGCGGTCAGGCTGCAGGTGACTGACGAGGACAGCGTGACGGACGCGTGGGTCTCCCTCGAAGAGCCTCACTACTTCGTCAAGATGGTTCAGGAGGACGCGCACGCGCGGGTGCAGGTGGTGCTCTCCGACTTCGACCTCCCGGCCGAGTTCGACACCCCACCGCACACGGAGGTCCTCGACCTCGGAGACCGCCCCGGCGCGCAGGCCTGACAATTCGCTGCTGACGCCGCTGGAGTCCGCTCATGGACGTCCCCCCGTGGACTCTGGTGGAATGGCGCGGACGAGGGAGACCACCATGACCGTCTCGGGACTGGCAGTCGCGGTGCTGGCCGCGTCCGCCCCCCTGCTGCTGGCCGCGTGCTCGGCGAGCACTGACGCCACCCGCGAGGAGCCGGTTCCGCAGGACCCACGAGCCCTCGCCCTCGACGCCTTCGACGAGATGCGCGAGCTCGAGTCGCTCAGGATGGCGGGCACGTTCACGACCGCCGACGGCGTCATCGCGATGGACGTCCGCATTCGGTCCGACGGCCAGTGCGAGGGCGAGTTCGAGATGGGTCGCGGCACCGCGAGGTTCGTCAAGGACGACCAAGGGGCCTGGATCAAGGGTGACGAGCGGTTCTGGCGGGCGACCCTCGACACCCCCAAGGAGGCCCGGGTCGTCATCGCGCTGGTGGGCTCGAAGTGGGCCAGGCCACCTTCGGACGCCATGCTCGGGCCGCTGTGCGACTTCGACCAGGTCCTCGACACCTTCGACCCGAAGCTCTTCGACGACGGATCGGTGAGCCAGGGCGACGTCGAGGTGGTCGGGGACGTCGAGACCGTCCCCGTCAAGGAGAAGTCCTTCGGCATCTGGACCACCATCTGGATCTCGGTCGCCGAGCCCCACAGGGTCGTCAAGATGATCACCCCTTCGGGCGACGACCCGGGGAGGGTCGAGTTCAGCGAGTTCGACCGCGAGCTCGACATCACCCCGCCCGACGAGGACGTCGTCGTGGACCTCAGGGGCGACGCGCCCGAGCGCGTCGTGTGAGCAGCACCTTCGTCACCGACGCGCTCACAACCCGTTGCGGCTGAAGTGCTGGTAGTCCAGTGAGCGGCGCCAGTCGCCGCCCCACTCCCAGCCGATCGAGGCGAACGCCTCGACGACCGGCCCGTCGGCGGTGATCATGCCGGGACGCACCTCGTCGCGCCGCAGGTAGGACGACGCCAGCTCCGGCAGCAGGACCTGTCCCTTCGCGTACGGGTTCTGGAACGTGTTGACGTCGATGGCGAGCCCGTAGGCGTGCTGGGAGAAGTACGACGTCCCGGTCGATGCCCGGCACACGAACGCGCCCGTCCCGTTGCCGTCGCCCGTGGGCGGTGCTTCGGGGTCCCACGTCGGCACCACGACGACCTGCTCCATGGGGAAGCGCGCGCGGTAGAGCCGGCCGAACACCTTCGCGACGTCCCGGGCCACCGTGCGGTGGACGAGCAGCTCCCCGGTGTGGCGTCGGGCGTCGAACCCCCAGAACGCCAGTCGCACCCAGGCGAGATCGCGGCGCCCCACCGGGCAGCCGGGCCGCCAGGTCGAGCGGCGGATCACGTGCCGGGGTGCGGGTACGACGACACGAGCGGCGTAGCCCTCGCCGGGCAGCGCAGGCAGCCGGTCGGGCAGCGTCCACCCCCGGGTCCGCAGGGCAGGGGGCGTGCGTCGTACCTCGCCGTAGCCGGTCGCAGGGTCGACCGGGAGCTCGCGGGTGCCCAGCCACGACGGCGGCCTGCTGCCGAGTCCCGAGCTGGGTGCCACGAGCGTGCCGTCGGTGCGCGGCTGCAGGACGGTGCGGGCGTACTCGCGTGCACCTGTCACGACAGGTGCGGGCGCGCCCAGGGACAGCGTGACGGCCTGCACGAGCAGGCCGGCGAGCGCCGCAGACAGAGCCATCACCCCAACGTACGCCGGAAGGGTTGGTCAGGGAGGCGCGACCACATCAGCGTCAGCGTGGGGTGCGACGCCGGTCGTCCATGGCCGGGAACATCAGGCGCACGGTGGTGCCCCTGCCCAGCTCGGACTCGACGCTGACCTGACCCTCGTGGCGCTCCACCACCCCCTTGACGATGTCGAGGCCGAGCCCGGTCCCCGGCCGGGCGAGTGCCTCGGGGTTGGACGAGCGGAAGAAGGGCGTGAACAGGGCGGCCTGGTCGTCCACGGAGATGCCGAGCCCTTCGTCACGACAGGCGAGGACGAGCCACGGCCCCTCCCGTCGCAGCGAGACGGACACGTGGCCACCCGGGTCGGAGTACTTCACCGCGTTGTCCACGACGTTGGTCAGGGCGCCGCTCAGCTGGTCGGGATCGCCGCGGGTCAGGCAGACCGTCGCCGGCTCGTCCATCTCGAGGGTCACCCCAGCGCGGGACGCCACCGCCTCCATGGCGTTGGTCACCTCCTGCACCAGGGTCCCCACGTCGACGGTGACGCGGAACTGGTCGCGGTCGGGATCGCTGACCCGGGCCAGGGTCGTGAGGTCGTTGACCATGCCCATCATGCGTACGACACCGCGCTCGATGGCCTCGAGCCGCTGTGCCGCCTCCGCGGGGAGGCCGTCGGCCATCGCCAGCAGCTCGGCGTTGGCCCGGATGATCGTGAGCGGCGTCTTGAGCTCGTGGGTGATGGTGTTGTGGAACGACCGGCGCAGCTCCTCGTGCCAGTTGAGCTGCTCGAGCAGGTCGCGCTCTCGGTGGGTGGCCCGGGCGTCGACGATCTTGCGCCCCAGGTCGTGGCCGAAGTCGAGGACTGCCTCGCTCTCCGCGTCGGTCCAGCGCCGGCCCTCCCACCCTCGCGCGATCAGCATGAGCCCCAGGGCGGTGCCCGATGCCCCGACCGGGGCGAGCACGACCGTGCGAGCGTCGACATCGTCCAGCATGGCGTCCAGGGCCGCCCCGATCGAGCGCAGCTCGTCGTCGCCCCAGACCTCGCCGGGTTCGACCACCACCACATGGTGCGAGGAGCAGGCGCGCTCCGCGGCGTCAGCCAGGGCGTCGCACTCTTCCGGGGACAGGCAGCGGCTCATCGGCCCGGTCCACCCCGCCCCGAAGACGTGCACCTCGAACGCAGTCGCGTCGAACGCGCCTCCCAGCTCTTCGACGGCCCGGCTCACCAGAGCCTCCTCGTCGTGGCGGACGTCCGGGGTGTGCAGGAGCCGGCGTACGACGGAGGTCATCCGCACGCTCTGGGCGAGCCGCTCGTGCTCCACGATGATGAGCAGGCACCGCAGGGAGAGCCGCAGGGCCTCGTCGACCTGCTCGGGCACCGCTGGACCGCCCTCCGCCGAACGCGCGGGACCGAGGTAGACGATCGCGCGCAGGTCGCCGTCCTCGTCGCGGACCGCCCGCACCAGCAGCTCACCGCACCCCGGGCCCTCGGCCCTGAACCAGACGTCGTCCCCGTCGGGCTCCCCCTCGTCGAGGTCGACCCGCACCCGCTGGCGGAGCTCCTCGGTGTCGCGCAGCACGTCCTCGGGGGAGTCTCCGGCGACCGTGACGAGCTCGACGTGACCGTCGGGCCGCACCACCTCCACGACGCAGGACTCGACCCCCGCGCGCGCAGGGATGTCGAGGGTCACCTTCTGGACGAGCTCCCGGGTCTGCTCGTCGCCCCAGGCCTGGACGCGCGATCGGTCCGCCCCACCGTCCTGGTGTGCGACTCGTCCGTCCACGGGACCTCCCTGCCCTGATCGTAGGTCCCAGCTCCCCCGGAGGTCATCGACCAGCCGTCGGGCGGTCGGTCTCAGGTCGGGCCGGGGTGGTCCTCGGGCCCCGCGAGCGGGAGACGGACCGTGAAGACGCTGCCATTCCCGTGCTCTGACGTCACGGAGATGGTGCCCCGGTGGCGCTCCACGATCCGCTTGGCGATCGACAGGCCCAGTCCGGAGCCCGGGCGCTGGCGCGCACGGGGATCCCCCGAGCGGTGGAACTCGCCGAAGACCAGATCCTGGTCCGCCGGGGTGATACCGATCCCCGAGTCCGCGCACGTGAGGACTGCCCGGTCCCCGTCACGTCGTACCGTCACGTCGGCGCTGCCGCCGGGCTCGGTGTACTTCACGGCGTTCGAGACCAGGTTGGTGACCAGCATCTCCAGCTCGGCGGCATCGCCGGTGACCACCGAGCCCGAGTCGGCGTCGAAGGTGAGCTCCACTCCGGCGGCGCGTGCCTGCGCCTCGAAGAGGGCCGCCACCTCGGCCACGAGATCACCCAGGTCCACCGGTCGGCGCACGAGCGGGGTGTCGGACTGTCCGAGCCTGGTGAGCTCCAGAAGGCTCGACGCGAGCGCGGACAGGCGGTCCACGCTGCGACTCATGGTCGAGAGCGAGCGCACGATCGCCTCGGGCACCTGCAGACCGTCCTCGAGCTGCATGTCGATCAGCTCGAGGTGTCCCGCGAGCGCGCCGATCGGGTTCTTCATCTCGTGGGTGATGGTGGCGATGAGCTGGGTGCGGTACTGGTCGAGCCGCTGGAGCTCGCCGACGAGCTGCTCCTCCCGGGCGAAGGCCCGGGCGTTGACCACGGCGCGGCCTAGGTCGTGGCCGGCGGAGAGGGCCGCGATCGACTCGGCCTCGGTCCACCTCACGTCATGACGGACCACCCAGACGTAGCCGAGTGCCTCGTCGGCCGCACCGATGGGCACCAGCACCACGGCCGCCGCGCCGAGCCGGGCGAGGTAGAGGTCGAGGTCCTCGCCGCCCTCGCGCGCCAGGATCTCGTCCCCCCAGACGTGTCCGGGCTCGACGATCAGCGCTGTCTGGGCGCTCCACGCCCGCTGTGCGGCCTCGTCCAGCAGCCGATGGTGCCGCGGATCGACGTCCTGCTCGCTCCTCCGGGAGAGATTGAGCTCGTGCCCGCCGTCGAACAGGCGGATCTGGAGGTCGGAGGCGCGGAAACCCTCCTTCAGGTGGTGGCGGGCCTTCTTGAGGAAACCGCCCAGGTCGCGTTCGCTGGACATGGATCTGATCGCGGCGCTGGCCGAGCGCGCGACTCGCAGCTGGCCCTCGAGCTGCTCGCGGTCGAAGTGGGTCAGGATCGCGCGCAGCTGGAGGGCGAGCATCGAGCCGAGCTCGCTGATCTGCTCGGGCGTGGGTCGGCGTCCCGAGAGCGGCTCGTCCAGGTAGACGATGCCACGCAGCCTCTCCTGCGCGTCGACGATCCGGGCGGCCAGCATATCCGTGGCGAGCCACGCGTCGGGCTCGTTCGCCGGCGGGAGCTCCGGCACGTGGCCGTACCTCGCCATCAGCTCACTGGCCTCGTCCGTCATCCACTCGCCGGCGACGAAAGTGAAGGCGCCGTAGTCGGCGCCGAGGCTGAGCGCCGCGTGCATCGCGTCCACCGGGGAGGCCTGGCCCAGGAGGTCCCTGCCCTCGTCGTCCGCACCGGCGATGGCGACGAACTCCAGCATGCGGTCGGCGCGGAGCACCTCCACGGCGCACACCTTGAAGCCCGCCCGGGAGCGGATGTCCTCGGCTATCGCCAGGAGTGCTGCCCGCTCCGGATCTCCTCCCCACGCGTGCGCGCGGGGTCGCTGCCACTCCACGTTCATCCCACGCGACCTTCCCCACGAACGACGCTGTGCTGCCCCACCTCGAGGGTCGCACCACAGCACAGATCTGGAGGCTGTTTGCAGAATTTGAGGTCACCCGGATGTGACGCGTCCCGGGGTGTGACCAGCGAGTAACATCCATGCCATGAAGCGCGAGATCTACGACGAGGACCACGAGGCATTCCGGAGCTCCGTCAAGGAGTTCCTCGACCGTGAGGTCGTCCCCAACCTCGAGTCCTACGCGGAGGGCCACGGCCTCGACCGCGACTTCTGGCTGGCTGCCGGCCGCCAGGGCTTCCTCGGCCTCGAGATCCCCGACGAGTTCGGTGGCTCCGAGGCTGGCGACTACCGCTTCAACGCGGTCCTCACCGAGGAGCTCGCCAAGGTCAACATGACCCTGCCGAGCTGCGTCGGGATCCACGCCGACATCACCGTGCCCTACCTGGTCCACCTGACCAACGACGAGCAGCGCAAGCGCTGGCTCCCCAAGGCCGCCAGCGGTGAGCTCGTCACCGCGATCGGGATGACCGAGCCGGGCGGCGGCTCCGACCTCGCCAACCTCAAGACCACCGCCGTCCGCGACGGCGACGACTGGATCCTCAACGGCTCCAAGACCTTCATCACCAACGGCGGCTCGGCCGACCTGGTCCTGGTCGCGGCACGCACCAGCCCGGAGAAGAAGGCCAAGGGCATCTCGCTCTTCGCGGTCGACACCACCCTCGACGGCTTCTCCGTGGGTCGCGTCCTCGACAAGGTCGGCCAGGACGAGTCCGACACCGCCGAGCTCGCCTTCGAGAACGTCCGCGTCAGCAACGACGACCTGGTCGGCCCTCTCGACACCGGCTTCATCTCGATGATGCAGTTCCTGCCCCAGGAGCGGCTCGGCAGCGCGGTCACCAACCTCGCGCACGCCAAGCAGATCCTCGAGGAGACCATCCAGTACGCCAAGGACCGTCAGGCGTTCGGCCAGCCGATCGGGGCCTTCCAGAACACCCAGTTCCTCCTCGCCGACCTGGTCACGCGCATCGACGTCACGCAGGCCTACGTCGACCAGTGCGTCATCGCGCACACCAAGAAGGAGCTCACCCCCGTCGACGCCGCCAAGGCCAAGTGGTGGACCTCGCAGGTGCAGAACGACGTGCTCGACCACTGCGTGCAGGTGCACGGCGGCTACGGCTACATGAACGAGTACCGCGTCGCCCGCGCCTGGCGCGACGCCCGGGTCACCAAGATCTGGGCGGGCTCCAACGAGATCATGAAGATGCTGATCGGGCGCGACCTGGGCCTGTGAGGGCGTTCGTCGCGGCGCTCCCACCACCGGAGGCGGTGGAGCACCTCGACGCCTTCCTGTCCTCCCGGCGGGAAGCGGCCGCGCTGAGCGGTCGGCACTACCGCTGGACCGACCCGTCCCAGTGGCACCTCACGCTCGCCTTCTCGTCCGAGGTGCCTGACCGCGCGCTCGATGACCTGGAGGCACGCCTGGAGCGAGCGGCCCGCAAGCGGCGCCCGGTCGAGCTGAGCTTCGCCGGCGGCGGCGCCTTCCCGCACCCCGACCGGGCGAAGGTCCTCTGGTCCGGCCTGCTGGCCAGCGAGGACGACCGGGTCGAGCTCGACCGCATGGCCACCGGCGCCCGGGCGGCGCTCGGCAAGGCCGGCGCCCAGGTCGACGGCCAGCGCTTCCGGGCCCACCTGACCCTGGCGCGGCTGGGCCACCCCGACAACGTCACGTCGTTCGTCCGGGTCCTCGACGCCTACCAGGGGCCGACCTGGACGCTGGACGAGGTGGCGCTGGTGGCGTCGTACCTCGGGGAGGGCCCCCGGCGTCGGCCGCGACACGAGGTCATCGGCACCTACCCCCTAGCCTGAGCGGGTGCACCGGCCGATCCTGCGCAGCCTGCGCCACTCGCTGGTGGAGCGCGTCCCACGCGACCACCGCGACACCCCCGCGGGTCTCCGGCGGCGCCAGGTGGTGTGCGTGCTGACCGTGCTGGTCGGTGCGGTGACCCTGGCGTGGTCGCTGCGCATCGAGCCGGGCAACCCGCTCTTCTACCCCGCCACGTCGGCGCTCGCCGCGGTGTGGACCGTGGGCGCCTTCGCCTCCGGCCAGCTCCACCTCGGCCGCATCGGGGACGTGCCCCGCCGCCCCGTCTGGCCGCCGATCGCGCTCGGGCTGGCCCTGGCCGGGGTGTTCGTCGTGGGGGCACTGGTGGTGCGCGAGATCCCGTTCCTGGCCGACCGCACCCAGGACGTGCTGGAGTACGCCGACGAGGGGCCGCTCGCCCTGCTCGTGGTGATCACCGCCGTCAACGGGATCGGCGAGGAGCTGTTCTTCCGCGGCGCGGTCTACGCCGCGATCCCCCGCCATCCCGTGGTCTGGACGACGCTGGCCTACGTGCTCGCGACCACCGTCACCGGCAACCCGATGCTGTCGTTCGCGGCGCTGCTGCTCGGGGTCGTGGTGGGACTGCAGCGCCGCGCCAGCGGCGGTGTCCTTGCGCCGATCCTGACCCACATCACCTGGTCGCTGGCCATGCTGCTGGCGCTGCCCCTGGTGGTCTAGGCGTTGGCCGGTCAGGCACGCTCATCGGTCTCGGCCAATGCGATCCGCACCGCCTCGATGTAGCTCAGCGGCTCACCGGGCACGACGTCCCTGATCGAGTGGTCGGTGACGAGGACCTCGGTGCCCATGGAGTCGATGAGGTTGCGGCCCGTGGTGGCGTCGACGTCGGTGACCAGGGCCAGCCAGTACGACGACAGACGCGGCGTGAACACCGGCACGGTGGTCAGCGGGATGGGGGAGCCGCCGCGGACCTCGGCGACCACCTGCAGCATCTCGACGTACGTCAGCTGGTCGGGACCGCCGATCTCGAAGGTGCGGCCCAGGGCGTCCGGGTTGTCGGCCACGCCGACGAGGTAGCGGATGACGTCGTCCAGCGCGATCGGCTGGGTCCGGGTCTTCGCCCAGCGCGGCACGACCATGGCGGGGAGGTTCTTGACGAGCTGGCGGGTGATCTCCCACGAGATGCCGCCCGCACCCACCACCACCGCCGCCCGGAGCACGGTCACCGGGACGCCGCCCTCGGCGAGGAGTCCCTCGACCTCCCGGCGCGAGCGGAGGTGGGCCGAGAGGTCCTGGTCGTCGGAGCCGAGTCCGCCCATGTAGATGATCTGGCGGACCCCCGCCTCGGCAGCGACCCGGCCGAAGGCCCGCGCCGCATCCGCGTCCTTGCGCTCGAAGTCGTCACTGTCGAGCGAGTGGACGAGGTAGTAGGCGATCTCCACGCCCGCCAGGGCGCCGACCAGCGAGTCAGGGTCGTGCACGTTGCCGAAGACCGGGTCACCGAGGCCGGCGTACTCCTCGGGAGTGCGGGTCATGGCCCGCACCTCGTGCCCCTCCTCGACCAGGGCCGGGACGAGACGTCGGCCGATGAAGCCGGATGCGCCGGTGACGAGGATGAGGGCCATGCGTGCGACCTTAAGCCCAGCCTCACCTTCGTTGAATCATCCGCCGCCAGTGGCGAGGATCCCCCCATGAGCATGGAGATCGGCACCGACGAGGACCCGCAGCACTTCCACGACGACTTCGGGGACATGAGCGGTCGCCTCAACTGGCTCCGGGCCGGAGTCCTCGGCGCCAACGACGGGATCGTCTCCACCGCGGGTGTCGTGGTGGGGGTGGCCGGGGCCACCGACGACCACGGCGCCATCCTCCTGGCCGGCATCGCCGCCCTCGTGGCCGGCGCCCTCAGCATGGGCGCAGGCGAGTACGTCTCCGTCAGCACCCAGCGCGACTCCGAGAGGTCCATCCTCACGCTCGAGGCGATGGAGCTGGAGAAGATGCCCGAGACCGAGCAGCGCGAGCTGGCGCTGATGCTCGAGGACAAGGGCCTCTCCGCCGAGACTGCGGCCCTGGCCGCCGAGGAGATGACCCTCCACGACGCGCTGCGCGCTCACGCCGACATCGAGTTCGGGATCGACCCGGACGCGCTCACCAACCCATGGCACGCCGCCTGGGCCTCGATGGTCGCCTTCACGGTGGGCGCGCTGCTGCCGCTGCTGATGATCGCCTTCGCGCCAGAGTCGGTCCGGGTGCTGGCCACCGTCGTCTCGGTCACCCTCGCGCTCGCCCTCACCGGCTACGTCAGCGCGGGGCTCGGCTTCAGCCCGCGGGTGCGCGCCATCCTCCGCACCGTGGCCGGAGGCCTGCTGGCAATGGGGGTCACCTACCTCATCGGCATGGCCGCCGGCACCCAGCTCTGACCTCGTCAGCCCAGGGCGCGGTTGATGTCCTCGACGCGGTCCTTGGCGTCACCGAAGAGCATGCGGGAGTTGTCCTTGAAGAACAGCGGGTTCTGGACGCCGGCGTAGCCGGTGGCCATCGACCGCTTGAAGACGATGACCTCCTTGGCGTTCCAGACCTCGAGGACCGGCATGCCAGCGATGGGCGAGCCGGGCTCCTCCATCGCAGCGGGGTTGACGGTGTCGTTGGCACCGATGACGAGCACGACGTCGGTGTCGGGGAAGTCGTCGTTGATCTCGTCCATCTCGAGGACGACGTCGTAGGGAACCTTGGCCTCGGCGAGCAGGACGTTCATGTGGCCGGGCAGTCGACCCGCGACGGGGTGGATGCCGAAGCGGACGTCGACGCCCTTCTCGCGCAGCTTGCGGGTCATCTCGGCGACGGGGTACTGCGCCTGCGCGACGGCCATGCCGTAGCCGGGGGTGATCACGACCGACTTGGCGCCTGCGAGCAGCTCGGCGACCTCGTCGGCCTGCACCTCGCGGTGCTCGCCGTAGTCGCGCTCCTCGCCGGAGACCGTGCCGTCGGAGCCGAACCCACCGGCGATGACTGAGATGAACGAGCGGTTCATCGCCTGGCACATGATGTAGCTGAGGATCGCACCGGAGGAACCGACCAGCGAGCCGGTGATGATCAACAGGTCGTTGCTCAGCATGAACCCGGCGGCCGCCGCGGCCCAGCCGGAGTAGGAGTTGAGCATCGAGACGACCACCGGCATGTCGCCGCCGCCGATCGCGGCGACGAGGTGGAAGCCGAGGAAGAGCGCCAGGACCGTCATGATCCCCAGCGGCAGCAGGCCGGACTCGTCCTGGTCGAGCATGAACCACACCATCAGCCCGGCCGAGGCGAGCAGGATCAGCAGGTTGAGCAGGTGGCGCGCCGGCAGCACCAGCGGAGCGGACTTCATCTTCGCGCTGAGCTTGAGGTTGGCCACGATCGAGCCGGTGAAGGTCACCGCACCGATGAAGACGCCAAGGAAGACCTCGACGGCGTGCACCTTGTCGGAGCCGCCCAGACCGGAGTGGTCGGCCACCTCGAGGAACGAGTTGTAGCCCACCAGCACCGCGGCGAGGCCGACGAAGCTGTGGAGCATCGCGATCAGCTCGGGCATGCCGGTCATCTCGACCGTGCGCGCCTTCCAGGCACCGATCAGGCCGCCGACGAGCATCGCCGCGAAGACCATGCCGAGGACCTCGACGACGCGGCCACTGCTGTCGTACGACGCGTTGCGCGCGGCCAGCAGCAGGGTCGCCAGCAGGGCGATGGCCATGCCGACCATGCCGGCGATGTTGCCGCGCTTGGCGGTCTCGTGCTTGCTCAGGCCGGCGAGCGCCACGATGAACAGGACGCCGGCGATGATGTAGGAGGCCTGGACCAGGCCGGGGATCCGCTCGGAGCTCAGGATGTCGGTCATGGGTCAGTCCTTCCGGAACATCTCGAGCATCCGGAGGGTCACGAGGAACCCGCCGAAGATGTTGATGCTGGCCACCAGCACGGCGACGAGCGCGAGCGCGGTCACGACTGCGTTGTCGCTGCCGACCTGGAGGATGCCGCCGACCAGGATGATCCCCGAGATGGCATTGGTCTCGCTCATCAGGGGCGTGTGCAGGGCGTGCGCGACGTTGGAGATCACGTAGTAGCCGACGAAGACCGCGAGGGCGAAGACGGTGAAGTGGCCCAGGAACTCCGCAGGCGAGTACATCGCGAGCACGGCGAAGAGGACCGCAGCCAGCGCGCCGGCGAAGACCTTCCTCCTCGGGTCGGCGGGCTTCTTCGGCTCCGGCTCCGGCTGCGCGGCGGCCGGTGCCGTGGGGGCAGCGCTCACCTGGACCGGCGGCGGTGGCCACATCACCTCCCCCTCACGGGTCACCGCGATGCCGCGCTGGACCACGTCGTCCATGTCGAGGACGAGCTGACCGTCCTTCTCGGGGGTCAGCAGCTTGAGGAGGTTGACGACGTTGGTGCCGAAGAGCTGGCTCGTCTGCGCGGCGAGGCGGCCGGCGAGGTCGGTGTAGCCGAGCACGACCACGCCGTTGTCGGTCACGATCCGCTCGTCCTTGACCGTCGCGGCGGCGTTGCCGCCGTTGGCCGCGGCCATGTCGACGATGACGCTGCCGTCGCGCATGCCGGCGATCGTCTCGGGGGTGATCAGCTTGGGCGCCGGCCGACCGGGGATCAGCGCGGTCGTGATGACGATGTCGGCAGCGCGGGCCTCCTCGTCGTACATCAGCGCGGTCGCGGCCTCCTGCTCGGCCGTCATCTCCTTGGCGTAGCCGTCGGAGCTGACCTCCTGCTCCATCTCGACGCGCACGAACTCCGCACCCATGGACTCGACCTGCTCGGCCACCTCGGGGCGTACGTCGAAGGCGCGCACGATCGCGCCCATCGACGAGGCCGCGCCGATCGCGGCCAGGCCGGCCACGCCGGCACCCACGACGAAGACGCGGGCCGGGTTGGTCTTGCCGGCAGCGGTCACCTGGCCGGTGAACATCTGGCCGAACTCGTGGGCGGCCTCGATGACCGCGCGGTAGCCCGCGACGTTGGCCATCGAGGACAGCACGTCCATGGACTGGGCACGCGAGATGCGCGGGACGGCGTCCATCGCGAGCGCGGTCACGCCCGCCGCAGCCAGCCGCTCGACGAGCTCAGGGCTACGGGCGGGCGCCATCAGGGAGATGACGGTGGCGCCCCGGCGGAGCCGCCCGATCTCCTCGTCGGTGGGGGCGTTGACCTTGACGATGATGTCGCTGGACCACACCTGCTCGGCGTCGCCCACCGTGATGCCCGCGTCGGTGAACGCCTGGTCCGGCGCGGCCGCGGCCTCGCCTGCCCCGGCCTCGACGACGACGTCGTAGCCCAGCTTGGTCAGCTGTTCGGCGGTCTTGGGGGTCGCAGCGACCAGTGTCTCGCCGGGACGGGACTCGCGGGGGATGCCGATGCGCACGGGTGCCTCCTGAAGGTGTGAGCGGGCCTCAAGTTACACGCGCCCTTCTCGCACCCGACTTCGTCTCAGGTGGCCTCCGTCACGCCCTCGCTCAGACGAACGCGTCCTCCGGCTCCAGCACCTGGTCGGGACGCAGGTGCGGCCGCTCGAGCTTCTCGCCCTCGACGTCGACGTTCGGCAGGACGCGGTCGAGCCACGCCGGGATCCACCACGCCTTCTCGCCGAGCAGGTAGAGCACCGCCGGGATCAGCACCAGCCGCACCACGAAGGCGTCCAGGACGATGGCGGCCGCGAGCGCGAAGCCCATCGACTGGATGATCGGCTCGGTCTGCAGGATGAAGGCCGCGAACACCGCGATCATGATCGCCGCGGCCGCGGTCACCACGCGCGCACTGTTGCGGAAGCCGTCGACGACAGCGTCCCTCGTCGACATGCCGTGCACGTGGGCCTCACGCATCCGGGTCACCAGGAACACCTGGTAGTCCATCGCCAGCCCGAAGACCATCCCGATCAGGATGATCGGCATGAAGGAGACGATCGGCTGGCCCTCGACGATGCCCAGCGCTCCGTCCTGGAACACCAGCACGGTCGTGCCGAGGGTCGCCAGCACGGAGAGCAGGAAGCCCAGGGTGGCGGTCAGCGGCACCAGGATGGATCGGAAGACCAGCACCAGCAGCACGAACGCCAGCCCGATGACCACGGCCAGGTAGACCGGCAGCGCGTCGCTGAGGCGCTCGGACACGTCGGAGGTGATCGCGGTCAGACCGGTGACCCCGGTCGTGGCGCCCGACTCCGCCTCGATGCCAGCCTGGCCCTCGCGCAGGTCGGCGAGCAGCTCCTCGGTCGCGACCTCGTCGGGTCCGGTGGTCGGGGTGACCAGGACCTGCGCACCGGTGCCGTCCTCGTTGGTCATCACGACCTGGGCGTTGGCGACGCCGTCCTGCCCGGCGGCCCACTCGGCCACCTGCCCGAAGGCCGGGCCGCGCTCGTCCTCGGGGACGTCGCGAGCGTCGACCACGACCACCAGCGGCCCCTCGCGGCCGGGGCCGAAGGACTGGGCGATCAGGTCGGTGGCCTGGCGCTGGGTTGTCGAGGTCGGCTTGGTGCCGTCGGTGGGGAACGCGAGGTGCAGGTCCTTGACCGGGAAGGCCAGGACCCCGAGCAGTACGACGACCAGCACGGCGAACACGGCCGGCGCCTTGCCGACGAGCCGGGCCCAGCGCACGCCGTTGTTGAGGACGAGCCCGTCGGCCTCCCGCGCGGGGGCGTGCCTGATGACCTGGCCGCCGAAGGCCTTGGACTTCAGCATGCCCAGCATCGCGGGCAGGAGCGTGAGCGCGGCCAGCACGGCCAGCGTCACACCGGTCGCCGCGGCGAAGCCCATCGAGGTGAGGAACGGGATCTGCACGACGATCAGCGCGGCAAGGGCGATGACGACGGTGAGGCCGGCGAAGACGACCGCCGACCCGGCGGTTCCGACGGCGATCGCGACGGCCTCGCGCCGGTCGTCGGTGTGGTGCAGCTCGGACCGATAGCGCGCCAGGATGAACAGCGTGTAGTCGATGCCGACCGCGAGCCCGATCATCGTCGCCAGCATCGGGGTGGTGCTGCCGATGTCGGTGAAGTAGGTCATCGCGATGATGCCGACGTTCGTCAGGGCCACCGCCACGAGGGCGATCACGATCGGCATCCCGGCCGCCACGAGCGAGCCGAAGGTGATGAGCAGGACCACGAGGGCGACGGCCACGCCGATCGCCTCGGACGTCAGCCCCAGCTCGGTGATGGCGCTCATGCCCGAGCCGTTGGCCTCGAGGCGGAGCCCGCTCTCCTCCGCGACGTCGGCCATCAGCTCCTCGAGGGCGTCGAGGGTCTCGGGGTCGACCTCGGTCGGCGACTCGACGTCCCAGTCGAAGGACAGGATGCCGACGCGACCGTCCTCGGAGAGCGGCGAGAGGACGTCGGCGTTGGCGCGGGCGACGTCGAGCGGCTGCCCGCTCTCCTTCGCCGCGTCCAGCATGGCCTGCTCCTGGCCCTGGGCCGCGGCCACAGGGCTCACCAGCTCGAGGTCGCGTGCGACCTGGGGCAGCTCCGCGATCCCTGCGGTGAGGGCGTCGATCGGGGCGGCGTACTCCTCGTCGGCGAGCCGGTCACCCTCGGGAGCGACGAGCACGACGTTGACGGTGGCCCGCGAGAAGGCGTCGATGCTCTCGGGGAACAGCTCCTCCTGGAGGTCGGCGGCCTGCTCCGACTCGATGCCGGGGATCGTGACGGCGTCACTCATCGGCTTGGCGTTGGTGGCCGCGAAGCCGACCACCGCGCCGAACGCGATCGCCCAGGCCAGCAGGAAGAACGGCCAGCGGCGGTAGGCGGTGCGGCCGAGTCGGTGGAGCAGGGTTGCCATGCGGGGATCTCCTGGGACGGATCGGAAATGCGGGCGGGTCCCCGGGCGAGGCCCGGGGAGGTGCGGAGGGTCAGGCGAACAGCTCGCGCGCCGTGTCGAGGGCGGCGTCGAAGAGCTCGGTGAGCGGTCGGTCCGGCGCGGCCGGCGCCTCGGCACCGGGCACCAGGGACCCGAGGGAGCAGTCGAACAGCGCCACCATGAGGCGGACGAGGATGACGGCGCGGTCGGCGCCGAACGACTCACCCTCGCGCTGCAGGATGTGTCCGACGAGCGACGCGGTGACCTGCTCGAAGCGCCCGTGCACCTCGAGCAGCAGTCGCGGGTTGGTGACGATGACGGCGCGGTGAAGCTCCAGCTGGCTGCGGTCGTACTGCTCCTCGTCGAGGATCCGGTGGGCCAGGACGCGGCAGTCCTCGAGCAGCTCCCCCGTCGGCCCCTGGGCCAGGAACGTCTCGATCGCCTCCCCCTCGAGGGTCGGCAGCGGGCCGAGCACCGCGTCGAGCTTGGCGGGGAAGTAGTTGAAGAGCGTGCGCCGCGAGACGTCGCTCGCCTCTGCCAGGTCGTCCATCGTCCAACCGTCGAGGCCGTGGGCCAGGGTCAGCTCGTTGGCCGCTCGCATGATGCGGCGCGCCGTCTCCATGCGCTTGGAGGCGCGCAACGAGGTTGCACTATCGAACATGGAGTGCAGTATTGCACTCAGTGCAAAGAGTCGCCCAATCGGCGGAGGGCCAGGGTCAGTGGGCCAGGCCGTAGAGCCGGTCGCCGGCGTCACCCAGGCCGGGCACGATGTAGCCGTGCTCGTTGAGGCGCTCGTCCTGCGCGGCCGTCACCACGGTCACGGGAACCTCGAGCCCCTGGAGCCCCGCCTCGAGGTTGGCGACGCCCTCGGGCGCGACGAGCAGGCAGATGGCGGTGATGTCGTCGGCACCGCGATCGGTCAGGAAACGGATCGCCGCGGCCAGCGTGCCCCCGGTCGCGAGCATCGGGTCGAGCACGTAGCACTGGCGCCCGGAGAGGTCCTCGGGGAGCCGCTCGGCGTAGGTGGAGGCCTCGAGCGTCTCCTCGTTGCGCACCATGCCCAGGAAGCCGACCTCGGCGGTCGGAAGCAGGCGCATCATGCCGTCGAGCATGCCCAGCCCGGCGCGCAGGATCGGCACGACCAACGGCTTGGGGGAAGCCAGGTGGACACCCGTCGTGGGGGCCACCGGAGTCGAGATCTTGTGGGGCTCGACGCGCACCTCGCGGGTGGCCTCGTAGGCGAGCAGGGTCACCAGCTCGTCGGTGAGGCGGCGGAACGTCGGCGAGTCGGTCCCGGTGTCTCGGAGCACCGTGAGCTTGTGGGAGACGAGCGGGTGGTCGACGACGTGCAGACGCATGTGGCGAAGCCTATGCGGAGGCCGTGCCAAAGGGGTTGGCGGCCGTGCTGGTTTCTGGGAGATTGGAGCGTCAGGGATCGAGCGTCGACGAGCACTGGTCCACGGAGGGAGCGATCATGCCCGAGCAGAGCGACGGCATCGACTTCGCCGTGGCTGCCATCCGTCAGGACGGCCGCTGGCAGGTCAGCAGGATCGCGGCGACTGCCTGCGAGTCCGTGGACACGTTGACCCACGCCCTGCGCAGGCTCGACGCCGACGGCGGCGCGCTGGGCATGATCGCCGTCGACGAGGACTTCTTCGTCCTCGTCAGGGTCTCTGGCTCGGGCGCCAGGGTGCTGCTCTCCGACGTGACCGCAGCCGACGAGTGGGAGCTCGCACAGTCCGCCATCGACTTCCTCGGCCTCCCCGCCCACGAGGACGACGGCGACCCGGTGCCGGCCGGCGACCTCGACATCCTCGGCGACCTGGGCCTGCCCGCCGCCGACATGGGAGCCCTGCTCGACGAGGCCGACCTCTACCCCGACGAGATGCTCTCCGACGTCGCCCGGCGCCTCGGGTTCGGCGAGCTCTTCGACGACGCCATCGGGCTGACCACTGCATGACCTCACCTCTTGCTGAGCCGGCCGCCTCGGTGTGGGCCGGCGCCATGCGACTCGCGCTGGCGGAGGCAGCCGCGGCGGGCGCCGCCGACGACGTACCCGTCGGCGCGGTCGTCCTAGACCCCTCCGGCGAGCTGATCGGCACCGGCCACAACCTGCGCGAGGCCACCGCCGACCCCACCGCCCACGCCGAAGTGGTGGCGTTGCGTGCTGCCGCCGCAGCACGTGGCGAGTGGCGGCTCACCGGCTGCACGCTCGTCGTCACCCTCGAGCCCTGCACGATGTGCGCGGGCGCCGTGGTCCTCTCCCGCGTCGACCGCCTCGTCTTCGGGGCGTACGACGACCGGCTCGGCGCCGCGGGCTCGCTGTGGGACGTCGTCCGCGACCGCAGGCTCAACCACCGGCCCGAGGTGGTGGCCGGGGTGCTGGCGGAGGAGTCGCAGGAGCTGCTCGACGGGTTCTTCGCACGCCACCGCTGAGGCCGGCCACAGGGGCGGCTCGTCCCCGAATGTGACGCAGGTTACAGTCGCTGGCACGGAGGGGCCGACTCGGATGGAGCCCCCCGCCGACACGGAAGGTCTGCATCAACCATGCACTCACACCGGAAGACGTTGGCCGTCGCTGCTGCCACCACCACGGCACTTGCGCTGCTGACCATGCCTGCCCAAGGCGCCCCCAACCCCAACAACCCCGAGAAGATGGCCAAGGCGGTCGAGGTCGCCGACGTCATGGACCACCTCGAGGCGTTCCAGGACATCGCCGACTCCCACGACGGAAACCGCGGCGCCGGCACCTCCGGCTACGACGCGTCGGGGGCCTATGTCGAGGACACCCTCCGAGCCGCCGGCTACGACACCCAGCGCCAGTGGTTCGACTTCACCTACTTCGAGGTCGTCTCCTCCAGCCTCACCGTGGGGGGCAGCCCGATCGACGAGAACGTCATGTCCTACAGCCCCTCGACTCCCGTCGGCGGCGTCACCGGACCGCTCGCCGCACCGGCCGTCGCGACCGGCTGCGCGGCCGGCGACTGGGCCGGCTTCCCCGCTGGGTCGGTCGCACTGATCAGCCGCGGCGCCTGCGCGTTCGGGGTGAAGGCCGCCAACGCCAAGACCGCCGGCGCGGTTGCCGCGGTCGTCTACAACAACGAGGAGGGGGAGCTCCACGGCACGCTCGGCGGCCCCGGCGACTACGCGCCCGCCACCGGCATCACGCAGGCCGACGGCAAGGCGCTGCTGGCCCGGCTGGGCGAGACCACCACGTTCGAGGCCCAGACCGTGCTCGAGGAGCGCAGCACCTTCAACGTCCTCGCCGAGACCGACAAGGGCCGCGACGACAACGTCGTCATGATGGGCGCCCACCTCGACTCCGTGAACGACGGACCCGGCATCAACGACAACGGCACCGGTTCGGCCGCCCTCCTCGAGACGGCGGTCCAGCTGGCGAAGGCCAACAAGCTCAACAACAAGCTCCGCTTCGCCTGGTGGGGCGCGGAGGAGCACGGCCTGCTCGGCTCGGAGCACTACGTCGCCGACCTGAAGGAGAACGACCCGGCCGCGCTGGAGGACATCGCGACCTACCTCAACTTCGACATGGTGGGCTCGCCCAACCACATCATCGGTGTCTACGACGCCGACCAGTCGACCTACGAGGCCGACGTCGACGTGCCCGAGGGCTCCGCCGAGACCGAGGACGTCCTGACCGACTGGTTCGACAGCCAGGACCAGGCGTGGGTCGACACCCCGTTCAGCGGCCGGTCCGACTACGCCGCCTTCATCGACGCGGGCATCCCGTCCTCGGGCCTGTTCACCGGGGCCGACGACGTCAAGACCGAGGAGCAGGAGGACCTGTTCGGTGGCACCGCCGGGATCATCCTCGACCCGAACTACCACACGCCCGAGGACGACATCTCCAACCTCAACGTCGACGCCCTCGACGTCATGAGCGACGCCATCGCGGCTTCGGCCATCTTGCTGGCGCAGGACACCAGCGACATCAACAACAAGCGCAGCCGGGGCAAGTCCGGGAAGCCGGGTCCCGACGTCGTCGTGATGGAGCACGTGGCGCACCACCTCCGCTGAGTGATTTAGCGCCTCGGCCGCTCGGGCGGTAATCTCTCCCGCGGTGGCGTGTCCGAGCGGCCGAAGGTGCATCACTCGAAATGATGTGTGGGGTCAAACCCACCGTGGGTTCAAATCCCACCGCCACCGCAGATTGGATCGTGGAGCTTCGGTGTCACAACGTGACGCGGAAGCTCCACGATCTGATTTCGGCCCGCCGCCCGCCAGGCGCGTGCTCACCTGATGTCGACGGTCCCGCTGGTGACGACCGCGGCCTGCCGTCGGTCCTCGACGGTGAGGGTCAGCCTCCACTCCCCGGCGTAGGGGAAGGTGAAGGCTCCGTGCCAGTGGCCGGGGGCGGCGCCGCCGAGGGTGATGTCGAGGGGTCCGATGCCCTCCTCGGGGAGCGTCGCCGTGAGCCGGACCTGCCTGGCGTCGAGAGGTCCTCCCTCGGAGTCCACGAGCTCCACCGCGAGGCGGCTCCCTGCGACGGTCGCGGGGTCGACCTCCAGCTGCGCGGATGCTCCGGCGGCGAGGTCCATGTCGACGCTGACGGGTCCCGTGGCGGTGCTCTCAGCCGGGGCCGGGTCCGTGGTGGCCGGCGGGGTCACCGTGGCCAGGACAGCGGTGAGAGCAAGCACGAGCACGGTCGTCACCACTTCGACGCGGACCGAGCCTCGGACTTGGTCTGCACCTTGACGAGCTCGTCGCCTCGACACGGCAGCCACGGCGACGGCCGTCCCGACCACGAGGATCTTGACGGCCAGGAGTCGCCCGTAGTCGGAGCGCCACAACGAGTCGAGGGCGTCGAGTCGGTACAGGGAGTTCACGGTGCCCGTGGCGACGAGGAGGAGGACGGAGAGCAGCGCGACCCTCGAGAACGCCCGGATCGCGTGGGTGTCTGGCTTCTCGCCACGTCCGCTGGCGGCAGCGGTGAGGGCGACCAGGCCACCGACCCAGATGCCGGCGGCGAGCACGTGCGCGGCGTCGACGGCACGTTCGGTGACAGCACCCGAGGCTGCGGCATGGGCGGTGCCGGAGAAGGTGATGGCGACGCCCGCCACACCTGTGACCGCGATCCACCGGTTCACCTTGTTCTCGAGTGCTCCCCGTGGCCAGAGGATGGCACCCATGGCGAGGAGGATGAAGAGACGCACCTGGGTCCACGCCCCGAAGGACGAGTGCGTGGTCTCGGACAGCAGCGCCCGGTCGAACAGGTCAGAGAGCGGTCGTGCCGTCACGTATGGGCCCTGGAAGAGCAGTGCCAGCACGGCCGCCGTTGCGGCGAGGACCAGGCCGGTGCGGAGCAGCACGTGGGTGCGCGGGTGTCGCCGGGCGGGTCGCCAGCAGCACAGCGCGAAGACAACTGCCCCCGTGACGAGGACGAAGCCGAGGTAGCCGACGAACCGTGCTGCGACGACCTGCACGGGGGCGTCCACCGCTGGTCCCTGTTCCGCCTCGACGGGGTTGACCGTGACGCCCTCCCCGACACCGAAGGAGAACGCTCCGGTGACGGGGTGACTGTCGCCTGAGACGACACGCCAACTGACGACGTACGCACCGTCGGGAAGATCCCGGGGCATCGCCCACCGGACGGTGCTTCCGTCTGTCACAGGAGCTGGTGTGGGTACGGCGTCCCCGCCGGCGCCGAGCAACCGGATGCCGTCGTCGAGCAGTGCCACGGACTCGGTGAACTCCAGCACCACCTCCCCAGGTGCGTCGGCCAGCTGGGCACCGTTGAGGGGGTTGGTCGAGACGAGCTCGGCGTGCGCAGTCGCCGGGCCGGCAGCGACCACCTGCGCGAGGGTGAGCACAGCCAGAGCCGCGAGCAGGGCCGCGACGCGACGGAGCAAGGTCATGGGAGAGCGGTCACGCCCGACGCCTCAGCGCAACGAACAGGGCACCCATCGCGGCCAGCAGGGCCAGCCCCGACAGCACGACCGGCACGACCGTCGAACCGTCACCGTCGTCCTCGGACGCCGTGGCGCCAGCAGCCTCGGCCTCGGTCGCGGCCTCGGCGTCGGCGGCTTCCGGGGCGGTGATCGTCAGGACCGGTGCCGGGTGCTCGGGCTCGGACTGCTCGTCGACGGCGACCTCGTTCCACTTCACGACCTCACCCGAGGAGTAGGTCTGGATGGCGGTGAACACCATCTCGCCGGACTCAGGCAGCTGGCCCATGCTCACGTCGAAGTCCTCGAACTGGTTCGGCGCGATGCCCTCACCCGTCGCGGTCCACGTCACCTCGGACACGACCGAGTCGACCTCCTCGCCGAACATGTCGATGGGCTCGTCGAGGGTCCGGTTCTTCGTCGTGACCTTCCAGCCGGGCACCGGCCGGGTCCGCACCGAACCGATCGGCTGGTCCTCCGGCAGCAGCACCTGGACCTTGGTGGTGCTCGCGTCGTCACGCTCGGTCGGCACCCGGAACGACACGACCGAGAACCCGCCGCCCTCGACCTCGCCCGGCTGCACCGTGACGTGCGCCCAAGCCGTCGACGGGAGCACCATCGCACCGAGCGCAAGCCCTGCCAGGAGCGTCCGCTGGGCTCGGCGGAACCCACGGTTCGAAGCGCCGGTCATCGGCCTGGGTGCACTCTGCATCGTGGATCCGTTCAGTCGTGGTCGGGTCGCCTTCTGGGACATCGGGGGACTGCCTCTACGGCGCGGGGAACAGCCGACTGTTGCGGGAGTCGAGGGCGGTGCCGGAGGTGTCGACGAAGGACGCCGTGACCGCATACTTGCCCGGGCGCCCCATCGGCATGCGCACATTGACGCGTCCCTCGGCGGATCGGCGTAGCTCCACGACGTCGCTCCCCCGGCGCGTGCCCGTCCACCTGACCCGCACGAACCCGGTCGGGGGCGCTCCACCCACCTGGTCGACGCGGACACGGAGGAGACCGGGCCGGACCTGCTTCACCGCCACCTCGGTGGGGGCGGCGACACGGACCGTCGGGGCGGATGCGAGGACGGTCTGCCTGCGGCACACGTCCGTCGACTGCACCGCCGCCACCTGGGTCACGGTGTGCCCGATGTCACGGACGCCCACCTCGTACGTGTCACCGCCGCCGCGCGGGATGCCGTCGCGCTGCCACTCGATCCGCAACGCGCTGGCAGGGACCGACCCCCACCCCGTCGGCTGGGTCGTGATGTCGCGGTGGGTCGTCCCGTCGAGGACCGTGCCCGGCGTGACGACCTTGCCCTCCGCGAGCGGCGGAAGGGTGAACGAGGGCCACAGCTCCAACGTGTGGGGAGGGCAGGACGCGGGCATCGGGTCGCCGGACGCGGAGGCGAACCACCCGGTGCCCGCGGTGGCCACGAGGGCCACGGCTCCGGTGAGCATCGAGACTCGCAGCATCGTCTGCCGCCGCACAGGCGAGCTGATTGACCGAGACATGTAGCCCTCCGGGATAGGGGTCACCGGCGAGGTCCCCGCCGCGGTCGACAGCGTAGAGCCGCACGGACCGGGCACCCACGACTGCACACACTCTGGGCCCATGCGGGACACTCGGGGGGTGAGCCGGCGCCCATCGATCCTGCAGGAGATGGGTGCGCTCCTCCTCACCGTCGTGCTCGTCGGTATCGCCGCCGGACTGGGCTGGTGGCAGCTCGGGGCCTGGCAGGCCCGCCGTGCCGCCGAGGCGCGCGACCTGACCCAGAACCCGCCGGTCGCGATGACCGACGTGCTCGGTCCCGACGATCCCTTCCCGGCGCCGGACGTGGGCCGGCCCGTGACCGTCGAGGGGACCTGGCTGCCCGAGGGCAGGTTCTGGGTCTCGGATCGGCAGCACGACGGCCGCGACGGCTACTGGGCCGTCACCCCGCTGCGGCTGGGCGAGGCTGGCACCCCCGCAGTCCTGGTCGTCCAGGGATGGGCGGAGTCGCCGCAGGGCCCTGCCCCCACCGGCACGGCCGAGGTGACCGGCTGGCTGCAACCTCCTGAGGGCGGCACGGTGACCGACGACGATGCCAGCGACGACATCTTCCCGGAGATCCGCGTCGCCGACGCCGTCCAGCGTGTCGACACCGACCTCTACAGCGCCTACGTCGTGGCCGACCCCGCGCGCAGCGCCGACGTCACCGGAGACCTCGCGCCCGCCGACCTTGCCTCACTGCCCGAGGTGGGTCGCTTCACGGCGCTGAAGAACCTGCTCTACGCCATCGAGTGGTGGGTGTTCGGAGCGTTCGCGGCCTTCGTGTGGTGGCGGTGGCGGCAGGACGCCCGTGACGAGGAGGCGTCGTACGCCGCTTAGTGCCCGACGGATAGGTTGGCGCCCGTGCGCAAGAACCTCACCGCCTACCGCGTCATGGCCTTCGTGGTGGGCGTGCTCCTGGTCATCCTCTTCTTCGTCGGCGTCCCGCTCGGCAGCTTCGACGGCACCGAGATGTGGTGCCTGGAGGAGGGCCGGTGCGCCTTCGACAGCACTCCCACCTGGTTCCTGCCCGGATCGGACGTCCAGCACTTCGGCGAGCTGCTCACGGAGTACCTCGGGGTCGCCCACGGCTGGCTCTACATGCTGTTCCTGATCAGCGCGTTCCTGCTCTCACGCAGGGCCGGCTGGGACCTGCCCTTCACCCTGGTCACCCTGGTGTGCGGCACGGTCCCCGTCCTCTCGTTCTGGGCCGAGCACCGGGCCACCCGACGCGTGCGCGCCGACCACCCGGACCTCGTCTGACAAAGCACTGGCCCGACGGATCACTCCGTCGGGCCAGTGCGTGGACGACGCATGGGTCAGGACTTGTCCGACCCCTCGGGGACGTCGTCCACGTCGATGACCTCGGCCGGGCGGTCGGGAGTCGTCGAGCCATGCGGCTCCTCGACCGAGTCGCTGATCGCCTCGCCGGGCGCACCGCCGCCGACGTCGTCGCTCGTGCGTGTCGCCCCGAGCGGGTCCGCCGTGGCGGCCATCGCGGCGGTGCCCGTGGGGGTCGCGGTGGAACCGGCGCCCGACGCGGGGGTCCGCGCCGGCGCGGGCGCCGACGGCTGGTAGGACGACTGCCAGTTGGAGCTGTCGGACTGCTTGCCCTTGAGCTTGGTGAAGAGGAAGCCGCCCAGGGCAGCCAGTCCCCCGATGAGCAGGAGCTTCTTGAGCTTGCTCCCCTTGGGCTCGGGCTTGCCGGTGAGCTCGGCGGCCTTGGCCGCAGCCAGGTCGCGACCCATCGCTGCGCGCTCGGCTGCGATCTGCGCGCCGGCGTGGGCCTTCTCGGCCGCCAGGGCGGCGCCGATCGTGGCCGTCTCGGTGGCGCGCGCCTTGCCCTCGGCGATCAGCGGTCGGGCGCGGTCACGAGCGTCGTGGAGGGCCGGCCCTGCCTTCTCCCTCGCCTGGACGAGAGCCGCCTCGAGCTGCGGGATGACCGTGTCCGAGACCTGGTCGACGTAGTCGTGCGCGCGGTCGATCAGGGTCTTCCTTCTGCCGAAGTGCATGCGTGACCTCCTAGTCAGGTGTGTCTCCATCACACCACGTCGCACAAGGCGGCCACCAGACCCGTCCCGGGGCCGTGGCAGGATCGAGTCCGACACCAGAACCTCCGACGAAAGAGGCATACCCATGGCGGACCCGCAGGCGACCCTCAAGACCAACCGTGGCGACATCGTGCTGAACCTGTTCCCCAACCACGCGCCTGAGACGGTCGACAACTTCACCGGCCTCGCCGAGGGCACCAAGGACTACAACGACGACGCCGGCCGCAGCGGCGAGAAGTTCTACGACGGCCTCGGCTTCCACCGCGTGATCGACGGCTTCATGATCCAGGGTGGCTGCCCGCTGGGCACCGGCACCGGCGGCCCGGGCTACACGTTCAAGGACGAGATCCACCCCGAGCTCGTCTTCGACAAGCCCTACCTCCTCGCGATGGCCAACGCCGGTCCCGGCACCAACGGCTCGCAGTTCTTCATCACCGTGACCCCGACGCCCCACCTCAACCGCAAGCACACGATCTTCGGCGAGGTGGCCGACCAGGCCAGCCGCGACGTCGTCGACGCGATCGCCACGACCCGCACCGGTCCGATGGACCGCCCCGCCGAGCCCGTCGTGATCGAGTCGGTCGAGATCACCCGCTGACTTGAGCGACCACCCAGGGTCCGTCCCCGGCGGGGCGCCGGTCTGCTACCGGCACCCCGACCGGGAGACATGGATCCGCTGCCAGCGCTGCGACCGCCCGATCTGCCCCGACTGCATGCGCGATGCCGCGGTCGGCTTCCAGTGCCCCGACTGCGTCAAGCAGGGCGCCAAGGAGACGCGCCAGGGCCTTTCGCTGTACGGCGGCCGGCGCAGCGCCGACCCCCGCCTGACCTCGTTCGTGCTGATCGGCATCAACGCCGCCATCTGGATGGCGATCATGGCCACCGGTGGCAACAACTCCCGGCTGGTCGACCTGCTCGCCTTCATGCCGCGCGGAAGGTGCAACGCCCCCGAGGCGGGGATGTACTTCCCGGACATCCGCACCGAGGCGGTCTGCGACACCGCCGGCACCTGGATCCCGGGCATCGTCGACGGCGCCTGGTGGAAGCTCCTGAGCCCGGTCTTCACCCACGTCGAGATCTGGCACATCGCCACCAACATGCTCGCGCTGTTCGTCCTGGGGCCGATCGTGGAGGCCGCCTTCGGCCGCACCCGCTTCCTGGCGATCTACCTCGCAGGCGGGCTGGGCGGCTCCGTGTGCGCCCTGTGGCTCGCCTCTCCCGGCTCCAGCGGGGTCGGAGCCTCCGGTGCACTCTTCGGACTCCTGGGCGCACTCGTCGTGATGTCGGTCAAGGGGCACGTCGACCGCCAGTGGGTGACGCAGAACCTCGTGCTCGGTGTCGTGATCACCGTGGTGGGGTGGCGCTTCATCTCGTGGCAGGGACACCTCGGCGGCCTTCTCGCCGGCCTCGCCACCGCCGGCCTGGTCGTCTTCGCGCCGAAGGCCCGTCGCAGCGCGGTCCAGTGGGCCGGCATCGCTGCCGTGCTCGTCGTACTCCTCGCGCTCGCGCTGGTGCGTGTGGCCGCGCTCGCCTGAAAGTTCTCCCCAGCTGTGCAAAAGCTGTGGATAACTACACCGTTGTAACTCCCTCGGGAGTCACTCCCACTTGGTGGCGAAGCTGAAGCCCACCGCCATGAACGCGATGCCGACCACGAGGTTCCACTGGCCGAGGTCGTTGAAGACGGGGATGTCGCTGAGGTCGTCGGCGAAGACGTAGAACGTGCAGATCCACAGCAGGCCGATGAGGAAGCTGCCGAGCATCCCGACGACCACACCGCGGCCGCGGCCCAGCGGCGTCGAGCGGTGCGCGGAGACCATCAGGCCGAGCAGCAGCAGGCCGAAGCCGATGACGTAGTTCCAGCGCTCGAGGTCGGCGATCGCCTTGGGGGACCCCTCGGCGGGCGGGAGGACCGTCGGGTCCGGCCGGACCGCGACGTAGTACCACGTCATCCAGGCGATGCCTGCGATGATCAGGACCAGGGCGACCAGGAACCTCACGCTCCACAACCGGACGCGCGGCTCCTGGATCTGGGCCGACTCGGACTTGGTCACAGCTGCTCCTGATTGATCTGGACTGCGTTCGACGAGCGGGCGAGGCGCCCACCGAGGGGTTAGCGTAGTCGTCGTGTCCCCCGGTCCCCGCGAGCGCCCCGACCGTCACCCCGCGTGGCGGTTCGCCACGCCGAGCGTGCTGCTCCTCAGCGGCCTGCTCTTCGGGGTGAGCGCGCAGACGAGCGACGGCACCGACCTGCGTTCCGGCCGCTTCACCGACATGGCCTCGGTCGTGGAGGCAGAGAGCCGCACCACGACCGAGCTCACCGAGCGTGTCGCCCGGCTCAACACCGAGATCGAGGAGCTCAGCGCCGAGATCGGCGACACCTCGGTGCAGCGCGCCCAGGACCGGGTCGCCGACCTCGCCGACCCGGCCGGTCTCACCCCCGTGACCGGCCCTGCGTTCCAGGTCACGCTCGACGACGCGACCCCGGAGGCGCGGGAGGTCTACGAGGGCGACCCCAACGACCTCGTGGTCCACCAGCAGGACATCCAGGCCACGGTCAACGCGATGTGGCGGGCCGGGGCCGAGGCGGTCACCATCCAGGGACAGCGCATCATCTCGACCACGGGCATCAAGTGCGAGGGCAGCACGGTCACGCTCCACGGCGTGCCCTACGCGCCTCCCTACGTCATCGTCGGCATCGGCAACCCCAGCGAGATCGCGCTGTCCGTGGCGCTCGACGAGGACCTCGAGATCTACCGCGAGTACACCACCATCCCGACCGGCGGCGTCTCCTACGCCGTCGAGGACCTCGCCGAGGCCACGGCACCGGCGTACGACGGCCTGCTCGACCTCACCTGGGCACAGCCGGTCGACGGCTGAGCCGCTGGACCGGGCGGCTCACCCCGGACGGCTCAGCCCGGTCCGCGCCGTCCGGTCGGGGTCTCGGTGGGGACAGGCGGGACCGTGGGCGTCTCGGTCGGCACGGTCGGCGTCTCGGTCGGCACGGTCGGCGTCTCCGTCGGCGTCGGCTCCTCCGTCGGCTCCTCGTAGGTGGAGATCGAGATCGTGATGGTGTCGCCCTCGTCGGCCGTGCCGCTGGCGGGGCTCTGGCGTACGACGGTGCCCTTGGGCTCGGTCGTCTCCCCGCCGTAGGGCACGGCGTCCGGCACGAACCCGGCCCTCGTGATCGCCTTCTCCGCCTCCTGCTGGGTCATGCCCACGACGTTGGGGATCTCCTGTGGTCCGTCGGACCAGACGACGGTCACCAGGCTGCCGTCGGCGATCGCGGTGCCGGGTGCGGGGTCGGTGCTCAGCACCTGGTCTCGCGGCTCGTCGGAGTCCTCCTTCTGGAGGCGCACCTTGAGGCCGGCGTCCACGAGCGTCGACCTGGCCTGGTCCTTGGTCTGGCCGATGACGTAGGGCACCTCGACCTCGGGCTTGCCGAGCGAGACGACGATGTCGACATCGGTGTCGGGGGCGACGTAGAGGTCGCGGTTGGGTGACTGCTCCATGACGAGGCCCGACTCGACGCTGGGGGAGGTGCGGGGGTCGACGCGGCCCACCGTCAGCCCGGCGTCGACGATGGCGAGCCGGGCTTCGTCCTCGGTGAGCCCCACCAGCGCGGGCACCTGCACCTCCTCGGAGGCGGTGTCGAACATCCGGGGCAGCAGGAAGGCGCCCGCCGCGACGAGCCCGAGGAGGAGGAGCCCCATGAGGATCCAGAGGCCGGTCCGGCCACGGTTGTCGTCGTCCTGCGCGCGGGTCGGCGGGGGCGCGGCCGCCACGCCGGTGGCGGTGCGCATCGTCGTCGTCACGGCGGTCGGCGGCTCGTCCGGGGCCGCGACCGGCGCGACGGCCGGCGCCTGCACCGGGTGGCCTGCGAGGTAGCGCTCGATGTCGGCCCGCATCGCAGCCGCGCTCTGGTAGCGGTCCTCGACCCGCTTGGCCAGGGACTTCATGACGATCCGGTCGATCTCGGGGTCGAGCTGGTCGTCGAGGTCGGACGGTGGCGTGGCCGGCTCGCGCACGTGCTGGTAGGCCACCGCGACGGGGCTGTCGCCCACGAAGGGCGGGCGGCCGGTCAGCAGCTCGTAGAGCAGGCAGCCGGTGGAGTAGACGTCGGAGCGGGAGTCGACGGTCTCGCCGCGCGCCTGCTCGGGGGAGAGGTACTGGGCGGTGCCGACCACGGCAGCGGTCTGCGTCATGTTGGAGGAGGCGTCGGAGATGGCGCGTGCGATGCCGAAGTCCATCACCTTCACGTCGCCGGCCGGGGTCAGCATGACGTTGCCGGGCTTGATGTCGCGGTGGATGATGCCGGCTCGGTGGCTGTAGTCCAGCGCTGCCAGGACGCCGCTGGTGATCTCGAGGGCGCGCTCGGGGAGGATCTTGCGTCCCTCGCGAAGGATGTCGCGCAGCGTGCGTCCCTGGACGCACTCCATGACGATGTAGGGCTGGGCGACTCCGGAGCCGTCGCTGGCCATCTCCTCGCCGGTGTCGTAGACCGAGACGATCGAGGGGTGGTTGAGGGATGCCGACGACTGGGCCTCGCGACGGAAGCGAGCCTGGAAGGTCGCGTCGCTGGCGAGGTCAGTGCGCAGGCGCTTGACGGCGACGGTCCGCCCCAGGCGCAGGTCGGTGCCCTTGCGGACCTCGGCCATCCCGCCACGCCCCAGCAGCTCGCTGAGCTGGTATCGGCCGCCGATCACGGTCGGCTCGTGCGTCATCCCTCGTTGCCCTCTCCGTTGCCTGGCTCCTTGGGCGCCTTGCCCCAGAAGCGCACCTCCACGGTGTCACCGACCCCGACCGTGCCGGTGGGCGACACCTCCGCCACGATGCCCTCCCCCTGGTCGCCGGCGTTCTCCAGCTCCACCTTGACCGGCTCGAGGCCGAGCTCGCGCAGCTCCTTCTCGACGTCCTTGTGGTCACGGCCGACGTAGGCCGCGGGGTCCACCTCGACCGTCTCGGCGGCCTCGGTCTCCGTCGGTGTCTCGGACGGCTCCGGCTCCTCCGTCGGGGGCTCAGTGGGGGTCTCCGTGGGAGTGTCGGTCGGCGACCCTGTCTGTGTCTCGGTGGGGGTCGGGCGCTGCTCCTGCTCCTGCTCCGGCTCGTCGCCGGCGCGGCTCGCGAGCCACAGCGCCAGCACGAGCGCTGCGACCAGGACGAGGAGCCCCACGACCCACGGCCACGGGACACCGGCGGATGTCGTACGGCGCCGCTCGGGCGCAGCCTCCGCAGGGGGCGCCGCTGGGAAGACCTGCGTCGCCGGCGCGTCGGCGGCAGCGGCGGCCGCCGGCACGACCGCCGTGGCTGCCGTGGGGGCCGTGTCGCCCTCGCGCAGCGCCTGGGCGAAGGCAGCCCCGTCGGCGTAACGCTCGGCGGGGTCCTTGGAGAGCGCGCGTCGTACGACGGCCGCGAGATCGTCCGGCACGGAGTCGGGCAGCGGCGGCACCGGGCTGCGCAGGTGGGCGATCGCGGTGGCGACCGGGGTGTCGGCGACGAAGGGCTTCCTGCCGGCGAGGCCCTCGAAGGCGACCACGCCGAGGGAGTAGACGTCGGAGGCGGCCGAGGCGGGGCTGCCCTCGGCCTGCTCGGGCGAGATGTAGGCGGGTGTGCCGAGGACCTGACCGGTCTCGGTGAGGGACATCCCCTCCGCTGCGCGGGCGATGCCGAAGTCGGTGACCTTGACCCTGCGGTCCGGGGTGACCAGGAGATTGGCGGGCTTGACGTCGCGGTGGACGATGCCCTGCCGGTGGGCGGCGCCCAGCGCCTCCGCGGCCTGGGCCAGCAGGTCGCGGGCGACCGCCGCGTCGAGCGGGCTCCCGGGTCGCAGGAGCTCGGAGAGCGGCTGCCCCTCGACCAGCTCCATCACGAGGTAGGGCCTCGGGGTGGGCGAGCCGTCGGCGGCCGCGGCCTGCCCGAAGTCGAAGACGGAGGCGATGCCGGGGTGGTGCAGCGACGCGGCGTTCCTGGCCTCGGTCTCGAACCGGGCACGGAACAACGCGTCGTCGGCGTACTCGGTCTTCAGCACCTTCACCGCGACCGGCCTGTCCAGCACGGTGTCGCGCGCTCGCCAGACCTCGCCCATCCCCCCGGTCGCGATGCGCGAGTCGAGGACGTAGCGACCGGCGTCGTCGGCGTGCCCGCCCGGGACGAGCGTCGTCACGGTGCGATCACCGCCTCCATGACCGCCTTGGCGATCGGTCCGCCGAGCCGTCCGCCGGCGATCTCGTCACGCGAGGTGTCGCTCGACTCCACCATCACGGCCACCGCGATCTGGGGGTCGTCGGCAGGAGCGAAGGAGACGAACCAGGCGTAGGGGGGACGGTCCGGCGTCGACTGCGCCGTGCCGGTCTTGCCGGCCACGTCGATGCCGGGGATCGCTGCGGGGGTGGCGGTGCCCTGCGCGACGGTCGACACCAGCATGCGGGTCAGCTCGGAGGCGGTCGAGCTCGACATGGCCTCGCTGATCCGCTCGGGATCGGTCTGGCCGAGCACGGAGAGATCGGGCGCGCGCACCTCGTTGACGACGTAGGGCCGCATCACGTCGCCGCCGTTGGCGATCGCTGCCGCCACCATCGCCATCTGGAGCGGTGTCGCGGTGACGCTGGACTGCCCGATGCCGGACATCGCCGTCTGCGGCTCGTCCATGTCACGCGGGTAGAGCGACTTCGCCTGGCCCGGCAGGTCCTGCAGCGAGGTGGAGTTGAAGCCGAACTTCTCGGCCTGGTCGGCCATCGCGTCGTTGCCGAGCTCGTCGGCGAGGCTGAGGAAGCTGACGTTGCACGAGACCTCGAGCGCGCGGGTGAGGCTGATCCGCTTGCCGCCGCAGTCACCGCCGTCGTGGTTCTTGATCTTGGTCTCCGACTGCGGCAGCTGGAACGCGAACCCGCCGGGCACCATCGAGTCGGCGTCGTAGTCGCCCGACTCGATCGCGGCCGTGGCGGTCACGAGCTTGAACGTGGAGCCCGGCGGCAGGGTCGTGCCGATCGCCCGGTTGATCAGGGGGTCGTCGGGGTCGGCCTGCAGACGCTCGGTGAGCTCGGCCACGGAGCCGAAGTCGTGGGACGCCATGCCGTTGGGGTCATAGGTCGGGGTGGACGCCATCGCGAGCACGCGACCGGTCGAGGGCTCGAGCGCCACGACCGCACCCTTGGCGTCCCCGGGCAGTGCCTCGAGGCCTGCCCAGGCTGCGTCCTGCGCCGCGGGGTCGAGGGTCAGCTGGACGTTGCCGCCCTTCGGCTCGGCGTTCTTGAGGAGGTCGACCAGGCGCGTCACGAACAGCCGGGAGTCCTCACCGGAGAGGACGTCGTTCTGGGACCGCTCCACACCGGTCTGGGTGAAGAAGGAGAAGTGGCCCGTCACGGGGGCGTACTTGAGGGGCTGGGGGTAGGTGCGCTGGAACTCGTACTTGTCGTCGGAGGGCACGCTGCGCGCCACCGCATCCTTGCCGACCAGGATCGCCCCGCGCTCGCGCGAGAAGGCGTTGTTGATGATGCGGCGGTTGCGCGGGTCCTCGCCGAGGTCGCCGGCGCGGAAGTACATCAGGTAGGAGGAGTTGAGGAGGAGCGCCACGAACAGCAGCAGGCAGAAGACCGCGACCACGCGGATGGGCTTGTTCACTTGAGCTTCACCACCTGGGTGGTCTCGCTGTCGGACCACGAGGGGCCGTCGGGGTCCAGTCGCGGGACGGGGCGTCGAGCCTGGTCGGAGATGCGGAGCAGCAGGGCGATCACGACCCAGTTGGCGACGAGCGAGGACCCGCCGTACGACAGGAACGGCGTCGTCAGACCGGTGAGCGGGATCAGGCCGGTCACGCCGCCGATCACCACGAAGACCTGGAGGGCGAAGATGGCGCCGAGGCCGGTCGCGAGCAGCTTGCCGAAGCCGTCACGCGAGATCAGCGCGATGCGCAGGGCACGCTCGACGATCAGGCCGTAGCAGACCACCACCGCCATGACCGCGGTCAGGCCGAGCTCCTCGCCGATGGCAGCGACGATGAAGTCGGACTCGGCGTAGGGGATGCGGCACGGGTCGCCCTCGCCGAAGCCGCGACCGATCAGTCCACCCCATCCCATGCCGAACAGGCCCTCGACGAGCTGGCCCGAGCCGGGTGTCTCGTCGTAGTAGGCCATCGGGTCGAGCCAGATGTTGACGCGGTTCTGGACGTGGCCGAAGGCCTGCCACCCCAGGGCGGCACCCACCGCGAAGAGGGCCCCACCCACGACGAGCCACCCCGGGCGCTCGGTGGCGACGTAGAGCATGACCAGGAAGATGCCGAAGAACAGCAGGCTCGAGCCGAGGTCGCGCTGGAACACCAGGATGAACATGCTGACCGCGAACATCACCAGCAGGGGCCCCAGGTCACGGCCGCGCGGCAGGTCGATGAAGAGGACCCGGCGACCGGCGAGGGCCAGCGCGTCACGGTGGAGCACGAGGTATCCGGCGAAGGTGATGACGAGCAGGACCTTGGCGACCTCGCCGGGCTGGAAGCTGAAGGGACCGACGTTGATCCAGATCTTGGCGCCGTTGATGGTGTTGCCGATCAGCGGCATCATCGGCAGCAGCAGCAGGGCGATCGCCACCAGGCCCGAGGTGTAGGTGAACCGCTGGAGCAGCCGGTGGTCGCGCAGCAGGAACAACGTCGCCACGAACAGCACCACGCCCAGGGTCATCCAGGTGAGCTGCTGGCGCGCGAAGGTGCCGTTGTCGGAGCAGAAGCTCGTGGGGTCGAGGTCGAGGCGGTGGATGACGGCGAGCCCGAGCCCGTTGAGTGCGGCGACCAGCGGGAGCAGGACAGGGTCGGCGTAGGGCGCGACCACCCGGATCGCCACGTGGGCGACCACGATCAGGGCGGTGAGCCAGCCGCCGTACCCCACGAGGTCGGCGGGGACGTGCCCCTCGACGCCCAGGCCCACGGCGGCGTAGGCACCGATGCCCACGACCAGGGCGAGGATGAGGAGCAACAGCTCCGCGCCCCGGCGACGGCGGTGCACGAAGTCCATGAGGGAGGCTCCGGACTGGTTCATCGGATCAGCCCGGCCCGTCAGCCGCTCGCCTGGCGGGCGGCGTAGTTGTCGACGATCGTGTGGGCGTCGGCGAGGTTGTCGGCCTCGAGTCCTTCGCGCACCTGCTCGCCCTCGATGTCGCTCAGCGCCGCCATCTCCACGTCGGTGGTCTCGTAGGGGTGGGAGAGCTCGATGCCGGGCAGGTCGGCGTTGAGCCCGCGGAAGATGGTGACCCTGCCGTCGTGCTCGGCGACGTAGAACTGCTGCTGGCTCCAGGACCAGGCGACCGCGAGCGCGATCCAGGCCAGGCCCAGGAGCACGAGGGCGGCGAGGAGCCGTCGCAGCCCGGTGTGCTGCGAAGGCGGCCGGGGGGCGTAGCGGGCGGCCTCGGGGTCGATGGGGTCGGCAGGAATCGCCCCTGCCGGGATGTCCTCGCCCAGCTCCACGTCGGTCACCGGCTCGATCTCGCCCGTGTCGCCCGAGCGGTGCCCGCGGAACAGCCCGCGCCCGGCGCCGGCGAGGGGCGCGCGGCGCGGCAGGTCGGCAGCGGCCCCGACCAGGAGCGGCTGGAGCGTGGCGTCCGGTTCGGTCCCGGACACCTCGGCCACCACGCAGGTGACGTTGTCTGTGCTGCCGGCCTCGAGGCTCGCGCGCACCAGCTCGACGGCTGCGAAGTCCGGGGTGCCGCTGCCGAGGATGTCGGCCATGCGCTCAGGGGAGAGGACGCCGCTGGCGCCGTCGCTGCACACCAGCACCCGGTCGCCCAGCTGGAGCGGGACCTCGAAGAGGTCGGGCTCCTCGTGCCGGATGCCGTCGAGAGCCTTGAGGATGAGGTTGCGGTGGGGATGGGTCCGCGACTCCTCCTCGGTGATGCGACCCTCGTCGATCAGCGTCTGGACGAAGGTGTGGTCCTGGGTCAGCTGGCTGATCTCGCCCTCGCGCAGGAGGTAGGCGCGGCTGTCGCCCAGGTGGCCCATCGCGAGCTTCTCGCCGTCGAAGAGCGCGACCGTGAGGGTCGTGGACGTGCCGCTGAGGGCGGGGTCCTCCTCCACCAGCTCGGCGATGCGGTCGTCGGCGCGGTGGATGGCGCCGGCCACCTGACCGAGCAGGTCGTCCGCGGGTGGCTGGTCCAGCTTGCGGAGCTGCTGCACCGCGGTGCTCGAGGCCAGGTCACCGCGCACCGCTCCGCCGACTCCGTCGCAGACGGTGAGCAGCCAGGGGCCGGCGTATCCGGAGTCCTGGTTGTCGCGACGGACCCGTCCGACATCGGAGATGGCGGAGTAGTGGAGGTGGAAGGTCATCGAGGGCGGCTCACTTCCGCAGCTCGAGGATCGTCTTGCCCACCCGCACCTGGACGCCCGGCCCGATGGTCGTGGGCTGGGTGATGCGCACGGATCCGACGTAGGTGCCGTTGGTGGAGCCGAGGTCCTCGACGAACCACTCGTCACCGCTGGCGGCGACGCGCGCGTGCCGCGTGGAGACGTAGTCGTCGTCGAGACGGATGGCGGCGTCCGTGCCGCGACCGATCAGCAGCGGCGCTTCAGCGAGCTCAGCGCGAGCCCCCACGTTGTCGCCCTCGACCACGATCAGGTGGGTGGGGTCTCCGCGGCGGGCCCGTCGCGGCCGACCCTTGGGCTTGGCGGCCGGTGCCGCACTCCCGCGGGCAGTCTCCGGGATGCGCGCGCCGAACATGTCGGAACGGATCACCGAGATCGCCGAGAGCACGAAGATCCACAAGATCGCCAGGTAGGCCATGCGGATCAGGAACAGCGTGAGCTCAGACATTGAAGCCTCCCGCCTGGTCGCGACCGCCGTCGACGCGGACCACCATCTCGGTGTTCCCGATCTTGATCGTGGCGCCGTCGTGGAGCCGGGCCCGGGCGACCTTGGACCCGTCGACCACGATCCCGTTGGTCGACCCCAGGTCGACCGCCTCGACGCCGTCGACGCTGACCTCGAGCTCGAGGTGACGGCGGCTCACGCCGGGGTCGTTGATGCGCAGGTCGGCCTCGGTGCCACGTCCGATGACGAGGCCGGGCGGACGCAAGGGGTGTCGGGTGCCGTTGATCTCGAGCATCGCGTGGGAGCTGCGACTGCGCGTGCGGGTGTCGTTGTCGGCGACGCTGGCGACGGACTTGCTGCGGATCCGGAACCTGCCGGTCGTGAGGTCGTCGGCGGGCTCGAGGTCGATCGTCACCGGGCCGGTGAAGACGTAGCCCTGGGCGTCGGCGTGGTCCTGCAGCTGGGTGGTGAGGTCGTCGGTGAGGGTGGGGCCCAGGTCGACGAGCCGCTCGAGGTCGGTGGCGGAGAGCTCGACGTGGAACTCGTTGGGGACGACCCGGCGCTGCCGGCTCAGCACCTGGGCGTTGTTGTCGCACTCGCGCTGGAGGGCCGCGGCGATCTCGACGGGCTGCACGGCACTGCGGAAGGCTCTCGCGAAGACTCCGGAGATCATCTGCTCCAGCTTGTGCTCGAAGCGCTGCAACGCGTTCATCCGGCCTCCTCTCGTCGTACGTCACCCAAGTGATCCGGGACAGTCGGTCGCGTTGATGCTACTGGTGTCCTGAGCGGCAACCGCGCTGCCGACTCGATTGGGAGCGCGCTGCCGCCTTGGGGTAGCCTGACCCCGCTTCTCTGCGCGAGTGGCGGAACGGCAGACGCGCTGGCTTCAGGTGCCAGTGTCCGAAAGGGCGTGGGGGTTCAAATCCCCCCTCGCGCACAGATGAAGGCCCCGGATCGATGATCCGGGGCTTCGTCGATTTCGGGCCGTCCGCGGAGTCGTCGGGTGGGCACACCTCTACATGCTGGGGCAACTAAGACGGCGGTTGCGGCGTCATACCCGGGAATGACGGCAGCCGAGTGTCCTCGCCGCGTCACGTCGGGGCGAGGCTGCTGGCCCTGCACACCGCATCCACGACCCGGAAAGCCGGCCCATGTCCCCACGTCGCGTACTCGCAGGCAGCGCCCTCGCTCTGGTGCTGCCCGCATCCCTGCTGCTCGGACTCCCGTCCCACTCGGCCACCGAGAGCGCTGAAGGAGGAGCGGCGAGCGCATCCTTACGCACCACCGCCACGCAGTGGGTACACCTGCAGGCGCTGCCGCAGATCGTCCAGCAGGGTGCCCGGGTCGCCAGCCCCGACGCAGCGAAGGCGGCCATCACGGCCACCATCAGGCCGGTCGAGGCCGGTCGGAAGGTCAGGCTCGAGGTCGAGCGCGACTCCCACTGGGAGTCCGTGGCCACGGTCCGGCAGAACGCCAAGGGCCGCGCCCAGTTCGCCGCTCCTGCCACCAGCAGTGGTCGGCCGCTGACCTACCGTGTCAGGGCCGCTGCCTTCGAGGGCCTCGAGGCGATCACGAGCGACACCGTCAGCACCGCGCGCTGGCTGTCCCCGACCTGGACCGACGAGTTCACCGGCTCCGCGCTCTCTCCCACGTGGCACCACCGCGGGCAGCACTTCGACGTCAAGAGCCTTCGCCGGTGCTCCAGGGGCGACCCGAAGGCGGTCGAGGTCGGCGACGGTGCCGTGCGGCTCAGCGTCATGAAGGACCGCAGCCAGACCACCAGGTGCAAGGTCCGCGTCCGCGATGAGTTCGCCGGCAGGTACGCCCACCGCCTCAACGGCCACATCGGCACCGAAGGCGCCTTCTCGTTCAAGTACGGCATCGCCGCGGCGCGCATGAAGTTCCACCGCACGCGCGGGCAGCACGGCAGCTTCTGGATGCAGGCGGTGGGAGGCATGTATCCCGGCGGCACCGGTCATGAGATCGACGTCATCGAGTACTTCGGCGACAACCACCGCAAGGGCGGTCTGACCACCTTCATCCACCGCTACGAGGGCAGCCGGGTCGTCAAGACCGGGGCTCGGATCACGGACATCCGGTCGTTCCTCAGGAACAAGCGTGACGGCTGGTCGAAGAACTACCACGTGTTCTCGGTGGAGTGGACACCACAGACCCTGATCTTCCGCATCGACGGCAAGGAGACCACCCGCATCAGCGGCGGCATCTCCAGCGTCCCGCAGTTCCCCATCCTGAGCCTGCTCTCCTCGGACTACGAGATACCGAAGATGAAGGGCAGGCAGCTCCCGCAGCACATGTACGTCGACTGGATCCGCGTCTGGGAGACCGGCTCCTGAGCTGCTCCCGCACCGATAGCCTCGGCACGTGAGCGCCACGACGCGGCTGGCCGCACTGCTGCCGGGCGTGGGCGTGCTCCGCGGCTACGAACGCAGCTGGCTGCGACCTGACCTGGTGGCCGGACTGACGGTCGGTGCGATGCTCATCCCCCAGTCCATGGCCTACGCCGAGCTGGCGGGCATGCCGCCGGAGTACGGCTTCTACGCCGTCGTCGCCCCGCTCGTCATCTACGCCGTCGTCGGCACCAGCCGCCACCTCGGTGTGGGACCCGAGCCGGGTACGGCGATCCTGGCGGCGACCGGCGTCGGCGCCCTGGCTGCGGGGGACGGCTCTCGCTACGTCACCCTGATGGCGGCGCTGGCCCTGCTCGTGGGTGCGCTGGGCGTGCTCGGGGCTGCGGCCCGGCTGGGCTTCATCGCCTCCGTCCTGTCCAAGCCGGTGCTCGTCGGCTACATCACCGGGGTCGGGCTGACCCTGCTGAGCAGCCAGATCTCCGCGTTCACCGGGGCCCCGATCGCGGCCGACCGCTTCTTCCCCCGTGTCGCGGAGCTGGCCCGAGAGGTCGGCGCCGTCGACCCGGTGACCCTCGGGCTCGGCGGAGCGACGCTGGCGCTGATCATGGTGGTGCGCTGGCGCAGCCCCGCCGTGCCGGGGTCACTGATCGGGGTCGCAGCGGCGACCCTTCTCGTGTGGGCGCTCCCGGGCGCTGAGCCGGTCGTCGCCGTCGTCGGCGACATCCCCGAGGGGCTGCCGACCCCGGCGCTCCCGCACGTCACGCTCGACGACTTCGTGGCGCTGCTCCCCGTGGCGGCCGGCATCCTCCTCGTCGGCTTCACCGACAACGTCCTGACCGCGCGCTCGATCGCCGCGCGCCACGGCTATCGCATCGACCCCAACCAGGAGCTGCTCGCGCTCGGGCTGACCAACCTCGGAGCCGGGGTGTCGCAGGGCTTCCCGGTCTCCTCCAGCGCCAGCCGCACTGCCGTACCCGCTGCCCTCGGCAGTCGCACCCAGCTCGTCTCGCTGGTCGCGGCGGCGCTCGTGGTGGCCACGCTCGTCGTGCTCAGCCCCGTGCTGGGCCAGATCCCGCGCACGGCCCTCGCGGCGGTGATCATCGCCGCAGCGCTCTCCATCATCGACGTGCCGGGCTACCGGAGCCTGTGGCGGGTGAGCCGCCAGGAGGCTCTGCTCGCTGCGGTGGCCGCCCTCGGGGTCATCGTCTTCGACGTGCTCGTCGGCGTCCTGGTCGCGGTCACCCTGTCGGTCCTCGTGGCGCTGGGCCGCATCGCGCGTCCCCACGACGCCGTGTTGGGTGACCTGCCCGGACTCGACGGCTGGGTGGAGGTCGACGCCTATCCCGAGGCGACGGCGGAGCCGGGCCTGCTCGTCTACCGCTTCGACGCACCGCTGTTCTTCCTCAACGCCGACCGGTTCCGCGCCCGGGTGGAGGAGGTGCTCGAGTCCAACCCTGGTCGCGAGGAGTGGCTGGTGCTGGACTTCGAGGGCATCGGATCGCTCGACGCCACTGCCCTCGACGCGCTCGCCGACTTCGTCGAACGCCTCCAGCACCTCGGGCTGCACCGGGTGTCGGTCGCCCGCGCCCACGTCGACGTCGTACGCCGCCTGCGCGCGGCCGAGCTGCTGGAGCCTGAAGGCGCGCTGCACAGCTATCCCACGATCAACGCCGCGGTGAGGGCCTACCGGGAGCGCTGATCCGGGGAGAGACTGGTCTGCCCACCATCTCCCACCCTCCAGGACCCAGCATGACGAACATCGCTGTTCTCGGCACCGGCACGGTCGGTCAAGCACTCGCCGGCCGTCTGGCCGCGCTCGGGCACGACGTCGTGGTCGGGACCCGTGACCCGGGAGCGACACTGGCCCGCGTCGAGCCGGACCAGATGGGCGACGCACCGTTCTCGGCCTGGCTCAGCGCCCGTCCCGACATCGAGCTGGCGACGTTCGCGGATGCTGCGTCCCGCTCGGAGGTCGTGGTCAACGCCTCCTCGGGTGCGGCCACGCTCGACGTGCTCGGCCTCGCCGGTGCGGACAACCTCGCCGGGAAGGTGCTCCTCGACGTCTCGAACCCCCTGGACTTCTCTGCGGGCTTCCCGCCCACCCTCGCGGTCAAGGACACCGACTCACTGGCTGAGCAGGTCCAGCGTGCGTTCCCGGAGGCCCGGGTCGTCAAGAGCCTCAACACACTCACCGCCTCGCTCATGGTGGAGCCGCAGTCACTGGGGGAGTCCAGCACCGTCTTCGTCTCGGGCGACGACGCCGCCGCCAAGGCCACCGTGGTGGAGCTGTTGGAGGGCTTCGGCCACGGCGACGTCATCGACCTCGGTGGCCTCGAGACTGCCCGGGGAGCCGAGATGTGGCTCCCGCTCTGGTTGCGGCTCATGGGCTCGCTCGGCACCGCCCGTTTCAACGTGAAGGTCGTCCGCTGATCCGACATCCGTCCGAGGCCTTCGTCCATTCGGCGCACGGAGGCGCGTGTGGACTGCCAGACTCCGCGCATGCTGAAGCCTCTCCCGCTCCGTGCCGTGCTGCCCGTCGTGGCCCTGGTCGCCGGCTCCGCCACGGTTGTTGCCGCTCCCGCGACGGCAGGGAGCGCCGCGGTACCGTCCTCGCACGTCAAGGAGTGCACCGACGCCGGCCTGGCGAACGCCGCTGCGATGACGCAGGTGTCCTCGGCGTCGGCGGCGGAGTCGTCGGGTGGGCTCACCTCGAAGGCCAGCGCCTGGGTGTACAGCGTCGCGGGCTCGGCCGATCGGTGCGTCGTCACCAGGACCGTCGGCGCCAAGGTGCCGCGGAAGGCACGCCGATCGAGCGACCACTCCGTCGGCTACCTCTCCCGCACCGACGGCCGCGTCGTCCTCGACACCGGTGAGGTCCTTCCCCTCAACGATGCGATGTCCGGCCTGGGCGGAGCCACCGGCCGCTCGCAGGTCATGGCCCAGGTCATGGCGGTCACGGAGACGGAGCGCATCTCCCCCGAGGACGCGGAGTTCCTGCCGCCGGCCCTCGCGGGCCTCGCCGGCCACGACGCCACGCTCGAGCTCTCGACGTACCGCATCGACCTCTACAGCCAGGCGTGGACGACCACGCGACTCGCCAAGCCGCTCAGCAAGGCCCAGGTGAGGAAGAAGCGCGCCGCCGAGCTCAGGCTCGCCGCGACGCGTCATGAAGCTCGCGTCGCCGGGATCAAGGCAGCCCGCGAGGCACAGCTGGCGATCGCGGCGACCGAGACGGGCCTCGCCGCCACCTGGCGGACCTTCCTGGCCGAGGACGCGTACACCCGGGACATCGGCTTCGCCCGGGCGTCGCTGCGGGCGAGCAAGCAGCTCGCGCGGCAGCACGCGGCGGAGGCGGGCCGCGGGACCGACACCCGCGAGGCCTACCTCCACCAGATCGCGCTCAGCGTCCCCCTCGGCTGATCACGCGCGGCGTTCCCGCCGCGCCAAGGTCAGCGCTTGGGGATCGTGAACTTCTGCCCCGGGTGGATCAGGTCGGGATTCTCGATGTTGTTGACCCGGGCGATCTCGCGCCAGTCGACCCCGAAACGGGCGCCGATCTCGGAGAGCGTGTCCCCCGACTTCACCGTGTAGGTGTCGGGCTCGTTCGCCTCGCGGCGCGCCTCCTGCCGGGCATCCTGCCGCTCCTCGCGGCGCTCCTCCCGCGCCTCCTGGCGCTCCTCCTGACGCTTCTCGCGACGCTTGTTGGCCTTCTCGATCGCCTTCTGGGCGCGCTCGTCGGCCTTGCGGTCGGCCTCCTGGGCCTCCTCCTGAGCCTTGACGGCCTCGGCCTCGGCGTCCTTGCGGGCCTGGTCGGCCTGGGCCTTCTCCTCGTCGCTGGCTGTCGGGAGACCGGCCTTCTCGGCTGCCTCGTCAGCCTTGCGGCGCGCCTCGTCGGCGCGGGCCTGGGCCTCGACCTTGGCCTTGTCGGCCTCTGCCTGGGCGGCCTCGGCCTCCTGGCGCGCCTCCTCGGCGGCCTCCGCGTCGTCGGTGGTGACGGCGTCCTTGATCTTGTCCCACAAAGACATGCTGGTTCCTCTCATCGGGGTGCAGCGGGTGCTCCCGGTGCTGGGGGGCTGTACCCACGGGCGCAAGGCTCACCGGCGGACGCCCGGATCACCGGTGGCCGTCACCTGTCAGGCTTGGTCGCATGACCTCACTCAGCGACTTCAAGGCCACCGCGATCGACGGCACCGAGGCCGACCTGTCGTCGTACGACGGCAAGGTG